>NZ_JBBHKS010000014.1:0-38245 GCF_037389975.1 Stygiolobus sp. CP859M | reverse complement strand
TAACTCGATTTGTCCTTTTCCGTTTGACATCTTTTCAGTATGAAGACGTCTAAAATTAAAAACTTCTCGCTAATACCGACTTCTTGGTATTACCTCCCTAAGATTCCCATAACTGCTGTTCATTATTTTAGCCAACGAATACTGTGTTGATTCACTTAAAATTTGATGACCGTGAAAAAACACAAATTTCCTATTACCATTAACGACATCTAAGTATTCTGTATCACCTTCTATTACGTCTTCATCTCCTTTAATGTACACTACTTCTTCGGCTTTAAGCTCTTTCAGAAAATTTCTGTATTCTACTCCTTCCTTGACTACTATATCACCTAATAAGACTAACAGTTGAGGCTTTTCCTTTTCCACTATTTTCTTGACCTCCTTCTCATCACAATAAGGGTAATGAACGTCAGAGAGTACTAAGATTTTCCCGTTTACTAATTTTATCATTAATTAAAGATGACTTTATGGGAATAAAAATCGAGGAAGAAATGTAGTATATATCATGACATTCGTAGTCATAAGACCTTCAGGAGAACTTATGATTAAGTCAAGCTATGTGAGGAAATATTTCCTTAGAAAATTAATTGCTAATGTTTCTTCTGTTATCACTGTAAAAAACTGGAAGGCTGATCAGGGTTACGTTATTATAGAAGGGGAAGGAGATATAAACAAACTATCTCATGTTTTTGGCATATCCTATTACTATACTGCCGATGAGGTTAACTTTTCTAGCATTCAAGAATTAGCTGTAGTGGCGCGTGAGAAGTTTAAAGAAATAGTTAAAGGTAAAAAGTTTGCGGTAAGGGTGAGAAGAAACGGTAAACATAACTTTACTAGTTTAGATGTAGCCAAGGAAATTGGAAAGGAGTTATTACCCTTTAGTTCTGGCGTTGATCTTAACAATCCAGAAGTAATTGTTAGAATAGACATCCTACAAAATAAGGCTTATCTTTATTCAGATGAACGAGAAGGCCCTAGAGGTTTTCCAGTGGGTAGTACAGGAAAAACTATAGTGTTATTCAGTGGAGGAATTGACTCACCAGTAGCAACATGGATGATGATGAAGAGGGGTGCTAAGCCTTTGTTATTAAACGTGATGTTAGGAGGAGATATACAAAAGAAGATTATAATAGAGGAAGTGAAAGTTTTGAGAGAATGGAGCGGAGGAGAAAAAATAAAAGTGTATTTTGTTGACGGAATAAAACTCTCTATTTATTTAGCAAACGTAAACAAGTTCATAAGAGTTATCATGCTAAAGAGACTAATGTATAAACTGGCTGATGAACTTGGAAAGAAATCGGGAGCTTACTCCATTACAACCGGAGAATCTCTATCCCAAGTCTCATCTCAGACTATGAAAAACCTCTTTGTAAGTGAGTTTGGCATTAATAGGCCTGTATTTAGACCTTTAATAGGTATGGATAAAGAGGAGATCGTAGAGATAGCTAGGAAAATCGGTACTTTTGAACTTTCCTCAAAAATGCCTGAATATTGTATAATATCATCTAAGAACACAGTAAGAGCTAGACTAGGAGAAGTACTAGAAGGCGAGAATAAATTAAACGTAGATATAAGAGCAGTACTGAACCAAGCAGAAGTAGTTGAGATCTAGACGGTTAGGAAAATACTATCAGTACTCATACGATTATATCACCTATCAAGCCGGGGTTCTGTCATCACTTTACTCAAATAATCCAACATTAATCTCCTTGACTCTTCCGTACTATCATATATAACTGGAGGTTTTTTAAAGTAATATCCACATATCTCCGGGATAGCCCCTCCTATCCCTTTATCTTTTAATACTTTCGCTATCCTTATCAAGTCTATCAGAGGGGTTACAGCGTTAAAAGAATCATAAGACTTAAAAGATATGTCAACCCTTACGGGTATACCTATGGAGTACTCCCCCTCTATAACCATATAACTCACTCTTCTATCTCCTAGAAACTCAACGTAGTCTGACGTCCCTGCAATAACGGTAGCACCGTTCGAGTGCTTAGATATATATTCACTTTTTATTCCCTTCTTCAGATCCTTTCTCCATTCCTCAAGTGTGACTAGCGTCTCGGTAGTTCCTGAAATATCTATCTGATAAGTTCTTGTGACCCTTACACCTTTGCTTTTAAGGAATTCAATAATTCCAGTGTGTAAAGCTGTCCCACCTATTTGGCTTAATAGGTCGTCTCCCAGCAAAGGAATATGTAAATCCTTAAACTTTCTATCTAAGCTCTCAACTATCGAAGACGGAGTAGCGTTTATAAACGCTGAGGAAGCCATTAACGACTGTTGTGCATAATATTTGCTAGCCTTCTGTGCTCCGGTTGGCAACAAGTTCACTACTACATCTACTTTCTCCTTCTTTAACTCTTCTGAGACGTTTACTGGGGGAAGCTCTGACTCTTCTATTATCCTCTCAAGTACTCCTTCCTTACCGTCTAACGTCTCTCCCCTTACAACAATTATGTCGCTTGTTACCTCTACTTGTTTAGGCACTACATTCGGCTTTTCGAAAATAGCTTGCGACAGTCTTTTCCCTACTTTTCTCTTGTCTATATCAAAAGCCTTAACAACCTCAATGTCTTCCGGTTTATAAGGAAGTGAGGTAAGAACACCGTATATAGGTTTGCCTTGTTTAACCCATTCGAGCGACTGTAGTAAAGCACTCGCTACATTGCCTATACCTACAAGGGCTACTCTTATCAAATTAACACCCCAAAAATCAATGGGGCTATTAATCCCACTATAATACTTAAGATTGACGCCACTAATGCCGAACTTCTCTCAGGAGAACTGACTCGTTGAAAATTACCCTCTCTAAACATCTCCCTTATTGGCGGTATATAGTAACCTGCAGCTATTGCACTGTTCAAGAAACCAATTAGAGTGAGCCAAGGCTGAGAGAAAGAAGATTCCAACACGAAAAGCTTAGCCCAAAAACCTATAATAGGTGGTAAACCTAGTAAGCTCAGTAGCAATATTGACACTGCAAAGGCTAAAGCCTTATCTATAGCTGCAATTCCTCTGAACCCCTCATAGCTACTAGTTCCACTAATTTTTTCCACATGTGAAAGAGCTAGGAATAGACCTGCTTGAGCTATAGAATACGCTAATAAATATATCATCAATCCCGCTAATCCCACACTCTCATCGTACGGGAACATGGCTATCGGGATTAGCATAAAGCCTACTTGGGTTATACTGCTGTAAGATAACATAGCCGCAAAATCCCTTCTCGAAAAGGCTGCAATGTTTCCAAAAACCAAGCTTGCTACCGCAATAATAGTAAACATCGCAAAAACGGTTAAAGATACTGGGTAATTCATGGGCTGTATGTAATATAGAATGACCACTAGAGGAGCTATACCAACGATCTTACCCACACTAGAGACGAAAGCAACTGAAACTCTATCAGCCATTGAGTAAACGTCAGGTAACCATCCTTGGAACGGGAATGCCCCTATCTTGAATAGAAAAGCTACTGAGAAGAACAATATACCTAAGATCACCAGTGTCGAATAAGATATTGACGCATCTAAAGACAAGTTATTTATCCCTAGCACATAAAACGCTAGACCCACTATCATGAGCGAGCTTGAGAGCAAGCCCATTACAAGATATTTAACTCCAGCTTCAGTAGAGTTGTAGTCCTTCTTAAGCATAGCTATCACGTAAGTCGCTGCCGATGCTATACCCCAAGAAGCAAATATCATCAATACGTTGTATGCAAAGGCTAAATAAACTACTCCAAGGTTTGTTAATATAACCAAAGATAGGAATGAGCTTCTATTATCCCAATCCTTTAGTTCTGCAACTCCTCCGGCTATCACTATCAATGATGCAAGTATAGAGGCTATAACTATGAAGTAGCCAAAAGGAGTCAAGTATACTGAGTCAGAGAACAGAGAATAATCATAGTACTTTAACAAGAAAAATGCTAAGAATACGAAAAGAGAGACTAGTAAGGTCACAAAAGTAAGGTAGACTGACCGTAAGAACCCCTTTTCTTCTCCGTTATCAAGGAATAAGACTACAATAGATGATAATACCATAATTAATGAAGGAATAACTAAAGGTAGGTAGAGAGAGAATTGCATCTATTTACACCCCCATTATGATTATTAAGATAAAGATTAGGACTACAAACCCACCTAAGTAAAGTAAAATATAATCCCTCAAGATTCCCGTGTCTGTAACCTTGACCAAACTCGTTCCCACATTTATTATCCCTTGAGGTAATTTGACGTTTAGACCCATATCAATTACACCGTGTTCAAAGTTATTGTAAAGACCTTGGGCGAACTTGAAGCTAGCAAGCCCCAATAAATCGAGGATCGGATTTACATACCAGCCATAGTAAAGGAAGTTTGTCAAAGGTTGAAGAGGGGTCCTACCCATATCTATTCCGTTAAGATACAGACCTAAGGATAGCAACAAACCGACTAAAGCCCCTATTAATGATATCAAGTCCAAAGAGGTGTAACTAGCGGAAAGACCCAGTGATACTAAGTAAGGTTGGATAGATACGATAAACAATGAGCCCAAAATAATTGAAGCTATAACTGTGAAAGCGGGGGCAACAACCATTAGAGGGTGAATATGACCTTCTTCGTGAACTTCCTCGCCATTATTCCAAATGAATGTTTTCACTATATATCTAATTATGTAAACTCCACCTAGTAGTTCCACGATCGCATAAAGAGTTAGTAAACCGGCGTCTGACACCAAGTTTCCTATAAGGTTATGAGCCCAGAAACCTATCAAAGGCGGAACGCTAGCGAGGTTTAGAGTGGCTATTAACTGAAGTATGAAGACCAAAGGTATTTTCTTGTAAAGTGTTCTGAAGACCCCTACGTATCTGTTTTCAGTGTAATGAATCACACTTCCAGCATTCATGAATAGCGATGCCTTGTATAAGCCGTGGGCTATCATTTGTATTAAACCAACTATAATTCCCGAGCTTAGGAATACTAAATTGCCAGTGGCTGAGGCAAGTAACGCACCAACCGACGAAGAGAGTATCATAAGTGATATTTGGTCTGCTGTTGAATAGGCAAGAATTATTTTTTGTTCGTTTGCTGCCAAAGCACCAGTACTGGTATAAATTGCAGTAAACATGGTTATTCCTACCATAACGCTCATCAGTATAGTGGTTTGCGGATCAGGGTATAGGAGATAAGGATACATCAAGAACGTAAGGATAGCTCCTAAGTTTACCATAGTGGCAGCGTGTATTAAAGCACTGACGGGCGTAGGACCTGTCATTGCTGTTAAAAGCCACTGTGTTAACGGGAACTGAGCACTCTTCCCCAGTCCGCCTAGTAGTATCAAGAATAGTATAACCCACCCGTATGGTAAGAAATAGACCGTATGTATAGCTGTAAACAGCCCTTGATATAATAAGGTAACTCCTGAGTATTGAGTACCGCTTGTGAGTAATAGTAAGTACCCAAGCCCAACAATTAAACCTACGTCTGCTAATCTCGTAAATATCATAGCCCTTATACCACTTGTGGTTGGTCTCGACAAGTATTCTATTCCGAGTACTTTTCTTCCGAAGTCACCTACCACGTTCCTATCATTATCGTCGAGCCAGTAACTTATTAGTCCGTAGGATGCTAAACTTGTTCCTTCCCAACCTGCTAAAAATAGTAACACGTTATCTGCGAATACAACGGTCAGCATAGAAGATACGAAGAACCCGAAGAACCCCCAATATCTTCTTAGCACGTTATCTTCCTTCATGTACCCTATACTGTACAAAGATATGAAGAAAGCTAAACCCGATACAAAGACTCCTATAATACTCTGAATTAAGGAGGAACTATAGACTAAGTAACCGAATAGAGTGAACGCTTGTGTCTGACTGAACAACGGATTACCAAGGGAGGACACCAGATTCTCGACTGACAAAACTAGGGAAATACCTATGAGAATAGTTACCACAACACCTCTTACATCCTGATTAACACCCCTAGGTAGTAAAAGAGCTATAAGGGAGCCTAAAGCAGGTAGAATTGTAATCAGGAATAGAGAAATATCGGAACCTTGTAGCGTTTGTACGAAGTTCATGAAAGAGTGAACTAATAACTGAGGGAAGAAAAAGAACAATATACTGACTACAGCTATTAACGTCATCGGAACCGTGTATTCGTATGCTTTATCTAAGTCTTTCTTAACCTCCTTAACGCCCCCATATACTTTTTTGAATAAATAAGTACCGTAGGCTGAAGACACTCCTATTGCTATCATCAGCAATGCGACAAGTAATATTAGCCAACCTAAGCCTATGATCCCTGATAACTGACCTACAGCAAGTAATAGCAAAACTTCGCTTATCAGTCCAATAGAAGGAGGTAGACCTAGAATATTCAAAAGACCTATAAAGGCTAAAGTTGAATGGAGAGGTGATACGAGATATAATCCTCCCAGTTTTTCTATATCTCTTTCTTCCAGTTCTGTTATTGATGCACCTGCACTCATGAAAAGTAAAGCCTTACCAAAACCATGAGATACGTAAATTAATACTGACGCTAATACTCCTAGCGGGAGGACTTGTAAAGTTGAGTTAATCCCTAAAAAGAAGGAGACTGAAGCACCCAATAGCATATAACCCATCTGTGAAACACTAGAGTAAGCTAAGAACCTCTTAAAGTCCCTTTGAGCTAAAGCATTAAGACCTCCGTAAATCATCGTTATAATAGCCCATCCAATGAAGATGGGAGCTAGGTAGTAAAATGAAGGAAATAGGTAGTAATATAATATTACAACGTAAATACCTAAACCTACCATATTAGGGCTTAGCAGTATCGATATGGGAGTAGGAGCCTCACCGTGCGCATAAGGTAACCAAATGTTGAAACCGGCAATTGCACCCTTTATAAGCATTCCAATTATACCTATAAAGAAAATTAACTCGGCATAAGAGATAGTTGAGTAATCATAAGGAACTCCGTTAGATGAATAAATGTCCATTTTACCGGAGGTCAAGCCTAGAATAACTATAGAGGTCAAAGTCAAGATTGTCCCTACATGAGTCCATATGAAATACATTAAACTAATTCTCCTTCTGTCACCATAGCCATAAAGAAGGATAAGTAGGAAAGAGGTGACTAGAGCTACCTCTAGGAATACATAAAGCTCCAATAAATTAGTGGAGATGACTACGTAAAGCATAGAAATTGCAAATAACGTGTATAGACCGTAATATAGGCTCCATGACTCCTTACCTAACTCGTGGAACTTTTTCTCCATATATCGCAAGGAGTAATAAGTTGTTACGAGGGTCACTAACAAGATTGTAATCACAAAGGCATAGTTGAAATCGTTTACAGTAAACCCAAAGCTCCCTATATTGCTCGCTACATAAAACGTATAATAAAGACCGTATCTAAATACAAAATAGACGTTAACTAGGATAGATAATACTGCGATAACCCCGCTTTGCTTACCTCTAACAAAAAAGGTAATTAAAGCGAGAGTAAAAGATATGATGAAAACAATTAAGGTCAACATTCTTCATTCCACCTCTAAACTACCTTTAGACCTATAATATAGAAATATAGCTGCGAAAGCTACAACGACCTCGATAAGAGCCATGCCAATTGCAAAAATAGAGAAAAATATCGGTAAATAAACTTTATTCAGGAGGGATGAAGCTGAAAAAACCATAAGGATTGACGCATTAACAATAATCTCCGAGGACAGTAAGATCCTGATTATATTCTTACTATTTACTAAACCGTAAGCTCCTATAGCAAGTAGTATTGAGGCTACAGTTAAACCCAAATCACCTAGTATCATGTCTTCTCACCTCTAGCAAGGGATAAGGCTTCGATCATAGTAGTTAATAAGGCTACAATTAGAATGACTGTTGGGAACCAATACTGTTGCAAAAAAATATTTGCGAATTTTACTAAACTGAACACAATGGACTCCGCTGAGGCTGGAGATATAGACGAGAACGTCACAAATAGCCCTATGTAAACTAAAGCCCCCACTGTAACAGCGGCTACGCCAGCCCAAGGTATCTGTACTTCCTTTACTTCTAACCCTCTGAATACTACAAGTGATATGGAAAGAAATACTACTGCAGAACCTACGTATAGGAGCAAGTGAAATGCTGAGTAAAAAGCATAGGCCGACGGGCTGAGCAGTGCTATAAGTATAGCTATAGCTATTCCTAGAAAGGCAAGCCCTATAGAAGCATAGAATACGTTTCTTTGTCTAGTTATAAATATTGCTGAAGCTATGCTTAATATTGAAAATAGAAGAAATAATACTAATTGAAGATCATTCGTCTGGAACATATCTTATCCCCTTCTTTTCATCTATTATTGCTTTCACTTTCTTTACGACGCCTTCTACTGGGGCTGGCTCATCGAAATCTTGACTAAACCTATCTGGTCTAAACACTAGATCTCTTCTATTTGTAAAGGTAGCATCGTGAACTCTAGTCTCCTTAAGAGCATCTACTGGACATACATCTACGCAGAAACCACAAAACACACACCTCCCATAGTTGATACTTGGTAACTTTTTACCCTCTTCGGTGACCATTTTCATAGCGTCTGCTGGACAGATTAATGCACATAAAGTACAACCTATACATATGTCCTTGTAAAGCCTTATCATTCCTCTATAACCAGTAGGCAGACTCAATGACTCTTCTGGGTACTTTATTGTTATCCTCTGCGGAGATATCATATATTTAAGCCCTGCACCTACTGCTTGAAGATGATCTGTGAAGAGCCTAAAGGGATTCTCCTTTTTATATTCTTTAATTTTCGGGTTTTGTTCCTTTACCTTATCCATATCCATCCCACCACCAAACCTAAAATAATTGAGGCAAAAGCTACGGGTAATAAATACTTCCAAGACCCACGTAGGGCTTGGTCTAACCTGTATCTACCATAAACACCCCTTAAAAAAACTGAAAACCATAAAACTGCTATTGCCTTTATTGACGTAATTAATGCTCCAGGTAGCCCTGAAAGAGGTGCCCAACCACCCAAAAACAGATCAGCAAATATGAAAGAATAAGCAAATGTGGCTATGTAACCTCCACCCATAGCTAGAACAAACAAGAAACCGCTATACTCTGTTGCAGGCCCTAGCACTAACTCAGTATCAGCCTCTACAATGTCAAATGGAAATCTACCAGTGCCCATTATCATCCCTACAAAGAACACTAAAGCCGCTAATGGATCAGCTATGATACCTGGAATTCCAGTAGCTACCACTCTTGCTATATCTAAAGTGTGGTACTCTAGGGCTATTGCTACAACTGCCATGAGTATTAGAACGTCGTAAGATACAGACAATAACGATTCCCTAACAGCACCTAAAATAGCAAATCTGTTATTCGTAGCCCAAGCCTGTAGAAGTATAAATATTGGAATTATAGCCAATATGCCAAGCACTAGAACCATATTATATTCGACAAAGTAACCTACTAAAACCCCTTGTCCTATTTCGGGGTCGTAAAAATCATAATAATAGGGCGATAAAACAGAACCGCTTTGTGGTATTGATGAAAACGGAATTAACACCATTGGTATAAAACTGAATGCTAATGGTAACACGGGGGCTAATACGTACAGAGTGGGATTTACTCCGTTAGGTATTATTATTTCTGAGAACACTATTCTAATTGCGTCTGCTACTAGTTGTAATAATCCTCCTGTCCTCTTGGAGACGTATAATGGACCTATCCTCATCTGCACTCTCGCAGCTGCTTTTCTCTCAAACCATATGGTTACCAATAGTATTACTGTAGTAAATATTAGCCCCGGGAATATTATTACTGCAAAAAATGAAGGGTAAAAGAGATAGAACTTTATTAAACTAATTATATGAGAAAGGGACAACATTACCTATCCGCCTCCGGTGGGAAGTAATCCAAACTACCGTAAATTGCAACTAAATCTGCATATCTAGCGCCTTTAGCTAACTGCTTAAACACGTAAATCATACGATACGAAGGTGTTATTATCCTCAGCCTGTAAGGTTTAGGTGAGCCGTCACTTACTATATAATATAATAGTTCACCCCTAGCTGCCTCTACCCTACTTACAGCTTCCCCCTTAGGAGGTCTAAATGATGCATAATATCCAGGAAATACTATTTTTTTCTGACCTTCCCACCATTTCTTTAATCTGGTTGGGGGAATTTGTTTAAAGAATCTATCACTTAGAATGTTACCCTCCGGAATTTCCTTTATAATTTGTTCAATCATCCTCATACTCTGCTCAACTTCTTCGAACCTGACCAATAGCCTAGCATAACCATCACCTTCTTTATAAACGGGTATCTCAAAGTCTAACTTACTATATGCTGCATAAGGCTCTATCTTCCGCACGTCATAATATACACCAGAAGCCCTAAGGTTAGGACCTACAGCTCCCCATTTTATCGCATTCTCATTAGTCATTACTCCGACGTTTTCTAATCTACTCCTTATATTAGGATTATTAACGAATATCTTATACCAGTCCTTAATCTTCCTTCTTTGATAAGCTAGGGCTTTTTCGATCATCTCCTTTATTGCTGGAGTCAAATCTCTCCTGACCCCGCCTGGGATAACATAGGAATTGGTAACTCTTGCCCCGGTTAAAGCTTGAAGTATCTCTACCCACACTTCTCTATCTCCAAACCCCCACATGAATGCCGTTGAGTGACCTAAGAAAATCCCAAGAATACCCGTACCGTAGAGGTGACTGGCTATTCTGTTTATCTCTGCAGCAAGAGACCTTAGGTACTGCGCCCTTTCAGGGACATCTACCCCTAATATTTTCTCTAAGGCAAGTATATACCCCAAGTTCATGTGGACTGAATCCAGTATAGCAGGCCTTTCGACCAAAGGAATCAAGTGCATATAGTTCCTTATTTCGCTTAGTTTTTCCACCGCTCTATGCACATATCCTACGTCTAAATCTATGTCCTCAATAATATCACCGCTAAGTTTTACATAGATTCTCATGTGCCCTGAACCAGGGTGCTGAGGACCTACGTTAAGCTCTCCTTGTACTGGAATAATATCAACTTGTAGACCTGAAGGTTCAGGCTGACTTGTCAATAAACAACCCCTCCTGTTTTAATTTAAAGCTCTTCCTCAGTGGATATACTCCTTCAAAGTCTTCATCTAAAAATAACCTTTTCAACTCAGGATGGCCTTCAAATATAATCCCTAGCATTTCGTAAGTTTCTCTCTCACCAGTCCACACACTTTCCCAGATGGAATAAAGGGAAGGAAATTTAGGATCTTTGTAGCTAGTTTTAGACTTAACGGCTAATATAACTTTAGTGAGCTCAGGAACAGAATAAGAAGATACGTGATAAACTACCTCAAATTGGTTCTGCTCGGGATAATCAATCCCTGTTACACTCTTAACGTGATCAAATCCTATTTCTTTTAGATAACTGGCTACTTGAATGATTTTAGATTTGTCTACCTCTACATATCCTCTCGTATCTGATTCGGCTTTTCCAGTAACCTTAAACTTTCCAATTAGGTCTTGAATAACTTTTGAGAGAAGAGACTGAGGAACTTGCTGTGAAGACGACATTATATCACCTCCTAATTAACCAATACTGTATTATATTAACTTGCTTTACTGCATAGTACAGAACCGGATAAAGGACGGTTATAGTTGTAAATACTATTATCAGGAGATTCCTGAACAGTATAAACGAGGTAAAGTAGGATGCCTCAGCTATCGAGAACAAAAGGACAATGATCGGTTCAATTGAGGTATATACTAGTAAGTACCCATAATACTGAAGGGGAAACCAAAGCCTACCTTCTCCGAATGGAATGTTGCCGGCTTCAAATCTACTGACCTTTAAAGGGTTAAATTTCCCTTCTACAGCTAGAGATAGAACCTTATATCCGCCATAACCTGCAGCTAAGAATAACACGAGAGGGAGACCAAAGGCTAAAATTGCCTGCGTAAAAGCCATCAGGAATATTCTAATTTTATCACCTAAAATACCTTTCTATCAATTGTTAGGAAAAGATAACATAAACTAAAAAAGAGATTTAAACTAAAGCTCTCTATTTCTGTTCATTACTACTTGAAGATAAGACTAATTAATGTGATAGTTTTGAATTTTGTATACATTTATAAATCCCTTCTTTCGGGACTCCTTCTATACAACGCCTCGCTATAAACTCCGTCTTCTCGTTTATTGAGTCAAGAGTTATCGGCGTGTCACGTATAAAGTTCTCATGAATTATACAATTCGGCCCAGCATAACGGAATAGTCTAGGGTGTACTTTCTTCACTTCTTCGAGCATCTTCCATGCTACCTGACGTATCTCCCACTGTGCCCTTGAACACAAACGTAGGGCAAAGAAGTTGTAAAGTTCTCGTGCATTCATAGTCACAACAATGTTCGTGTTGACACCGTTCGGTAAAACGTAACGGGCATCTTCTTCAGGTACACCAGCTTCTAGGAGTTTATAATAGTGGTTGTATGCTTCTCTATACGCTTCCTCTACAGTTTGCCAAGCCCGATTCTTAGTAGAAGGCGGTATAACAGGCTGATAATATTCGTCGACTGGTTTTGCAAAGCGATGACTCATTTGAGTATACGAAGCGATACGGTGCCTTACAAGTTGATGAGACGCTACTCTTGACATACCTTCAAGCGAAAAAGTGTATACACTGTGTTCAAGCACAGACCAATATCCGTGAACTATTGCGTCCCTTATCCATTCCTCTATTTCTTCATCACTCATCGTTTGTGCATGATACTCCCACCCTTTTCTTGACCTACTCATTTTTGCTGCAATTGCAATAGTTCTCTCTCCATCAACTGTATAAGAAACTAACGTGACTTTCATTTATATACAAACTTACTCATTATCTAAATATATCGTTTTTCTGTCAATATTACCTTATCTAGAATCTTTAAAAAGAAACATAGAATAAAAATTTAACTTGTTATAGAGCTTAGTTTCTCTACGAGCCTGGTGAGAATTGCAGAGTTCTTCTCAGCATCTTTCTCAGTTTGTTCTAATGCCTTTTTAACTTCTTCATTGTCACCAGCTTTTGACATCCTCTGTTTATACACTACTATTTTGTTTAACTCGTCTTGAAGCGAATCAAGAACTATGTTCATTGTGTCTTGGCTAACTCTTGCTGTTTTGAGCGCTTTCTCTTTTAGGCACGTGAAGTGTACTACTGCTTTATTTGATAAAAAGGTGAATAATTCGTCCCAATATATTGGATTCCCGCATAGCCCGCAGCTCCATTTAGTTTGTGGTCTACTCATTAGAGAGAGTAAGTTATTAAACTGAAATAAGCATTACGGTATGTATGATATCCGAAAAGACACTGGCTGACGCAAAATTCTATGGAAAATTATTAGCTATATTCTTTACTTCTGACAAATGTAATGTATGTGACGAATCGTTTGAAAAGATAAGTAAATTACAAATAGCACAGAAGTTTTATTTGATAAAATTAAACTCCATAGAGTACTTACAATACACGGTAAGGTATAGTAGAGGCATAATACCATCTATAGGAATAATAAGCCCTGACGGTAGACTATTAGGAATAATAGAATCAGAAAACGTAGATTATGTAGAGGATAGACTAAGAGATATTTATTCAAATAGGGACAAGATTGTGGGAATATTACCCACAGTACCGCAAAGAGTAGAGGATGTTAACCCGGTAGAATTTTATGATATCCTCAATTACGCTATTGATGGTAATCCAATAGACTTCAGAGGTGTTGAGTTCCTTAAGTTTTATTCTAGACTACATAAAGAATACGAGAAAATCTTAAAACTAGTCACACCTGCAGACCCAGTTGCAGATTTTTTATTATCTGGAAAGAAGCCGAATTTGGATGAAAAATACACCTCTAATCTAGCGTTAAATGTGATCTTGGGAATTGAGACTGATGAGTATTCTAAAAAGCTAATGGAAAGAATTAAGGAAGACGGAAGTGTTGTAAGGAGTAGTAGAAAAGAGGTCTCCGGTCTTTTAATAGACCAGGCTATGGTAGGCAATGCACTACTAACGTTGTATCAAAACTCCTTTAACGATAGTTACCTTAGCCTAGCTATTAAAGTAGCTGAATGGATATTGAATAACTTAGCTGATAATTTGGGTTTCAGAGATTGTAAAGCAGAAAATGACCTTGTGAAACTACCGGTTTACGAACCTATTGCTAACTCTGAAGCTGCAATATTTTTTGCAAGACTATGGGCTGTAACTGATGACCAAAAGTACTTAGAAAATGCTAAGAAAGCTATGAATATAAGCTACACTTTAGGTACTGATATAAGGACTTTATCAAGAGTAGCTATAGCCTATCTCAAGACAAACGAGCTAATAAAGAGTAAAGAAAAAGTGCCTGATGACATAAGGGTGGAAATCGTTAAAGATAACGGATGCCTGGATTTAGAGTTTAAGTTTAAGGACAAGTGTTATAAAAGTATTGACGAAATAAAGAGTACAATCTAATTTTCAGAGCTTTGTATAGATTTTATATATATATTTAGCTAATTGCCTTCCTGAACCCCCTTCACACACAGTCCTAAAAGCTCTGAATTTATCAACAGTCTCTACTTTGCTCACATACTCAAATCCGTAGTTTCTAAGGGTGGACGGCGCGTAAACTGAAGATATCCCGCTCAAAATCAGGTGGTCAGCTGATATCCTCTTAAGTATACTCTCCGTATAACCTGCTACCAATGCAGAAGCAAATATAACAGCAGTATTACATGTCTCGGAAGTCAGTGAGGAATACGGTTTTACTATTACTTTGCCGAGGTTCTGAGTCTCGGGGTTTCTAAAATCATAAATAATGATCGAGGAGAATTTATTGGTTTCTACCATAGGGGAGTAGCCAAATAGGCAAAGTTTATTTCCTTCCATAACATCCAATGGATCGCCCCTTTCAAAGGTCGGTAAAACGCTTATCGCGTTTAACACCGATAATGCTACCGACCTCTCTAGCGGGTTTGAAGTCAGTTTTTCTACTACTTCTTCAGCTTCTTTACCCATTATTTCTCCACTCATACTATTTTCTCCGTCTAGTATTGTGTGAGAAATCCCAAGACTTCCGTCACTAAGTAGGCTTGCTGTAAAGGCAACACCTATACACGAATTTGTTATTTTTTTGCCTTTTAATGCGAACCGTAACTCATTTATTATCTCATCTAAAATCATTACTTACTTAATGATCTTGAAAAGTAAAAAATGAAATGATTACTTCACAGATGAGGATGTTCCACCCCTTGCGATCGATGAGCTAAACCCGCAAAGACTGATGATGAAGTGGGAAGAACCTGAGAAGTGAAGAACGCTCCTTGTCTGATTTTAGCTTAATTTATTACCTCTTATGTTATAAACTATTAGCGTGATGACACCGGGCACTAACGAGTCTTGATGAGTTCAGGACCACCACTGAAGTATTTTCTTGCTATTTCAAGAAAAGGATCAATTGTTCCTTTTAACGATAACCAGTACAAGCTTGTAAAGGATCTCTTAGCTGAGTGGAATATACTAGAAGGACCTAGAGCCCTGCTTTTATTATAGTTCATATAGACAAAGTAACCATTACCGTAACCTCCATACACTGCACACAACGCACTACCGTCAAACTTAATCTTACCAAAACCCATAATATCATTATATATGCTTTGAGCGACGTGGATCGCACCATAATGGGCTATTGCTCCCGTCTTAGGAGGTAACATAATGTTCGTCACATCTCCTACAGCATAAATATTATCAAAGCCATTCACCTTAAGAGTCTCCTTATCTACGGGGATAAAGCCCGTAGAGTCTACTAAGTTACTAAATTCTTCCGCTACGTATATAGGGGTATCAATTAAGGCTAAATCGTAGCTTATCTTTTGTCCGTCATCAGTTTGAATTACTTTATCTGAAACATTCACTGTCGATATCTTTGCTCCTCTTATAATCTCTATTCCCAGTTCTTTACTCCTCTCGGCTAACTTCGAAGCCATTGGTTTTTGCAGTTCTGGAGGTTGTGCTACTGGATTAATAAAAGTAATTTTTGCTTCGGGAAACTTCTGTTTGAGTAAGAATGCCAACTCAAAGGGTGCGGCTGGACATTTGATAATACCGTAGTATCCGATAACAATTTTTTTACCCGAGAAGGAGTCTATCATTTGCCTTAATTTTAAGGCATCCTCTTCGCTGTGCCAACTAGGTAATGCACCTTTCTTATTTTTAACCCCCGGTGAAAGGACTAAATAATCGAACTCTATTTCCTTACCCTTCTCAGTAACGACCTTTCCAGTTTCAGGGGAGACTTTTGCAGCTTTGTCTTTAACTATTTTAACTCTCTTATCTAGAAGACTACTAACCTCTCTCTTTATGCTTTCAATCCTTTCGTGACCTACTACAAAGTCCACAATACCGGGCTGATAAAGACTATAATCTGAAGGTTCTATTACCGTAATTTCAACTTTATCCCCTAGTTTTTTTGCCAACTCGTTTGCAACTATAGAACCAGCATTTCCGGCTCCTACAATTACGACTCTTTTTTGCATATTTTATAAATCATAATAATTTGATATAAAGTTTTTTTACGAAAACTAAGAATTAGGGTATGCCTAAAATTATTTTTAATTTATCAGGGAATAATAATAGCGTATGAAAAGAGTAACGATAGAGCGTATGAAAAGAGGGGCATTACGATTTATGGTTCTTTCATCCCTCACTGAAAAACCCATGTATGTTTATGAAATTATAAAAAGCATAGAAGGGAAGACAAACGGTATATATAAGCCAAGCCCTGGCTCTATTTATCCAGTCCTGAGAACTTTGATCAAACAAAATTTAGTTAAAGTAGAAGAGAGAGAAGGAAAAAAGATATATATCTTAACAGAAGAAGGAAGGAAAAAGTTCGAGGAGATGAAAGCTGAAAAAGGATTACTAGCAGACGATAATCCTATAAAGAGGAAAATCTTGGACTCACTATTTGAAATAGGTTTTATCCTATACAAACACAGAAAAAAACTAGACGAGAAAAAAATGAAACAAGTTATCGAGATCTTGGAGAAATGTAAACAAAACGTGAACGATCTTTTTAAGGACTGAGAAAGTTCAAAAGCTTCAGACTTTTCTCAGCCACTATCACTGGGTCTTTATCAATAACATATATTGTAGGCTCCTTTCCTAAGTCCCCTAAGTCAACGATATACTGAGGGATTTTTCCGAACTTCTTGTAAGCCATTTCTACCATGAAGTTCATAGTGTGATGCTCCATTTTTCTACTTTCTTCGGGCTCTTGTTTTCTATCAAAAATATAGGTATCATCTTGTGGTAAATTCCTCACTATTTCCTCGTAATACTTCAAGTTTATTGCACTCCTTTTTTCTTCCTCATATTTCATAGCCGTTATTATAACCCTAGCAATGTGATCAGAAGCACCAAATGTCGGAGGTAAACAGTATATAACCCTATTAAAAGCTACAGTGAGTCTACCAGGGATCGCAGCTACATCTTCAGTAGTTTTAGCCCCTCTCAAAGCATAACCAAAATTTGTACGTATTTCGGGGATTAATAGATAAGACCTTTCGTTATTGGTAAAGATATCTACAGCTTCTTTTAACCTTTTTAAGACCTCCGCTTTTTCATCCATACTTAAATTTTCATTTGTAAAAATTAAAAATCATCACAAGGATGATGAGAAGACCACCTTTGAACCGTGAAATCTTCTAGTCCACCTGACTAAGTATTTGGCTTTGTCTTTAACACCGATAGAGTTGAATAGAGTTCTTGACCTGCTGGAACTACAATTACCATATTACCTCTTTGGGAAATATCTGAAAGCATCTCTAAGAACCTTAATTGTAAAGCTACGGAATTATTCTGATAAAATGTTGAGGCTTCAGATAATATAGATGCCGCTTGTCTCTCTCCTTCACTCAAAATTATCTTAGCCCTTCTAAGCCTCTCAGCCTTAGCTTGTTCAGCCATAGCCGATAATAGTTCTTGAGATAACCTTATGTCCCTAACAGTCACATTCGTTACTTTTATACCCCATCCTTCTGTTACTTCATCGAGAATAGCTTGAAGCTTCTTGTTTATTTCTTCCCTCTTACTTAAAATCTCGTCTAGTTCCATCTGTCCTATTATATCCCTTAAAGAGGTCTGAGATATATTCAAGACAGCGGTTTGATAGTTACTTACAGAAGTTACGGCTTTTAAGGGATCTATTACCTTGTAATACACTACAGCGTCTATTGTAACCGTAACGTTATCTTTTGTAACTATTGTCTGAGGAGGTACGTCAACGTTAACTATTCTTAAGTCTATTACTATGGGCTTATCAACAAATGGTATTAGAAATATTACTCCTGGTCCCTTAACTCCTAATACTCTGCCGAGCCTTAATACCACTGCTTTTTGCCATTCGGCAATAACACGAAGAGATAATGTTAAAAGTATAATAGCAATTACTAGCAGGAAGATGACCCCTATAATATCTCCTATTAATGACGCACTCATACTCTAAATTATGTATTCAGTGCTTAAATTTTAGTAGGATAGCTGATATAACAACTCCTATACTAAAAGCTAGAATATAGAGCAACAATATGTAATTTATTGATACTTGTGCGGAATATTTAACTGTATCAGATTTATTACCGAAAAATGAAGATATTGTCTTCTTAAAATTATAATGAGTTATGAAGTTAGTCAACTCGTCATAAGTGGATTTTAAGACTGAAGAAAGCGAAGAGATATAAGGAACTGAAACATAATAAGTTGATGCTAAACTAAAGTTACCTGCAAAATATATTACATAAGTACTTGAGTTATAGTTAAACTCTACAACCCCGCTTGAGTTCGTAATATTTGTCCCAACTGTCGTGAGAATTGAAGGGAACGAGATCTTTTCTAACTCTATTTTTTGCCACTCCAGAGGTTTCCCATTATAACTTAGTTTTACGAAAATTTTGGATCCATTACTTTCAACTTCCAGTTGCGGTTTAACGGGCCATAATACTTTTACATTACCCTTACCGTAACTTAGTTCTGTATAAGGAGCACATATGTCTGTTAAATTTGATGAGGAGTTTATACCAATTACACTTTCTGCCGTATCGAGACCTACGGAGAACGCTTGA
Organism: Stygiolobus sp. CP859M; assembly: GCF_037389975.1. Taxonomy (NCBI): domain Archaea; kingdom Thermoproteati; phylum Thermoproteota; class Thermoprotei; order Sulfolobales; family Sulfolobaceae; genus Stygiolobus; species Stygiolobus sp. CP859M. The sequence goes on along the minus strand of NZ_JBBHKS010000014.1, from coordinate 19,113 downwards.
GGAACTATTTCAAGTTTATTATCTGTCTTATAATATAGTTCCTCCGTGCCATGGACGTACATCTGCACTACACTCCCCCCACCAGGACCTCCAAACACTAGCTCCAGATCGTTCGGAACTCCCCTGATCGACAAACCCCCTATCTGAAACATACCCCCTATAGGTACACGATAATATATCGACACGTTATTCCCTAAAGCGTACCCGAAGTCTAAATAAGTTGAGTTAACCGTCATAAAGAGTGCGAGGGAAAAGGGAGTATTAACCTTGAAAGTAGGGCCTAGATAACAGATAACACCTAGTCCTTGATAAGTAGATACAACCCCACTGCTAATATTGGTAGTGAAGGGGCCGCTTAAGTCCCATACATTAACGACAAATGTTACGTCAAAGGTACTATTATTAACTTGATGAAAGAGAGCAACGTCTTGTGCCCAATACAACCCATCTACCATAGCGTTTAGCTGCAAAGACGCGTTTCCGTTTGTGAAGTATTGTCCGTTAGGGAAATAACTACTACCTATATACATCGAGGTGATATTAACAACCCCTACAACTTCATCAGTATAGTATATCGACGTTAAAGGAAAAAATGACATACCAACTGGGTAAGCTATTTGAGACTGAGAGTGAAATTCTAAAGCTAAGGCTATAGGTGCTATTAGAATAATTATCAAAAATATTGATAAAAGTTTCACAAACTTATTACTTCCCTTATTAATTTAAGTATTATGGTAAGCCATATTGCAATACCCATAATTCTCATTCTCGTTGTGATCTTGCTCCTAGTGTTAACGGGACAGTACGCTGATCCAATCGTCGCAATACCCTCACTAGCAATTGTAGGTTTCATATCTTATAGAATTTTTTACGTAGTTTGGAAGACAAGAGGAAGGAACTTGTATACATATACCGGTAAGATAGGTAAAGCATTAGACGATATCTCACCAGGAAAAGAAGGCTATATTTTAATTGAGGGTGAAAGGTGGCTAGCAATATCGGATGAACCAATATCAGAGGGGGATGAAGTGATAGTAGTAGGAATGGAGAACTTAAAACTAAGGGTTAAGAAATATACTCGTGTTAGAGCTTGAACTTAATAAAATTCTGAAATTACGTTCTTACCCTAATTACCAGATAGAGGAACTGATAGAAACTGACGATAAAGGTATAGAAAAGAAGATTATGATAATTACCTTCGTCCCTCCTAGTATTTCAGACGCGAGCGGTCTCGATAACGTGGATACAGAGCCTAAATACATCGAAATTAGGGGAGAAGTGAATGAAGTTACTAGAAAAGTAAAAATAGTAAAAGCTGAGATAATTGAGGGAAGTAGGAGGAGAAAACTGGACGAGACTGAACTACAACTTTGGGCGGAATATGTCATTGGAGGTGAGTAGAATTCCGTATTTGTTCGTGTATGGTTCATTAAGATTCGGCTTTGAGCTAAATCATTTTTTAAGAAACTCTAGGTTTGTGGGGTTAGGGTTTGCCGAAGGCTTTAAGATGTATGATCTCGGAAATTACCCAGGTGTAGTTAAAGGAGATGGAATAATCCACGGAGAAGTTTATGAGGTCTCCGATGAAACTCTCAGAATACTCGACCAAGTCGAGGATTTTAACGGAAGTCCTGATGACTTGTATGTAAGGGAGAAAATAAAGGTATACTTTGATTATAAAAGAAGATACAGTCTAGACAACGTGAACATTTATGTTTACAATCAAACTATAGAAGGAAGAGAAGTTATAGAGGATGGCGACTATTCCAAATATGCAGGAATGCCAGTAATACTAAATTATTTTGCATATGCTGAAAACACCAACGAAGAGATACTGAAACAAAGAGGTGTCACAAAGATTTTCAAAAAGATACCAGCAACAATCCGAGGTTATAAGATAGTATTTAACACACCTTGTAGATGGGGCTATTGTGCAAATTTGAAGACTGAAGAAAAAGGAAAAGTATGCGGTTATATATACCTCATGTTAGAGAGTGAGCTTAACTCATTAGATAAAGCTGAAAAGCACCTCATAAGGTATATGCGAGACGTGGTAAAAGTTGAAGATGAAAACAACAACGTTTACTTTGCTTATACATACTTGTCTCCGTCTGAAGAAGGAGAATTCGAGCCATCACACGAGTACGTTAATTATATACTGCAAGGAATAAAAAGCGGATGGAAGAATTGTATCAGTAGCGGATTGGAAAAATACACGTGATGACGCCCGCCCTCAAGTGATTGAATGATGTGGGAACCCGAGACTGATCATTTTTATTTTAGTAAAACTTCATTGTATTTTTAAGTGATGATCAAACCCCTGCATGAATAATGATGATCCTGACCGATTCTGATATTAAATTAGCATTACATCAAATATTATACCCAATCCCAGAACCACCGAAGAGTATATGTTATAATAGAAAGCTTTCCCGAAATTCCCTCTAGCAGCGAGATAGTAGGCATATGCCATTATTAGTCCATGTAAAACAGTAGCTACATAGGCTATATATCCTAGGCCGTAAAAAACGTCCCCAATAAACGCCAAAACTACTGACAATATCTGATTAAAACCAGCAAAAGGCAGAGCCTTATTTCCTAAAAGTACAGCAAAACTGTGAAGACCCATACTTCTGTCGAATTCCGCATCGGGTATATGATTATACAAATCAAATCCTACAGCCCAGAATATTGCAGATAGAACAAAAAACCACGGTACCCCATCTAAGAGTGAGACAATGGAGTGAACGTATAGCCCTAGAGAAGCTACTGCACCGCTGAATATAGCTAACCCTTGAATAGTAGCTAAGTGATAGTTTGCGAACGCCGTATATCTCTTCATATAGGGGTATGTCATTACCACTACGGCTACAAGGGGGGAGAGCAGGAAGGCGTAAATGTTTACAAAGTAAGCAGACACGAAAAACCCCAAGAGCGAGAACACAATTAATATTTTAGCTTCCTTGACTGTTATCTTCCCCGTAACTAGAGGCCTCGTTCTAGTTCTCGGATTTCTAGCATCTATATCACGATCAGCTAAGTTATCATTAGTCATTCCAGCGGTCCTGAGGAAAAATAACGACAGAAAGATCAGAAGTAGTATTGAAAATGGGGGAATTTTCTTTATTGCTACAAAAGCACCTAAATATGCCATAGGTAAACTGAAAAAGGTCTGTTCTATTCTTAAGAAACGGAAATAAATGTATAGCTTACTTCTACTTTCAGTAGCTCCACCTGGATCCCAGCTGTGAACCATGTGTTAATTATTAACCTCAGGGACTTTTAATTTCTTGTTATTAAGTTGCAAATAATAATCTAACCCCTCAATTAACGCCATTACACTAGCCTCGATCACACTAGTAGACACTCCCTCGGTCCTCCACGTCTTCTCGTTGTCCGTAAATTCGATGGTGACCCTTACCACACTCTCTGTATTTTTAATCTCTCCGGGGAGTATAACCCTATAGTCCGTCAGCTTAACTTTACCAATTTCAGGATAAACTTTCTGCAATGCTTTTCTCATAGCTATATCTACTGCATGTACGGGACCTACTCCCTCTGCTACTTCTAGTTGTCCGTTTACTTTTACAACTGCTATTGCTAATTCCCTCTCGTTAATGACTTTCCAGTAGTCTACTTTTATAAGTGGTTGGTATAACCCTAACTCTTTTAGCGCTATTAGGATCGCCGATGCAGGAGCTAGATCAAAACTATATCCCTTGTTTTCAAGTTCTTTTATCTTTGCTAAAGCAGACCTCAATCTGGGATCTTTCTTATTCACTTTTAATCCGACGTTCTCTAGATAAGTTATCAAGTTAGATGAGCCTGAGACTTCAGATATTACAAACCTTCTGGTGTTTCCTACTAACGAGGGGTCTATATGCTCATAAGCTCTGCTCACTTTCATCACTGCGTCCGCATGTACTCCTGCCTTATGAGTAAAGGCGAAATCACCAACGTAAGGCTGATACGGGTTTGGATGCAATCCGGCAATCTCATAGACTATACGTGATACCTCTTTTAACCTCTTCAAACTCTCTTTTCCTCTCAAGACCTCTAAACCCATCTTTAAGGCCAGATTAGGAATTATTTGGATCAGATCGGCGTTTCCAGTCCTTTCCCCAATACCGTTTATAGTACCTTGAACGTGTCTCGCCCCGGCAAGAACACCCATTAGGGTGTTAGCCACTGCGCAACCAGAGTCATTATGCATGTGTAAGCCGACTTTAGTCTTCACGTTTTTAACTACGTCGGCAGTTATCGCATAAACTTCGTGAGGCAGACTCCCTCCGTTCGTATCTGCTAACACAAGTACATCGGCTCCTGCATCTTCGGCGGTCTTTAACACACTCAACGCGTACTCTTTATCTTCCTTATATCCTTGATAGAAGTGCTCGGCGTCGAAAATTACCTTTAGTCCGTGAGATTTTAAGTAACTGATACTATCGTACACCAAGTCCAGGTTTTCCTTTAAACCTATCTTTAGTACATCTGTAACGTGGAGAGTCCAGGACTTTCCGAAAAGGACAGCAACTTCAACATCAGACTTGATTATGGCATTCAGGCTAGGATCTTCCTTCGCAGGGAATTCCTTTCTTCTCGTACTTCCGAAAGCCGCTACCTTAGCTTTAGTTAAACTGTACTTCTTTATCTCCTTGAAGAACTCCTCATCCTTAGGGTTTGAACCCGGCCAACCCCCTTCTATGTAATCTATGCCTAATTCGTCTAATAAGAGGGCTATTCTTATTTTATCGTTTAAAGTAAAGGAGATATTTGCAGTTTGTGCTCCATCTCTTAGTGTAGTATCTAATACCTCAACAGATTTCGTAAACACCGGTCATAGGTTTACATTAATTAAATAAGAATTTAAATTTTGAGTATAGGACAAGATATCCTATGAACAAAAACTTATCATTTGTATTAATAGGTATTTTGATCTTTGTTATAGGTCTGGCGGGTAACTTGTTGATGCCTTTTTATATACCCTATTACCACAAGTTAGATACCGAACTTGTTAACCACACTGTAAACCTGAAAATTAATCCTGTAACCACCGAAAAAGTTATCAACATAACAAGTAACTCTGAAAATAATACCATATACGTAGTAACTAATAACACGAACGTGAATATTTTTGTATATTATAGTAACCTAACTCTAGCCTTAAACAACAGTAACGGTTTTATAGCCGCTAGAGTTTCTCCAGGTAGTTATATAATTGCAGTAAACAACCCCACGCAGGTATCTCAATACGTGTCTTTTCATTACGCTGTCATACCTGCATATGAGTTGACAAACTTCGATAGCTATTCTTCAATAGCGGGTACGGCAACCGAATTTATAATGGCTATAGGAGTAGTAATTGCTGGGATAGGTTTAATAAAGATAATGTTTAGTGGGAGATTAGGAACTAAACTCGATAAAATATTACAGACCCCAGAAAGAGGGAAGAAAAGAAAATAGAGGAAAGAGTTCCACTTTAATTTCCGGTCATTTAAATCCATTAACCGATTCGTAAAGGAATTTAATACCATCAATAATGAAACTAGGCCCCTGATGAGCTAAAAAGTCACCAACAGTGAAGACCACTTTCTTCTTCTTAACTAACTCTTCTAAACCTCTTTCTCTCATCCTTCTTTGAAATCTCTCCTTTTCATAATCCGTAAGCCTTTTCGGTTCATATATTATCAAATCTGGATCTCTCGACAAGACCTCGTCATCACAAGGGGTAAAATAAGCCTCGTCCTTATCATCGAATATGTTCTTGCCGCCTACTAAACTAATCGCGTCACTTACATGAGTAGGATAGCCTGGGGTTATAACACCGCCTAGATCAAACTCTACGTAAACATTCACTCTATTCTGAACATTCCTCTTTTTGTATCTAACAAGAGTATCAAGTAAATATCCTGCGAGTTCTCTACCTCTTTCTTTAGCCCCAGTTGCTAACGAGATTATTTCTACGTTAGTGATTATCCTGAACACCGAGTTAGTCACACCTAACGGATAAACAGTATATCCCTTATTGATTAATCTCTTAGTAAGCTCCTTTTGGGCACCAGTAGTCGTAAAAATAATATCTGGCTTATTCTCCTCAAGAAAATTCTCATTAACATGAGTATAGCTACCGATCTTAGGCTTTTTTCTAGCTTCCTCAGGTCTGTAACTGAAAGCATCAGTAGCTATTATTTTATCTCCTAACCCCATCATAAACAGTGCTTCTGTAGTTGCGGGATCGAGGCTTACAATTCTTTCAATCCTATCGGGTACGGAAACAAACTCATCAAGGATCTCATTATACACTTTTCTCATAACTTCAATACACCTAAGCAAGTTTCGAGACCTAAAGCTCTCTTAACACCTTTTAAAACAACCTTACCCCCGTAATTTAACAACGACGATTCACACGTATCGCCTTCAATTACAGCTACTTCAGCACCTATTAACTTAGCTAGAGACTCTACCATTCTGTTTCTTACTCCCGTCACTATTACATCAATTCTCTTTTCGTTCAGATAAATTGACTTTAACGTTAACTTGATACTGTAAAGGATCACCTCAATTGGGATAGGTTGAATAAACTTCAAACCTACTATAACTTTATATGGTTTTAGGGTGAGCCCCTTACAACTGTTCTCCCCTACCAATATATCGGCGTCACAAGGAAAGTCAGCCTTCTCATATCCCTCGGGAAGTATCAACCCATCTATTCCGGAAGAGTATACATAAACCCTACCCCTCTCTATCAGCTTCCTATTCACATCCCTTAACATTCCTCTCCTAGTCCAATACAACCCGTTTATCCATGAAAACTCCTGAACACTGTAAACACCCATCTCAGACGTTTTAGATGTCAGAACTAAAGTACCGTTTGTAATATCTGATATAATTGAAGCGATAAAAGATACACCACTTTCAATATTGGTTAAAGGGACTACGTATTCCCCGTTTTCAGATACTGAAATAACAGGTTTCGAATCAACATACTTTACAGCCCTTGAAATAGGTCCTACCACTACTTTCAGATTCTCCCCTCTGTTTAACACGTAATATCCCAAAGCATCTAACCCCTCCTTAATTTTCTCTGCAGTTTCCGAACTACCTACAACTTTCACCTTAGTAAAATACAACTCGTAATACTAATACGTAAAGATGTTATATAAACATTAACATGTAGAATAAAAACATTTAGAGGATTTTTTAATAAATTACCCTATTTAAATTAAAAATCATTTACTACCCCTAGCTTTTACTACCGTAAACTTCTCCTTTAATATTTCAGTATAATCAGAACCCATATCCTTTGAGAACTCTTGCAAAACGGGTAACAACTCTTTATACTCCGCCTCACTAAGCTCTCTATACTCAAACTCGGGTATTCCTACTTTCTCTTCGAACAACCTCTTAGCGTACTCTTTAGCTTTTCCCTTAAGCAAGTCCATTACCTCTATATATTCACGTTCTCGTAAAGACTCGAACTCTTCCTCATTGATTAGGTTTTCTAGTAATAGTGCTTTTAACAACTTAACTACTTCGACCTTAGGTGGTTGTAACCCTATTTTAGACGGGGAAACCTTACCCCTTATGTATATTCTACCGCCAACCATTCCAGTTCCTACGAAATTCCCTACCGGCTCACGCCTCACGTTAGTCCCTAGAACTACTATTACACCGCCAGCCATATACTCCCCGAGATAATCGTCCACCATACCCCCGATCACTAGGTAAGGTCTCCTGTCCTTATACTCACGCATCTGGATTCCAACTCTGTTCCCAGCATTACCCTTTACAAACACTTTACCGTTCTGCAAAGTTTGAGCCAGAACGTCCCTCGCATCACCATATATAACTACCTTCCCTCCGTGCATTGTATCACAACAGTCGTCAGCTACATTCCCATAAACATAAAACTCATTATCCTCGTTTAAGTTAGCCATAGAGTTACCTACAACTCCGTATAAATTTACCCTGACTCCATTAATTCCCAAACGCTTAAAGCTAATTCCTATAAACCTGTGACCCATTACATTAGCCACAGTTACCTCTTTTTTGCCCTCATTCTTTACCACCGATGCGATCAATCTGTTTAGTTCATTATAGTTAACATTCTTAGCGTCAATATCGTACTTCTCAGGAATAAATATAGGAGGAGGAGAGAACGAACTCCTCTCCTCTTCATCCCTCCCGTACTCTATTACACCTTTATTAAGAGAAGCAATGAAATACGAGCCGGGCTTCAAAGTCCAGACCTTAGCCTTAGGACTTATCTCCCTTATCTCGTTTTCTTCACTGGCAACATAATAATAGCTCTCGTCTTCACCTATTATAGCAGGCCTGAACTTAGACCTATCCGCTAAGGCTATTAAATAAAGGTCGTCACCGGAATCGTAACCTATTACTGCAGTGAAAGGACCGTCAAGCCTAGCGTTACGGTAATAATAGTCTAACTCCTTGTTTATCACCGAAAACCTCCTTGAGGGATTTACTAAAATTCTCGTAGCCTCTTCAACAGAAAACCCCTCGCTCAACAGCTCCTCGAAGAGAAAAGCGATTACCTCGCTATCAGTACCGACCATTCCCTCCCATCCTCTCTCCATTAAGAACTCTAAATTGGCACCAAACGAGCTTACATCACCATTGTGAACTATTGCTATGTTAAAGGACGAGAAGGGATGAGACCAATAAGGATAATGACCAGGTGAGTTCGTAGGTTGTCTAGTATGAGCTAACCATAAGTCTCCTTCTAACTCTTCTACCTTGTAAGTAATCGCTACATCTCTGGGATATCCTACCCCCTTATAAACCTTTAAAGACGAACCTATACTATATATCCTCCCCATCCTATCTTGTTTCCACATTATCTCGTTTATGTTTCTAAAGGCCTTCCTTAGCTGAGTCAAATCTGAAATCGTTATCTCATATTTACAATCACAAACGTCCCCATCCATATACTCGATCTCGCGGGACTTTACCTCAATTCCGTGAGACGTGAATATGGATTCGAGTTGGGAAGGATCCCTCTCAAAGAACACCTTAACCACATATTTATTATTAGAACTCTTATCAAATACTGCAAAGCCTGCGCCCCTATCACTCCCCCTATATCTTACTCTTTCTATTCCCCTTACCACCGCTTCGCCCTTAATCTTCGGTGCGTTTTTCTTCCTTAATACGCCTAAAACACCACAACCCGATGGATGGATCATAACGAACCAGCCACCTTAACTCTCAGTTTTTTCAACACGTAAGAGTTCAGGTTAACGGCCCTCAACAATTCCCTATTTCCAGTTAGGGAGGACTGTACACTATATATGCCTGCAGCACCAGCTAACAGTGCTATCTCCTTCTTAAACCCTGCTATCAAATTAAAGGCCTTATCCTTTAATCCCGACCTAGAACCTTCACCTATTGCTACGTCCAATACCTTATGAGTCATTATAACACTATCAGCTCCCAACGCCACAAACTTAAATACGTCTCCAGAGTCTCTTATCCTACTGGACTTCACTATCAAGTCAAACTTCTTCCTTACTCCCATCTCTTTGAGTTTAGTATCAACTTGTGATATTACTATTTCTAGATCTTCATTACCTATATCCTCGTCGAATATAAATCCTAGAACACCCTTCAACTCCATTACCTCTTCTATAGCCTCCGAAGAGGAAGGCAAATACACGTAAGTGAAAGGTTTATAATCCTGACTCCACGTTATAGCTCCTTTACCATCAGAGGTTATAGAAACTTCTGAGTATCTGATGTCCGTCTCCAATGAGAAAACTCCAGAGCTTAGAGCTAGAGCAGCCCAGCTCAAAGCTTCCCTCACTTCAGACTGAGCATCAGTAACGTCAAATATCATAGGTAAAGACATGTAGAACCTCCCTTGGGCCAGATAGAAGCTAGTGTCAATATCTTCTCTATAGGGATCTATTGAGGGTCTGGTCACCTGAGCACCATCTGACCTCAGCCAGTCAACGATCCTAGCGGGTTTTTCTACATCAGGCGGTGCAGTACTCCCCATACTTGTTATCACGGGCTCACCCTTGTTTATCAACTCGTGAAGATACACTTTCCTCCTCTTGCTCCAAAGCTCACCTAATTTCGGCGGTAACTCCTCCTCTTCACCCTCTATTCCTAAAACTTCAAGCGTCTCTCTGGATAACCCTTTACCTACTAATAAATCCCTCCTATTCTTTAATTCCTTCAGACTGTTAAGGCCTAGGTTTTCGAGTATGTTAGCTAACTCCAATGTAAAGCCTCTAATATAATTATTTAGAGTCTTAAAGCCGAACTCCATATCGAGTTCTCTAGTCCCGTCTATCTTATTAGTCAAGGCTGAAGGGCACGAACCAATATGACACTTATGTACCATTACACAGCCCATCGCTATTAAGGCACCAGTACCTATACTAACAACATCTGCTCCCAAAGCGATCAATTTTGCCGCATCAGTCGCATCAGCTACCCTACCTGCAGCAATTATTGTAAACTTATCCCTCATACCCTGCTCCCTAAGTACGCGATCGCTTATAGACACTGCTAACTCTATTGGAATCCCTACGTTATCCCTTATTACCACGGGTGTAGCACCTGTACCTGCACCGTGACCATCTATTATTACTCCGTCAGCACCCATCCTCGCAACACCTGAAACTATATAGGGAATGTAGTTAGTCGCCGCTACTTTAACGAAAACCGGCTTACCCGTGGCTTCCTTAAGGGCTTCAATCCTCTGTCCTAAATCTTCTATCGAATATATATCGTGATGCGGAGCTGGAGAAATTGCGTCAATACCCACTGGAATCCTTCTGGTCATGGATATAGGTTCGGTAACTTTACTACCGGGCAAGTGCCCACCTATCCCAGGCTTCGCTCCTTGGCCTATTTTTATTACAACAGCAGCCCCATGGGATAGAACGTCGTAATCTACTCCGAATCTTGCCGAAGCCCATTGTACAAATATCCTCTTATACTTAGCGACTTCAGGATGAAGCCCACCCTCACCAGTACCTGCTAAAGTTTGAGTATAATCAGCTGCCCTAGCTATTATTATATTAGGATTACCGCTTAATGCTCCATAAGACATATCTCCCAAATACAAGGGGGCTGACATGTATATTCCTGCTATTTCCGTAGAGGTGTCAGTACTCGGATTCTCTCGAAGCGTAGATTTCTCACTTTTAAACCTAACCCTATCTAAAATGCGGAGTGAATTACCCCAGTCAGGAAAAATTTTATATGGTTTCCCTGTTAGGGCGAGTTTTCTAATATGCTCTATCCTTTCTATGTTCCAAAATTCTCCGTTAAGCTGTTTAGGCAACGGAAGATAATCCTTTATGATCAACAACAGAGGTCGCTGACATTAATTTGCTCAATATCACTATATATTTGTTTATAAGAATAGAATCAAACTTTGTGGTTTCATATTTCCTCATAATAGGTATTGATCCTCGTAAATTTGTGTCCCATATTATGAAATTCAAATTCAAGTTTTAAAAATTATAGATAAGAGCTAAAAAAATATTAAAAGTATTTAGTTATTTAAAGTACAAACTACCTAGATAAGATGTTGATTTCGTCGTTTTATTAAAAGTTTTTTAATTTTAGTCAAAATGAAGGAAACGAAAGGGTAAATCCTTTATTTCTCTAAAAACATGATATAAGCTAGGAACAACAGATAAAATAAATCTCTAAACAAGATTATGAGAACTCTATTATGTTTTTAAGCTAGATAACGAGAACTGTGAGATAAAAGAGCGTTACGTTGGTCCCTTAACTGACATAGTCGAATCGTATCTAAAAATGAAAGAAAGTAATGGAATCGGGGGCTTACTCCTACTACTGCTAATATTCCTAATCTCTTTATTCAGCCGTGATTTCATACTCTTCTTTATCGCGTTAATAGTTTATATCGTCACGCGTGTTATACGGTCATACAGAGAAAATCGAAGTGTTGCTGCATGTAGCAAAACCAAATTTCCTTAGTAGCTGCAAGCATCAGCACTTTAATTTAGACAGAGCTGCTAAGTATCATACATTCAGTTTTTCGCATAAATGAGGAATCTTTGCCGTCTTTTTTCAAATCGACGCATTTTAACGGCAAAAATTGACGAGTTGCCAATACTTATAAACGCGAATTGGCAACCATAATACTGTGGGGCGAAACGACGGAAAAGCCACGTCCTTATAAATTCGGCGACTATATCTTACGCGAAAGAAAAGGTCGGTATTATGTCTACAATTGGGAGAACGCAAATGGTGAGATAAAGGAGCGCTACGTCGGTTCTTTAATTAACGCAGTCAAATCATATCTGAAATTGAAAAATAGCATTGTGGGTGTGGGGGTACCCCCACTATGCGGCCGCCGGGATTTGAACCCGGGATTACCGGCTTGGGAGGCCGGCGTCCTAATCCAGACTAGACGACGGCCGCAAATAGATAATCGAATAACGTCGTAATAAATTTTACTCCGACAAGACAAAAACCACGTTAAAACATAAAAACCTAAAAAAAGAGAATTTAATAAAATTAAAAAGCGTAAAATAAGTTGAAAAAAAATTTAACTTATCTTCCTATATACGAGGACTATAGCTATTATTGCTACTATTAAACCAAGTATACCTGCAATTATTCCTCCGTATACTAAGGGTAGAATTCCGTTTACCTGAGATTTCAACTGGGATACGGTAGTATTTAGGCTTGATAACTCAGTGCCTAATGTATTAATTGATGCCTTTAGGCTATTCACAGTCCCGCTTAATCCACTTGCTGTCTGATTAACAGTGGTTAACTCTTGGTTCAAGGTATTAACCTCTTTTGTAACTGTAGTTATGCTCTGGTTTAAGGAGGATAACGAAGTAGTTAGAGAGGTTATACTTGTGTTCAATGTTTTGATATATGTGTTCAGTGAATTGATCTCTGTTTGAATTAGCTCTAAGTAAGCTAATGAGTTGTAGTAGGCTTGTACCAACACTGAAACGGATTGGGTTAAGGACATATAGCTCGCGTTAATGTTTAAAGCAACCTCATAGGGTGCTGAAGTAGTGTTAACTACCATGGCTTCTATAGTTATGTTATAGTCACCAGCATAGGGACCACTTGTAATTGGAGACACCGATAACACCTTTACTAATGAAGGATATGCTGAAGAGGCTTGAACAGTAGCATTGCTAATTGACATTCCAGCGAATTCTACTTTAGCTATGATAGACGCAGGTATACCTTGAGTTACAACCACACTAGTTAAAGGAACATTAATGTTACCCGCGTCAACAACTGTTCCGTTCTGCATTACCAATATTGGTATTATTGAAAGCACGGCAGGATAGAGTTTTATAACTTCTGTAACACTCTGGTTACCCACGATAGAGAAAGTTACTGAGTTATTTACGAACCCGCTATACATGGCTACTGCTTCGAATGTCTGAGTGAAATTGAACGATACTACTGAGAAGGTTACAGTACCAGCAGCTCCAGTAGTTCCTTCGGTAATCAACTTATGAACACCATTTGTTGTGTTATATAAATATACCATAGCTCCACTTAATGGAACGCCAGTTTCTCCATTTAGTACCTCTATTGTAACAGTGGCTTGAGCCGGAACGTACACAACTTGTATTACTCCAGTTTTAGTTCCTAAAGGACTTGGAGCCTCTACCGAGACAGCTATTGTATATGTGCCAGGTGTTGACAGTTGTCCTTGTCCAAAGGTTCCCAGGGTTTCGATTACAAATCCTTGAGCATTAGTTTGAGCTGGAGGTAAGTCAACATTAACACCAGATGGAGTTGTTATAGTTATTGTTACTGGCTGATTAGCATATTGAGAACCTGCAGATGCATTAAGGTACAACGTCTGACCATAATGATAGACTTGTCCGTTAGTAAATGGGGAATAGAAAGTTATACCATTACTAGTGTAGGCTGCATTAAAAACTGTAGCCATCGATACTGCTACTAGAAACAACATTATACCAGTTATTAATATAGGATTTTTCATCTTTTACACCACCCATACATAATTCGGAAATTTTCAATAAATAAATAAAAAAGGATTTTAACTTTTACTCAAAATCCCGCCACTTTATGTAGTTATGTTTACGTTAGTAAAGTACAACGATACTGGATATTCAGAGATGGTAGGTCCGCCAGCATAAGGTACTGCGAATAATATTATCACGTACTTACCTGCAGGTAATGAAGATATACCGTTTAATTGCACGTATACTAATAAGCTCTTTACAGCTGGTGGGGTGGCAGTATAGTACAGATACGGCTTAGCTACTACTTGTGAGTAGGAGTAATAGACTATCTCTGTTGGGTTTATTATCTTTCCAGTAGTGGCATTAAAGTCACTAGCTGGATATACTAGTGCTTCTATGTAGAACTCTAATGGGTATGGTAATACGCTAGTTACATATATCTTTATTACTTGGTCAGTGGGCGTTATGGTAAATGATTCGTTGTAGTAGTAGGTGAACTTGTTAGCACTGGGTATAATTCCACTTGGATAGTTGAATGGTGCTAGTCTTATCGGAGTGAAGTTCAAGGCAGTCATATAGGTCATTCCCCTATAACTCTCTACTGGGTCAGATACTGTGTAGTATATTACTACATTGAATCCTACTGATATGTTCTTGTATGGTACGCTAGGTAATAGGAAGTATCCAGCTGGTCCTAGTACATATTGTTTACCACCTAATACTATTGCAAGGCTTCCGTTAGTGTATACGGTAGTGTTGCTGGCAGTCTTTACTGTTGGTGCAGGAAGAGTGCTATTAGGTACTATTGTAAATGGTAATGTACCGTTGAATATTGCAGTACCTGGAGCTGTCTCAGGTATCGTCGGCATTACGTCACCAGATATCGTAGTCTTCTGTCCATATACGTTAACTACTACAGTCTGTCCACTAGTAGCATTGTAGTATATCATGGCCTTGTACTTAGGTCCTACAGTGTTATTGGTGACAATTGTCAAGTTAGTTACTCCTAAAGACAATTCTGAAGTCACAGCGCTGCTTGCATACTGTTTATCAGTGAATGACAAGAACGGCTCCTTATATACCATCTCAGCTATGAACCATGGTGGAGCAAATGTTGGAGTTGGATAGAATGGATATGCTGTCATGAAGAACTCTACTAGTCCGGGCTCCTGAGCTACTGGCATGATACCTACTAGAGCTAGTATCTTTGCATTAGCTATCTTAGTTTGACCAGTTATGTAATCGTGATAGGATATAGACAAGTTGCTACCGTTTAATGCAGAGACGTTCGTGTGCAATATCTTCAATAAACCTGGAATGCTTATCTCGAAGTAGAAGGTACCGTTACAGTACGTCTGTTCTTGTCCATCTAAGGATACGAACAGTGTTGTCAAGTTGCTGAAGGATGGGACTATCCTTACTACACTTCCGTTATGATAGGTTACGTTAATCGATAGCATCTCACCTAGTAGTTGTTCTGTAGCGAGTACGTTTACTAGCTCATATAACGATGATACCCACTCCGCACTTACTACAGTACCAGTAGTGGTATTAAGTGATCCTAGAGCTAAATATGTTGGTAATGTAGAGCCATAGTATGGTTCGTACAATACTAAAGTTGCGGAGGGCGCATATAATGGTATAATGTTACCCTTGAAGTAGAATGTTAAGTTAACTGGAGGTACTTGCATTGTAGCTAATACCTTGTATGTTCCAGTGTACTGTAACTCGTGGTATACTGCATAGTCTGTAGTTTCGTATACAAACTTAAAGCCGCTACCTATGAAGGAACCGTTGGGCACTACTAAGTATATACCTGGACCTTGTCCCACATAAGTTCCGTTAACTGTCTCACCATCAGATACAGACCCGTCTAATTGATACCTTATATATAAATTGATTGTATAATAGGGTTCAGCAGCACCTGGGAATGGTGTTCCCAGAGGAGCAGCCTGTGGTAATAGTTCCATGTGACCTACAGTAGCTATATTACCAGGTAATACATTGTACATCATTGTCTTTCCACCAATTATGGATGTTACATTAAGACCAGCTATACCATATATAGGAACTGCATAGATATTATTTCCGCTGGTAACATTCTTGGACTGTAGGAAGTAGTAGTTTACTAACGGATTGTTACTACCATAGTATTGTAGATAAAGTAACGCCTCAGCATCAACCTCTGGAATCGGCGCTGAATTCGGATTACTGTATAACGGAGTAGAGGTACCATCAACAAACGCACATACTATTGTTGGATCAAATGGAGCTTCTTGTGACATTGGCACGTAACTTATCCCCATTGAGGTTGTTTGGCTATTCATTCCGAATATCCCAGTTACTTTGTATATAGTGCTAGAGTTGAATATCACTGGACCAGTAAAATTATTATAGCTAAAGTTCAGACCGTTAGTCGGTATAGCATAAGTGAAGCTTCCTCCTACATACCCTGGGTCTAATATTGCATCAGGATCGTATATGGTCAATGTGACGTAGTTATTGCAGATGAAGTCAGTATATGGCGGTGCTTGAGTAACACTTATACTTGGAGGTATTACTATACCGTAGAAATATCCGTTGTTAGCCGAAAGTAGTTTATTCTGAGTATCGTATGCTGTTACTACTACGCTGGTCTCATTAGTCCATAGTCCAAAATCTACTAATGCGATATATGCATACTGAGGTTGTTCTTCGAACTCGAGAGTTATTGGAGACTGACCAGTGTCTACAGCGGGAACGTTAGGAGCTTGTAGTGATAATTCAAAATATGGTAAGCTTTTCTGATTTATCCCAATTCCAGCTAAGTTCAAACAACCATGTAACGTGTTAACTGTGAAGGGCTCTTGAGTTCCTACTACATACAATGGATACTCACCAGTTTTAGTCAATCCTTGATAAAATACAGATACCATGTATCCCATTGCAGTGGTTCCGTTTATAATGGGATATGCAGGAGTTAATATTAAGCCATTAAAGCTGTAGTGTCCAGCTGGTACGTTATTGTAGGTTAAGGTGGCGTTGTTAAACAGTGTTGCCGTTACGGATGCCGCAGCTGATGTGAAGTGACCTACTGCAGATATCTGAGATGTTCCTTTTATGGCTATACTGGATGGTGGAGTGGATAATATTGCACTTTGATAAATAGGATATTTGAAACCACTTACCCAAAGTCCTTCATAAGCTGTAGCAGATAACTGGATTATAGCACTGTAATAGCTTAAAGTTGGCTGTGTAGGTTCTACTAGATTTACAGTATAAGTTTTACCATTATTAAATGTACCGGTCAGAGTTAGCTTATTCGGATAGGGGATGTAGTAAGCATATACCGGTAATGTGTAGCCTTTGGTATTATTTGTACCATTAACATATGCTTTTACATAAGTAGTAGCTGGAGCTGAACTGCCAGGTACTGCAGCCTGGAAGTACAAGTTAGATACATATTCTACTACAGTACCATTCTTGTTAACTGGTGTCAATGTTAGTAAGTACAGGTAGTACGATATTCCATTTACGGTGAAGACGCCAGAAGCATTAACTTTCATACCATCTATTGTAATAACGTTACTGCACGTTATTATACCAAAGAACTCCCGATACCCGTTAGAGAAGTTATACGCATTAAACATGAAAGTACTGGGGTAGTTGTCGATCGACGCTATAAATGCCATGCTGGCAAAACTCAATGTCACTGGGCCTGGTACTGAGTAGTTTAACTGGAATGTAAACTGACCAGGGTTTTTATTTCCTAGTAAACCGTCGACTAAAGTGAAGTTAATTAAAGCTCTACCCCATATCACGGGCTTTACGGTCGATACACTAGTTAGTGCGGGACCTAGATAACCGTCAGCCTGAGTTGGATTAATGAATCCAGCTTGTGATGGCGAGGTAGAGAATACGAGTGGAGCGAATATTATTACTTGGCTAGTAGTGGAGGGACCTAATGTAGTTCCACCTATCGTAGTGGCTGGTAAAGTGGCATAGGCACTAAACTCTGCGAACTGCGGCGGCGCTGCAAGATTTTGGAGAGTAGCCAGTTTTGATAAGTCTTGTAGGATTTGATAAGCAGCGGTGCCTTTAGATTGACCTACGGTCTCACCGGTTAACGGATAATATAGAGTACAGTATGGGTTAGTGGCTATATTATTCACTTTAGCTGAAGATAACGTAGTTACGTTGTTTGTGTTAGCATTGTAATAGAATATAGCGGATTCATACGCTTGACTAACATTTGGTAATACACCTTGTAAGTAGTTTATGGGTATGTATTCAGTAGTATTTACAGAGGCCTCTCCATTCAATCCAGTGTACCCTACACCTACTAGGAAGAACACTATCTTGGATGCTGCATCGTAATAAACGTAGTAATTGTTGTTAGTGCCGGCTGGACTCTGTAGGTTCTGAGGTAACGTTACTTCTTGAGGAGAAATAATTACTTGACCAGTCTGAGCATTAGTTTCTTCAAAATACATCTGTATGTTATTAGATATTGCTAATATCAAGTTAGTTATCGCTTTGTATTCATTAGAGTTTATGTTAGTCAAGTTGACGTTTGAAACATTTACTACGAATGCAATTGCTTGTATCGACTGGTTCTCGAGGCTAGATATGTATATAGCACCTATCTGCCCAGCAGATGGTAAAGGTCCTGCAGCTGCTTGCGGTATTATAGTTGTTAATAATGGACTTGCCTCAATTACAATTGAAGCTATAAATAACGTAGATAGGATTAGACCTAACAGTCTATTCATATCACTTCTAAGGGAATGAAGTTCTCTCTATTTATAAATTCTTTTATACGATTGTATACACCTAACAGTTTGGTACTTTAGACCAAATTTTATAGTTTTAACCGTATGGATTAAATTATAAAATACAGCTTTTAAATCTATCTTGAGACCAGTATTAAGCTAAGAAAAATTAAATTTTAGTTCTAATATATTAAATAATATCGATGTTTATTTCCGGTATATAAAGTGTTTACCCGTGGTGTAACTTTTCCTTACTCTTAATTACTTTTACAGCAGTTATGGGAATCTTAGGGAGGTAATACCAAGAAGTCGGTATTAGCGAGAAGTTTTTAATTTTAGACGTCTTCATACTGAAAAGATGTCAAACGGAAAAGGACAAATCGAGT
>NZ_JBBHKS010000013.1:0-132611 GCF_037389975.1 Stygiolobus sp. CP859M | reverse complement strand
CGATCTCCTCCTCGCTGAGCGAGAGATCGGTCGTGTAGAGGTATCTGACGTGTGTCCCGGAGTCACCTTTATATTCTTGGACTAGCAATTTTACCGTAATCACTCGGTCTCCCAGGGTCAAGTCGGCGTAGTAGACGCCGGGGGTATCCCACTCGGAGGTGTCCCTCCACCTCCTCGAGGGTCCCCCGGGCCGACTCGACCCTGAGCTTGGTTGGACTTGAGCTCAGACACTACGTTGTCCTTCACGAGCTTCTCCGACCAGTACCACGAGTCGAAGACTACCTTGGACACGCGGAAGTACCCCTTGAGCACGTCCAACATCTCCTTGGCCAAGTCGATCTTGGTCTTGAACTCAGTAACCATCCCCAAATCCAACATCTTCCTCACGGCGTAGGGGAAGGCTCCCACCATGAACGTCCTGCCCGTGGAGAGGTCTACTATGGCGACCGTGAGGAGTTGTATACCCCTCTCGAACCTCCGGTGGGCGTGGCAGTAGATCCAGTAGTTTCCGTGGGGGCTCACGTCCTTTCCTCTGGAGTACTCCTTGTGGTCCACGGTGTCGTCTATGATGACAACAACCTCACCCTTCACCAGCCCCGACAGGACCTTCAAGTAGTCCTTCCACGCGTCTTCGAGTTCCCCCAACGCCTCCAGCAGGTTCGCGTAGTCCAACCCGAACGTTTCGGCAGCATTCTTCACGCTGGCCCTACCACCTAGCAGGGTCATGAGGACTAGTGCCAACTCGACCTTCCTGCTCCTCTCGTTCCTCCTGATCACGCCCAGAACTTGGTTGACCGCCTTGACCAGCCTCTCCTTAGCCAGTTCGACTTGTCCCTTCCGCTTTGACATCTTTTCAGTATGAAGACGTCTAAAATTAAAAACTTCTCGCTAATACCGACTTCTTGGTATTACCTCCCTAAGATTCCCATAACTGCTGTATCTTAGACGCACAATATTTTCGTAGTGTTAAAATCGCATAAATGAAATTAAACTGGTCTCTTAGAGACCAATCATTACGTAAAACTGGTCGTTAAAAGACTTAAACTTACAATTATCATCATTCTTATGGAAGAGGAATAAAGAGCTTCACAGCAGAATGGTTTACTTTACCATTACCTGACATAATAGAAAGGGACTTACCTCTAGACAAGGATTACGTAATTACAGTAACAGGTGGGAGAAGAAGTAACAAAACTTTCCTTCTCTATCAGACAATAAAGAAAATAATTGAAGGAGGGTTAAGATGGAAGATATAAAGTACCACGACAGAAGCTTACCGTTGAATCATTAGGAGAAAAAATAAAAAATGAAGGACTATAAGTGTTATAAATGTCAATTACATCAGATTTTTATGTTATTTTTCCGTTAGTTCTCTTAGTTCTTATAATATTGTTAGTATATATTGTAAAAATTAAACCTAATTTAGTAATAGGTTTTTTCTATTAGGTATTGGAATATTTTTAATCGTATCAGGTTTCGTTCTAGGAAAGCATGCACTATTTTTTATAGGATTTATTGTCTCAGTTTTTTCCTTAGTCTTCTTCCCTAGAAGAAGAAGGTGGTAATATGTTAGGTCTGTATGAGGTTAGTGCAGGATATGGGAAAACTGAGGTTTTACACGACGTATCTTTTGAAATAAAGGAGAATGGAATCTATGTACTTCTTGGTAGGAACGGAGCAGGTAAGACGACTACTTTGAGGGTGATAGCTGGTATTCTTCCACCTTTTAAAGGTAAGATAAAGAAGGAAGGCAACATAGGGTATCTTTCTCATTCTTTTGCTCTACCTCAAGAAATGTCAGTAAAGGAATCGTTAGAATTTTTCTCTCAAATAATTGGAGGAGATCCGAATAACGTTATAGGTAGATTCCATTTGGAAGATATACTGGATAAGAGAATATCAAGTTTATCCCAAGGTCAGAAGAAGAAATTGTCATTAGCTAAGGTATTTCTTAAAGACTACGATATATATCTTTTGGACGAACCTACGGAAAATCTAGACCCTATCTTAGCTTCAGAAATAAGAAAATTGATAGTATCTTTATCCAAGAGCAAGATTATAATATATACTTCCCACAATCTGTATGAAGCTAGAGAAATAGGGAATTATGTTATAGTTATAGACAAAGGAAGAATTTCATTGTTCAAACCTATAAACGAAATAAAATTAAGGGAATATACAATAGGGATTAGAGCATCAGGAGATTTGTCTAAAATCCTTAAGGGGGAATATCAGGGAGACTATTTTGTAATAAATCTTAATGATCCGTCAGTAGTTAATTCTATAATCCAAGAGCTAATGAGAAGGAATATCAATATATATGAAATTAAAGAAATGAGAAATCCCCTAGAAGATCTTTTGAGGTGAAGAAATGATTTCGTTCCTATTCCTAAAAAGAATGATAAAAAGAAGTTATAGTACAACAATATATTTTTTGATAGCCTCAATTATTTTTCTTATTATCGATATTTCTGAAATAGTTACAATAAAAATTATACTTCCATTTATATTGATATCGCTATTAATGAGTCCTTCTTTCTTCGGAATAATGTTCTCTTCTCTTACCGTGTCCTTATTCATAGACGACAGGCAAAACGGTCTTCTAGAATTTTTAATTGCAGAAGGAATAAAACCTAGAAAAATATATTATGAATATGTTCTTGCATTTCTTTTAATTTCAATTCCCATTACAGTGATAGTTTCA
This sequence comes from Stygiolobus sp. CP859M, assembly GCF_037389975.1. Classification (NCBI taxonomy): domain Archaea; kingdom Thermoproteati; phylum Thermoproteota; class Thermoprotei; order Sulfolobales; family Sulfolobaceae; genus Stygiolobus; species Stygiolobus sp. CP859M. The sequence goes on along the minus strand of NZ_JBBHKS010000013.1, from coordinate 129,907 downwards.
GTAATTTTGGGGTTACTTGTTAGCAACTTATATTATATGATATTAATTTTAATTAACTCTATAGGAATTTCTTGGGTGATTATACCGCCTTCTTTATATCTTTCATATCTGCAGAAGACAGCTGGATCTTCCAGGTCTCCTTTAGGAACATATATAGGCTTTACTATACTTTTTTCGTATATATACTCAGGGACTATAATTAAATCTGCCATAGGAATTCAAAATCTTATGTTATATGCAGGTATAACAATACTGCTAATAGCTATACTATTAACTATTGTAATAGGCTATACTATTAAGAGTGAAAAACTAATACCTTAACATTTTGTAGGTTATTATCTTCCAATATTTATTATAATTCTTGCAGGAGTTATATTTATTTTAACTTCAATATTTAAACCTTATCATATTAATAATCCTGCTCAATATTCTATTTCAATACAGGATCTAAGTAATCGAAATAATCAAACAAGTCCGGATACTATAAATTCAACAATTATGGTAGATATATTTTATCAAAATGGATATGATGTATATTATGTTCCATCATTTGTTGAAAATCTAAGCTCAAATAATTGTAATGTATATCCAAGTAATTGTAATATATTTTATAATATTACAAATACTTATAGTAACATTAGTGATAATAATATATTAAATATAACTCCTCCAAGTATAACAAATATTAATTCAACATCTTTTAATGTGAATTCATTAGAAAATGTACAATTAGAATCCATAATTAATTTATCAAACAATACCTTTGAAGGAAATGATGTTACATATACATATCAAGGAAATACATATGAATGTAATATTTTAGGAAATAATGATATAAAATATCAAGCAGGTGATTTCATATATTTTTGTATATTATATAAAACAATAAGTAATCAAAATATAGGATATTACTATTTAAATGAACCTATGTATATAAATATAACTCCAGCAATATATTTATTAGAAAATTCTTATCCTTTTCAAAATATTCAATATTATAATTATACAGTAGATAACGTAGAAATAGTTAATGGAACATATTTAGCTATACCTTTATCAACCCTTGGATATTCTATGGAAGATTTTCAAAATATATTAGTTACAATTGGTCCTCCTTTAAGTAATTATATAAATACTACACCATATTATGGAGATAATGTTGTATTTTTATTTGATTATGATGGTAAATATTATGCATTACCTTCATGGTATGCTGGAGAAAGTAATGGAAATTATTATTTCTTTATTAATCTATTAAATATTCTTTCATTATATAACAATAATAATTTTGGTTGTAATATTATATCAATATTTGTTGGATTTTGTAATGAAAGTTTATTACCATATTTAAATGGAACAATTGGTGGGGCTCCAGAGGCTCTAGATCCTAGCGATCCATATTCTGCAATTGAATATGATAATGGATTAAATGTATTTCCAATATATGTTAACTTTTATTCTTATCCAGGTTCAGGAGGTTCATCTCGGATAGAAGATTATCAATCTTGCAATTCTAATGGATTTTCTGCTTGTTATCAAAATTTTCCATATTATGAATATTATGATGTATTACCTCCATATAATAATGTAACTATTTATGTGAATGGAACAGGAATTACCCCAAACGTTGAAAGAAACGGACCTTTTGAAGGATTGGTAATGGATGATGGAACTAATCAAGGATCGTATGCATTAATTAAATCAAATGTTTTACAAAATACTTTAACATCAAATCAATTATCTCAATTACAAAATGGATTGGGATTACAAACATTTGCATATTTTTCTGGAATACCATGGGAGGATCCTCCAACTACTAGCACAAATCCAGAAGTTTCAGATGCTGTTGTATTATCATATGTTAGTTATAGTGGTAATGGTCCATTCTCTGCTGATACAGTAAGTTATTATAATGGCTATGATTCAGCACATAACTGGGTACCTGGTCATGGATCACGTAGTAAGATAGGAAATCAAAATATAGGAATAAATGTTGGAGGTAATACATATTTACCACTTAATTTCCCAATATTTATGTATGAATATGGATGGGCTTCTTTGGGATCTGATTGTACGGGTTCAGGTCCAGGTTGTTCTTCAGGTTATTATGTAGGAATATTGCAAAATAATAATACAAAAGGATTGGGGTATTTTTTAACTACTCAATATACAAATAATCCAAATCCAAGTCCAAGAGGATATTATGATTATTATTATTCAGGATCGGGATATGAATGTAATACATTGTGTGACATCACCGGTGGTCTAACTAATTGGCATCTCAAGTATTATTTCTTAGAAGATAATAATAGTAACGGTAATAATAATATAGAAGGATATCAAGGGTCAACTCCTCTTCCTTTTACTCCAACAGATCAACAACAATTTCCAGAGTATTATCAATATGGATTATTTTGGCTATATAATTGGTTTCAGGCAGAAAGTAGTAATATGAATATATATTTCTTAATGAATGGTAATATATTTAATTACTCTCTTGCTTCAGTACCATATAGTTGGGAAGGCTGTGGACTTTCTACCTGTAGTGCATATGCAATACCACCAGCACCTCCTGCAAATATAAGTACAACTGGAGAACCAATATTTACCCAATCATACATAAATGCATATAATACGGCGTTTAATCAACCTGCAAATAGCCAATATGCTTTGAATAATTATTATCAACCGTTTACAGGGAGTGAAGTAAATATTAATTTTGTACCTGGAACTTTTGGATATAAGGAACAATATAATAATCAAGGTAGTAATCTGGGTAATGGTATTACTATAAGTTACTTACAAGATAATGCAAGTGTATATGATGGACCTCCTTATTTATTTGTTTCAGCAGGCTCTGGAGGTGGATCGGGTTATATGTATTTAGATTGGGTTATAGTAACATATGGAGTTCCTTATGTTGTGAGTGTATCATAAAAATTTATTGTTAAAAAATTAGCTAGATATATTGTATACTCGAGATGGAGCAATAAAGCTAGAAAAAGCTGAACCAGAAGGACTATAAATTATACCATATGGAATTATTGTTTCGTTAGGTAGTACTAGTAATCCTCCTCCAATAAGATTTGGAGAATGTTGACCATATAGAATTATTTGGCGTGGTAAAGTTCCTGTTACATTTGCCCAATCATATACTGGTGAGTTTCCTGGTAGTCCTGCTGCATATGTTCCTGGTGTATTCATTGCTTCTACAAAGTTGTTTACCCATCCTTGATATGTATAGAATCCTGCAATATCTGCTGGATTTATACTATTAGCTTCTATTACATAATATGTTTGTCCATCTATTGTTTTATTTATAATTTGTACCGGACCTTTAATTATATAGACATCTACTAAAGGTTCATATGGTTGATTATTTATTGGATCAGTTTGTCCAACAAATTGATGATTCAATTGAGCTATTTGATCATGATTTTGTATTATTGTACCTGAATAATGTCCATCCCATATTACATTATGTATTATAGTTCCATTATTTAATATTAATTCACCTTCAGGATCTGTATTTCCATCATAACTTATTGTTTGACCGTTTGGTATAAATGCTTCATATCCAGTCTGAGATCCTAAATATTGTACATGTTCATTATTTGAAGGTAAAGAATGTATAGGATTAAATAAAAACATTATACCCAATCCTAAAGCAGTAATACCACCTAATATTAATCCATATCCTAATATTTTACCTTTAGTATCTTTATATAAATTTTTTATTTGTAATCCTACCATAATTGGAGCTTTTGCATAAGTTGGTAATGCTGTTATTGCTGCACCTCCAACTATTGGAATGTATATTGGAATATATTCTGATATTTTATTTTTAGTTTCTCTAAGTTTTTCATAAGTTTTATCTCCTATTCCTTTTAATTTTTTATCTAAATATTCTATAGATTTATTAGCCTTATCTTTAATTTTTTCAAAACCATCTTTCACCTTATCCTTCATTTCATGTAAAATCCAATCTAAACCTCTGGGTAGTTGCATATAATATACTCTTAATAAAATTTTAAAAGTATGATTATTTTCACGGTTCACTTATTTCTTGCTGAACGCGTAGTTTAGTTCAATTAAATTTAAGGAATATATGTCGTATCGTTATTAAGCTGAAAATTTATTGATAGAGTTTTTTAGTTTTTATCCTCTACCTAAACGATTTCTTTATCTAAACCATGAACACATCACCTTTGAAACTTGGTTGAATAAGTCGAGTTTGAAGTTGAGGCTAGGATGGATAAGAACTTCCCACACGAGTAAAAGTTCGATACTGAGGCGGGTTAAAGCGTACTTCACCTTACAAGGAAATTGTTGGACACACTCGCTATAAATATTAACCCCATTATGAAATCAAGCCATCTTAACACTTTATCCTTTTAACAAGTTTAATTGCGAATTAAAATTTGATAAAAAGCAGTAGCAAATTATGATAGACACCTTAAGGATCTCCCATGTAGTAATCAGAGTTAGGGACTTAGAAAAGGCGTATAAGTTCTATGTCGACCTCCTTGGACTGGTAGACACTGAAAAAGACGGAGAATACCTTTATCTGAGGGGTATAGAGGAAGGGCAACACCACAGCTTAGTGTTAAAGAGAGCCGACTCCCCGGGGTTATCATATGTAGGCATCAGAGTTAAAAGGCCTGAAGAATTGGAAAAAGCTAAGGATCTGTTATCCTCTCTGAACCTAAAGTTTACAAATCATAGGGAAAAGGGGGTCGATGATGGACTGCTATTTGAGACACCGCAAGGCATACCTCTCTACCTTTATTACGATATGGAGTATGTAGGTGACCTTAGAATGAAGTTCTTCTTGCATAGAGGAGTTTCACCCGTAAGACTTGCTCACGTGAACCTTGTGGTAGGAAACTTGGAAACCGAAGTAAAGTTCATGAAGGAAGTATTAGGCTATTATGAGACTGAGTGGTTTCTAGATGAACAAGGAAAGAGACAAGTAGTGTGGCTCACCAGAAGGGGTGACTCGCACGAAATAGCAATATCAAAAAGTTCTAAGAACTTTTCAGGTTTCCACCATGAAACTTATTACGTCCACGACATAAGGGACGTTGTAAGGGCAGCCGATATACTAGCCTCAGCAGGTTTGTGGGACAGTATAGAGAGAGGACCGGGGAGACACGGAGTTGCCGGAGGGTATTACGTGTATTTGAGGGATTTAGACAAAAATAGGATAGAGTTCTTCACTCAGGATTACGTGGTATTGGATCCTGATAAATGGAAATCTATAGTTTGGACTCAAGATCAGTTCAGGTATAGGAGCGACTTTTGGGGCAGACCGATACCTGAGTCATGGTTAAACGAGTGGGTTCCAGTGGAGGATATTTTCTCTAAAGAGCTGAAGAGGTGGTAAAACGATCAGGAAAGGTCAAGATTATATAAAAAGCATAAAGGCACACACTCCAGAAGTCTATTACGAAGGAGAGAAGGTAGAAGACGTTACAGAACACCCTGCTTTCAGAATACCGGTTAAGACCGTTGCTAAATACTACGACATGCACTGGGAGAACAACGAGTTAAGAGTCTACAACCCCGACGTAGGCGAGGAGACCAGCATTTCCTTCCTAAGACCTAAAAACAAAAAAGACCTAGCTAAGATAAGAGATGGGTTAATAAAAATTTACGACTACTACCGCGGCTTCTTCGGCAGAAGCCCCGACTACCTAAACATCTGAAACATGGTATTCTACGCACACGCAGAAGACTTCGGCAAATACTTCGGATCAAAATACATGGAAAACGCCATTCAAATTTACAGAGAAGCTACTAAACACGACCTATTCTACACACACGCAATAGTAGCCCCCATGTACGGTAGATCAATACCCCCCTCACAATGGGAAGATCCGTATATACAAGTAGGGGTCGTGGAAGAAAAACCTGAAGGTGTTATAGTAAGGGGGGCTGCCATGATAAGCACCGCTGGACCTTATGCGGAGATGCTCCGGTATTTACCCAACATAAGGAGGGATACGGATATAAGATATGCGTTATACTTTTCAATACCTACTTATCAAAAGGGGGTTAAGTTCTTAGCTAGAAGAGGATTTCAGCCTAGAGAAGGTGGAGAATTTGAGTACCCTATCTCGGCTAGGTTTGACGAGAGTGACGCGATCCTCATTTTCAAAGACGTGTTAGTCCCTTTGGACAGGATAATATTCTATAAAAAACCTGAACTAATCGAGGACTTTATGTGGAGAACTCTGGGACTCAGAACTTGGTTCAACTGGCATTTCGTAATACAGCATTATTCGAGGTTGAAGTTCTTAGCAGGGTTGGCTATTGCCATATCCGAAGCTGCTGGTACTTCTAACTTTATCAACGTGCAAGATAAAATAGGTGAAATACTCATCTACTTAGCGTTAAATGAAGCAGTGCTCACAGCCTCTGTCGAGAACGCTGAGGAACTATCTAATATAGTGAGACCTAATCCGTATTACTCTATCGGTGCAAGTCACTTTAATATGAGGGCTATTGTTAGGGCTAGTGAAATTCTTAGGTCGATATCTGGAGGTGCATCTATTCCGATTCCAGCAGGAATCAAAGATTTTGAGAACCCTGAGGAGAGGGAACTCCTCGTCGAGTACATGTCTCTGAAAGGACTTGACGCCCTAGAGAGAGTTATAAGGTCAGAAAATATTTAACTCAAGTCCACAAACACAGATCGTTATATCAATAGAGATAGAGTATGCATAGAACAATTTATGACTTTGTACATTTATTACGGTACTAAAGGGCTTACTCGTTTTCCCCATCCCTGACAACTTTAGACGGTCTTGATATTTCCTATACCGTTCACACATTTATGAAGCAGAGTTCTTGTAGCTGTATAACTCCAAGCCCAGCTTCCATGGGGAGTAAAATATAAATTGTTTTTTAGGTTAATTTGTTAACTTAAGGGCAAGATGGAAAAGACGCTTGCTGAAGTAGTGATTCAAGTACTGATTAAGCAAGGTTGAGTAAGGCTAATCTACTGTCGGTATTTTAGCCTTTTCCTTGGCGATATTTACGAACTCGTCGACCGCCATTTCGGCCATTTGTGCAGCTCCCCTATAATCCCCAGTCTCAACATAGTATTCTAACGCTATCTTTATCCTTTCAGGCTGAGACTTTATAAAGTTCCAATCAGCATATTTCCTCCTCAACTCCCTAGCCTCCTCAAACCTCTCAATCCACTCTTCCAATGCTTTCTCGTCTATTTTCATATGTCATATTAAACCGTACTTCCTTAAATCCCTATTCGAAAATAAGTGATTAGTCTGCCTACTATAATCCTTCACCTCTCCCTTTATTTCCTGAATAAACCCTCTCTTGTATAACTCTATTAGTACTTCCAAAGCCCTCATAACTTTAACTTCTTTGTACTCGTCATAATAATTTACGAGGGCCAACGCACCGCCATTTTCCGTAAGCACTATATAGTTCTGGACTTTGCCTACTACTACGCAGTAAGCTTCTGGGAAATCTACTGGCCTTATAGGTAGTCTTCTAGTCTCTAAAACGAGCCTAAGTGCTTCATTTCTGAGCTCAGAGATTTCAGGAAATATTGCCATCTTATTGTTTTCCAATCCCTCGGCAATCCATAAAAGTGTGATCTCACTTCTAACCTCATTAAATACTGATTCTGGAATGTAAATTAATTCGAAGAGCTTGAAGATTAAGTCACGCTTGGTATACTTAACCCAATCTATTAGAAACGACGTATCCGTAATCGCTATCATATACTCGGGATCCTCGCCTTTATTCTCAATTCATTAAACTCCTCCATTGTCATACCAGCTAATCTAGAAGCATTATACAAGTCTCCGGTTTCTATATAGTAATCGAGAGCTATTCTAAGCCTCACCGGTTGAGACTTTATAAAGTTCCAATCAGCATATTTCCTCCTCAACTCCCTAGCCTCCTCAAACCTCTCAATCCACTCTTCCATTTTTTCTTTGTCCATATAATAAAAGGATGCGTAGAAAATTATAAGCGTAAAGGTAAAGGGTTAAAACTTAATTAATAATATGAGGTTCTTTCGAAGACGTGAGTTCGTAATTGATAGAACCGAAGGGTGTCGTTTAACTATTTCATTAAAAGTTGTACATACATTATACGTCTCATTACAAGCCCTATGTCCTCACTATGAGAAAAGTCTCGTACTAATTCAAAAACTCAGAACGCTCAATAGACGTAAACACCAACACTTGAGTGTTTGACAGAAATTACTCATACTAGTTCTAGTGGGTCATTCGTATCTATGGAGTAATCGGACGTGATGACGTTACTTACCGAGAACTTCAGCCTGGAGAATATCCCCTTAGGTATCTCTTTTCTTTCTACTACTCCGCTAGCATCAATGACCTTGATCACATCTCCTTCTCTAACTATTAAGCACCTCCTCTTCTTGTTATACCCCTTTTCTGTGCCAACGTATACACTTACATCTGGCACTATCACGTTATCAACAATCCTACCCTCGTTATTCACCTTAGCTAGGTAGTGATAGTTATTAAAAAGGATGTCTACTTTAACTCCGTCACTTACCTCTTTGAATCTACTTACCCCTCCCTCGACGTGATAAAAAGCCTTGACTAAGCTCACCGCATATTCGGGTTTAACCCTCTTCGTGCTTTTTACGGTTTCGCCTACTTCATTAATCGTAAGTTCCTCCAAGAACTTATCGTCAAATTCCCTAACCACTTTTATCTCTCCGTCTAGCTTTACTACTTTTCCTCCGAAAAACTCCCTCACTCTTCTTTCATCCAACGGGTCAAAGATTGTCTTCTTCACCTTACCTTGTCTATCCACAATTACTTCCGCCTTAGTCAGGCCTACCGCGAATCGCAACACGTAGTATGAAACGACCCACGCTAACTTATAACTCTCCATCTTTACCTCTAAGTCTGTGGCTCCCTGAGGTGCTTGCTTCTCAGCCTCCTTCGTTAGTTTATCCCTCACATTATGATAGAACTCAGAATCTGTCTCATATTCAACTTCACAACTGATGCCCTTAACTAGCGTTGGTACTTCCTCATATACTTTTCCGTCACCGTCCATACCCAGTATGAGACTTTGGCTCCTCTTACCCTTTAACTTATAACTCACTTTTACCCTGAAAATATATAGCCTTTTTAAATGGGCTTTCACTGAAACCAATTTAACCTCCTTATAACAGGAGAGCTTCTCTTTTGCGATTTTCACGGCTTCGCTCACCGAGATGGGCAAGAAGACACCATCATCTTTTACCTTTGTAGAGGAGGGTTCCTTCTCCTCTTCCTCGTTCGTCTCTTCTTTCCTTGTTCTCCTGCTATTATCTGTTCTCTTATCGTCCGACACTAACTTTGACGTCAAAGATATGGGAATATTATACTGCCTTATCATCGCTAATAGCCTCAAGCCATTAATATAGTCTATTCCCTTGTCTTCGGCCTCTTTTAACGCCGGACCGCTAAGTTCTGATGTTGTGACTATAAGCCCTCTCTTACATCCGTAGTGCTCCATCCCGAGAACCACATCCCTAACCTCTTTTGCACTTACCTTCTTATATTCAGAGTACCTCTTGACTTGTACGCACCACCTATTTCCAAACTTTTCATCAAAAGCAATAATATCACAACCCACGTCATTAGGGCTGCCTGTAACAGAAAGTACTTTTAGACCAAGTAGGGGTAGCACTCTTTCCGCTACGAACTTCTCGAAATCTTCAGGGTCTAAAGACCTTAAAATATCAAGTTCGTCCATATAATACAATTCAAATATAAAGTTAATTAATTTTGATAGAATGTACGAAAACATGAAAGAAAGCGCAGTACTTATTGATACTCAGTGCAAAGTTCTACTTCATATCAACAGCGGTTTGATAACAACTCAACCTACTTCCATAATACACAATATGGGCATTGACCAAGTTAGATATAAAGCTTTATAATCTTAAAACCACTATCCATCTCATGAGGTTAAGGGATCACTTACCTAAAATTAAAGGTGAAGGAGTCTATATTGACGATTTCACTCCTAAGAACACTTTATACCTTTTCGTAGTGAGATCCCCTATAGCAAGAGGGGTGATAAAAAGCATATCTAAACCGGAAAAAACTCTCCTAACCCTTACCTGGGAGGACGTGAAGGCTTACCTACCCGTAAGGGCTGACCCTGAAACCATGAAAAGCGGGAAGATTGTTAGAATGCCACTATTGGCGGATAGCAGGGTAAACTTTGTAGGTCAGCCAGTTTTAGCCTTTGTAGTAGAAGACAGATATGACGGAGAAGATATAGCTGAACAAGTCTCTATTGATTATGAAGAACTTCCACCTTTATTAGACGTAGAGACCGCCATGAATAGTGAAGACCAAATACATCCCGGTGTGGAGAAAAACATTTCAGTGGACAAGGTCATAGAGGGAGGTCAACTCTCTGCAAAGAAAGAGGCTGAAATAGTAGTTAGTAGAAAGATCTACCAGAACAGAATAGTTTCCAATCCCATGGAGCCCAAGGGAGTATTAGTTCACTGGGATGGTGAAAACCTTAACGTTTACGGCTCTTTCCAGTCAGTGTTTAGGATCAGGAGCGACCTAAGGGAGACTCTTAACTTACAGCCTGAAAAAATCAGGGTTTACTCCACTTTAGTAGGCGGTGGCTTCGGTAACAAAGTACCGTTACATGCTGAATACGTGTTAGCTGCAATAGCTTCCATGAAACTAAACAGACCAATAAAGTGGATAGAAACCAGATCAGAACACCTGAAAAATCCCACAATTGGTAGAGGAGTACTATCAGAAGTAAAGATGTACGCAACAAAGAGCGGGCAGATATTAGGGGTTGAAGGTTATGTAGCCGTAGACTTAGGGGCATATAATTACACAATAAACCCAACTACACCGGAGTTTATAGCTAGACTAGTCACGGGTCCTTATAAGATGAAATTCGCTTCGATTAGAGCTATCGGTGTGTTTACCAATTTACCACCTACCGGCCCTTATAGGGGAGCAGGTAGACCAGAAGCTGCCTTAATTCATGAAACGCTAGTTGAGGATTTATCCCAGGAAATAGGTATGGACCCAGTGGAAATAAGAAAAAGGAACATCATAGGAGATATGGAGGAATATGTTACGCCTCTGGGAGTTAAGATAGACCCGGCTGGATATATGACAGTACTAAGTACTGCTGAGATCTACTACAAGATGAGTAAAGAAAAATACAAGGACAAAGGTGTTTCAATTGTAGTATTTACAGACGTCGATAGACTCTCTCCTGGTGAAGGGGTTAGGGTTAGAATTGAAAACGGTAGGGTTAAGGTATTTGTTGGAAGTGGACCACACGGTCAGGCGCACGAAGATACTTTTGCAAAATTAGCTTCAGAAACACTAGGGATAAAAGAGGACTTAATAGACGTGGTTATGAACACTACAGAAACAGTTAAGGAGGGGATCGGGAGTTTCGGGTCTAGGAGCGGTACAGTGGGAGGATCAGCTGTAATTGAGGCATGTAGACAGTTACTCCAAAAGGCTAACATGCCTATAGATAGGGCCTTGAAGGAGTTGAACGGTTTAGAGGTTGAAGTATTTTACAAGGCTGATGATATTTTCACTCCGGGAGCACATGTCGCTGTAGTTGATGTAGATAAGGAGACGGGGTTTGTAAAAGTTCTAAAATACTACTCTGTAGAAGACGTGGGTAGGGAGCTGATAAAAGAAGAGGTAGAAGGTCAGATAATTGAGTGTGGACAACATTTTCACTCATTTGAAATATTTACATTTATTATCACCCCCTTATCTAACAAATACACCGGGCAGTAAAGGATGTTATAGATAAGGAAATAGGTTGCGAACCATCTCTCGATCGTCTTTGCGTTAGAGTTCCAAGGGAAGTGTTTGTCCATTGGTGAAAGCCTATGTTTGACACTCCTAAAACCTTGTTCCGCATAGTCCCTTTTTCCGAACGTTACCCTCTTGTGATTCACGTTAAGCCAAGTGAAAGCGTTGTATATTGGAGCACCGTCACGCAAGTATACTACCTCGTCCACCCTCTTGAAATACTTACTAGCTAACTCCTCCATGCCTCTCATTGCAGTGAGAATTACTAGCACGTGAACACCACTCCTAGCACTCCTCACCATGAAGAAAGGCACAGCCCTAGTCTTACATCCCTAACAATCCACAAGTAATAATCCCCCTTAACACTCAAAACCTTAGTCTCATCAACAGCATAAACCCCACTCAAAGAAACAACATACCTAACATAACTCAACCTCCTAAAATAGTACAAGAGTGTAGAATGCGGTAAACTAACCCTCCAAGAGGACAAACCACACAAGTATTCTGCCAACGCTTGGGCTACTTGCTCTCTAGTGTAAAACCTTGGCTTAACATTAATATACTCAAATAACAATAATACAATTTGGGTGAGCACGGGAACTTTCCACTTGATTCCCATGTGCTCACCAAGATAAAAACCCCGTGCTCACCCTTAAATAGTATTACGCGAAAACAATTTCTTATAGAACGAGAAAAGATTGTTGAATAAAATTATATTAAATTAACAAAATTGTTGTCCACACTCAATTCGATAAGAAGAAACTCTATTAGCACATTATTTTAATAACCTCTGTGAGAAGTTTATATATATGAAGACTGTGAAGAAAGGGGAAGACACTTTTGTTGAATTCAGTGACTTTAGTGAAGTAAGGGAAGTATTTGAGGAGGCCATTAAAGAAATTGAAGAAGAAGAAAAGGCTAACGTCCGTAGACCTTCTTATGAGACCCAATCTCCCAAATGAATACTATACAGTTTTTTGAATCAACGCTGTAAAGTATCCTTATATCTCCAGTAACCTCAATGGAGAACATTGGGTTCCCGTATTTATCTGTTCCTAGTTTCTCCCTAGCGTACTTGAATGGATCCTCATTCATTAACTCTAATTTTTCAAGAATAAGCCTTAGAAGTTTCGGTTGAGGGAAATTCCTTTTTAACCATCCTATGAACTCTTTTCTATCCATCTCATCCTTAACTAAAAATCTGCAGCAGTTATGGGACTTTAACGTAACTTAAAGATTTTCATCAGCCCCGGCGGTCCACCTAAATAACGTTCAACGAACCTGAGGAACGCCTCCACGCTCCTCAGGTTAAGAGCCCTCACCAGCTCCCTGACGACGTTGACCATGATGGTGAAAATCGTGAGGTAACCCTGAAGCCTCTCTCTCCTCCAGAACGAGGAGTCCTCCAGTCCCAAGGCCTTCACGTCCCTGTGAAGCTCCTCGATCTCCCACCTCATTTTCCATGCCTCCTCGATCTCCTCCTCGCTGAGCGAGAGATCGGTCGTGTAGAGGTACCTGACGTGTGTCCCGGAGTCACCTTTATATTCTTGGACTAACAATTTTACCGTAATCACTCGGTCTCCCAAGGTCAAGTCGGCGTAGTAGACTCCGGGGGTATCCCACTCGGAGGTGTCCCTCCACCTCCTCGAGGGTCCCCCGGGCCGACTCGACCCTGAGCTTGGTTGGACTTGAGCTCAGACACCACGTTGTCCTTCACGAGCTTCTCCGACCAGTACCACGAGTCGAAGACGACCTTAAGCACGCGGAAGTACCCCTTGAGCACGTCCAATATCTCCCTGGCCAAGTCGATCTTGGTCTTGAACTCGTTGACAATCCCCAAGTCCAACATCTTCCTCACGGCGTAGGGGAAACCATGAACGCCCTGCCCGTGGAGAGGTCCACTATGGCGACCGTGAGGAGCTTGACCCTCTCGAACCTCCGGTGGGCGTGGCAGTAGATCCGGTAGTTCCCGTGGGGGCTCACGTCCTTACCGCGGGAGTACTCCTTGTGGTCCACGGTGTCGTCTATGATTACTGCCACCTCACCCTTCACCAGCCCCGACAGGACCTTCAAGTAGTCCCTCCACGCGTCGTGGAGCTCTCCCAACGCCTCCAGCAGGTTTGCGTAGTCCAACCCGAACGTTTCGGCAGCATTCTTCACGCTGGCCCTACCACCTAGCAGGGTCATGAGGACTAGTGCCAACTCGACCTTCCTGCTCCTCCCGTTCCTCCTGATCACGCCCAGAACTTGGTTGACCGCCTTGACCAGCCTCTCCTTAGCCAGTTCGACTTTTCCCTTCCGGTTTGTCATCTTTTCAGTGGAACGACGTCTAAAATTAAAAACTTCTCGCTAATACCGACTTCTTGGTATTACCTCCCTAAGATTCCTATAACTGCTGGAACTGATCAAAAGAGGGCTATTGACGTTACACCCTACCAGAGGCGAGGCCCCCTTTTTGTAATCAACTAGGGGAGTTCAGGCTGAATTTTAGTAATGGTTTAACAAATAAATTTTCATATGTGTATAATAACGAGGAGTTAAAATCTTACACTAATTTTCAAAGCGTATATACTCTTCTCATACAGTCCTCATCTCACCTCTGATTAACTCTATAGACCGTTAGGCTACAAAAATATACGGTCTAATATCAGACCTACCACTGTAAATGTTGTTTGCAGAGAATATATCGGGTTTATAGAAGATCGGTTTTTCTACGTCAAACTCTCTCATTATCCTTTTAATCACATCTTTGACCTTCCTGACCAGATCGAAGTCAAGAGCTGAAGGTATGTAGACTATTACCGGTAACTCCACGTTTTCAATCCTGTTCGTAATCTTTGCTATATAACCCAACTCACTCAAACTGTCAACGAGTACCGAGAAAAAGCGGGGATATATTTCCTTTCGCACAAAAACCATCCACTTACCAGACAGACTCTCGCCTAAGGAGTAAGTCAAAAATTCCTCATCTTGAACTAGAGACGCCAATTTTAGCTTATCCGAGATCATATCAAGGAATACTTTAAATTCTTTTTCGAGAACTTTAATTCCGCTTAGGGAGGAAACGGCTAAAGTGAGTAGGTCGCCTCCCTTTTCCACTACTTCCTTACTGACCCTCAGCGATCTCAACTCCAATTCCCAAGCTTTTTTACTTGTATAAAATAACCACCCTCCTTCATACCTGAGACCCCTCTTATAAGCGGAGTTTAGTAACTTCTCAAACATCGACCTCAACGGTTCTTCAATTGCGTCCAACCTAAACTCCCAATCCGTTATAGCACTGAGCCTCATGTGGATCATGAAGGACTTCTTTACCAACGGTTCCACGTCTTCCACCCCGTTCACCTTAGCAAGGTGAATTTGAGCTTCCTTAGCTTGGTGTTTTATGCCTGCATATCCTTGGTGTTTTGCTACATGACACTTATCACAGAGAGTCCTAAGACCTCCCAACACCGCTATCCCCTTATTACCCTCTATATAATATCTCCAGTCCTCATCTACTTCCTTTCCCTCCTCTCCGCAAACTTCACAACGGTCTTCTTTTTGTCCGAACCAGAAATAGTTTAACCTCCTCACGATATCCTCACATTCATCACATATAGCCAAAGCTATGTAAGGATTTAACCTAGCAAACCCCGCTAGGGTGTAACTCCATAAAGGAGCGGGAACTAGCCTGGGACAAAGTTTAGGCAAACTCCTACAGACGTCCTCATAAGCCTCTTGCATTGCTTAGAAAGGTGTGTTAACAGATTAAATTATTTTGTGTAGCATTTTAACTCCTAAACTCTACGAACTTCCTGACGTCTCTACTCTCCAGCTCATAAACCGGGTAGTCATCCGTGGGGACATATTCTAATGGATTAGTCCCTTTAACTTCTATTAGACTCTCCTTCCACTTGACCAATAACTTTTCACCGAAAAGCCTTTTGAAGGAGTCCTTCCTCGAAAAAGCTTCGTTTATTGAATAGAGCTTTTTCAAGGTCTCGTTATCTTTAACGTCCTCAATATAAACATGTAGATGATATCCGTGTTTAGTCTCTATTACAAACCTCACCGGGACTCCTTCTAAAAGTGATAAGAACTCCATATCCTTAGTGTCTACGTCTACCATTATCACATGTTTCTTTACAGCCTTAGCCATGTTAGAGAAGGCGAGTGAAAAGACGTCACCTCTTAATAACACACTTTCTGCCCCTCTTAAATCACCCTTCCTGAGGGAGGCAAGGACTGTATTCATCTTTTCCTGAATAAAAGTTGTTGACACGAGGTAGGAAAGTTTAAGAAAGTCTATTGGATTAAGGTAGTACATTACTTTGACATTTTGTCTAGGCAGGGGCTTTCCGTCTACGGTGAGGTTAGCGCATTCCTTAACCGCCATTGCCTCACTCACCGCCTCAAGGAAGTCCTTAGACCAATACCTCTTTAGTATTGAATGCCTTTTCAGCTTAGGGAATTTCTTCGTCTCCTCACCCCTGAATATCAGTACGATGACGTAATAGTCACTTTTCCCAGGTTTAGGTATCTTGGCGGAGTACTCAGTCAATGAGAGTTTCTTCACCATACGTGATCACAAGACTTTTTCTTTCCAGGCAGTTCAGGGATGAACGGTTCTCCTCCAAATCTTGCTCTCCCTCCCTCGAAAGTCACCCTTATCAATTTGCAGTTCACGCAGGGAGTTTTAGACTGGGGCTCTTTCACCACCTCCCCGGTGATCAAGCTGAATACCGCGTGGTGAAAAGGGCACTCTATCTTGTCTTCCAACACTTTCCCTTCACTTAACGGTCTCTTTTTGTGGGGACAACCGGCTAGCCAATAATATTTAACACCGCCTTTTTCGTAAACCAGTACTGGATAACCGCCGATGGTTATGATTTCGACCATACAAATAAATACGAGACTAGGTAAAAAGGTTTAGATTATCCCTTATTGTATCACGTATCAAATCACAGTGAGTACGTAGACTTCAGCTTTATCTAATATCTTTTTTATATGATGCCTAATACTTTATACAGACAACAATGTCTTTTGTCTCTCCTTATTACATCCTTGTTTTGTTTAATTTTACTAGCTTGATTGTAGTGTACTTTCTAAGCGGGAACACATCCCACCTTTTGGTAGGCCCCCTTATAAGTGGTTAATATGAGCGGTGCCGTCTACGAGAATAGGTTCTATTCTGGGTATCGCATAGTCACATTGACGTCTCCTCGTCATGGAAGTAAGAAATGTTGCCTTCTAAATAATCTTTCCCACTATCAATTCTGTTACCATTTGATGAGCAGTCGAGTGGATCAGAAGATTACTTGTCTAAAGAAATGGGGTTTTATCAACAGGTACGAGCTCTACTTTAAACCTTGTGGTTTTGACATCTTCTATCATTAGTAACTAACCGCATAACCTTCTTTACGTATTATAATCTTGAAGCAACCCAGAAAAGAATTACTTTCATTATAAAAGTTTATATATTTGTCTGGAAATTATTTGAGTATGGTTACTAAAGATGATGTAATAAATATTATAACGAAATACACCGGTGGAGATAAGAAAAAGGAGTTTGCTAAGACTACGTTAGCCGAATTTCTTGGTATGAAGAATAAAAGAAGTGCTTTAAAGGAGTTGGATAATATACTCGACGAGCTCTTGAAAGAGGGTGTAATTAAGTTAAGCAGAACTCGAGGTAAGGCTAAGTATTATACTTTAGGTGATGGAAAAAAAGAAGAAGTAACAACTCTCGAAAGCGGTGATTTTAAGGATTTGAAAAAAGTTGTCGGTGAGGCTGTGAGGGAAGTTTATGAAGAGTATTATGATGCTATTAAAAAGCTTTTCGAAGAGTATTTCGGTAAGCCAAAAACTATTGCTGATTTCGACCGTGTTTATGATTTTGTTAAAGACGACTTGGGGCTTGCGTCAATTAGAGACATCAGGGAGCAGTTGGGGATGACTATAGAGCAATTCATGGATAAGTTCCGTGACTATATCATACAAAATTATGAACTACACAGCGGCGGTAAGGAGGGGATTGTGAAGGGAGGTATACTATATGGGATAATAAGGAAGAAGAGGTGAAAGTTACGAACTGTAATTTCCAAGAGTATACTGTAGTCAAATACAATGACACCGAAGTAAAAATTGCGGGCAAAATATGGGTTGAGGCTGTAAAGCTAATAGAGGACTACATAGTTACTGGAAAAGACGTCGTGATAACAATAGTTGGAGAGCCCGGGATGGGAAAAACTACGATATTAAAGGCTATTAAAAAGGATTTAAGTGAAAAAGTTTTCATAATTGACCTTGAATTAGTAAATTCCGATTCCCTTTCCACAGTAGCTTGGAAGCATATGAGAAATCCTTATGAAGGTAACACTAGCCTTTACGAAAAAGTAAAGGGAGCAGCCTACAGTATATTGGAAAGTAATAAGGAGAATATAGGTTATACCGGCTGGGCTAGGATAAGTAAGGAGTTCAGAAATTGGTTGAAACACGTATGCGATAAAAGAAAATGGGACGAGAGACTTGGATACGCGGAAAGGCTCTATTGCATGAGTTATGAAACTAACGTTGACGGGTTTATACAGTTCCTAAATGATTTAGCTAAGATCGGGAAAATAGGACTTCTCGTGGACGAAATCAAAGCGTTAGATGGACACCTCCAAGAACTGCATAAAATGATAAACGAGAGCAGAATCCCGATCGCTGTTACAATGACTACTGATGTGTTCAATGAAATAAAGGATAGAGCTTTAAAAAGGAGGTTAAGTGAAATTAAGGTCGAGCTAAAGCTGAATAATGAGGACAAGCTAGATATTCTTAAAGCCTACTGTCCAGATTTAGCTGAAGAGTTGATAAACTTAAAAGATATAAGGGACGCTGACACTGTTAATAAACTCCTTGACATCGCTAGGGATACCGTTAAAATTGCTCTTGAGAAGTGTAAAGAAGCCTATAGGGTATTGGAGTGTGTGAAAGACAACGTAAAAGATAGTTGGAATATAGAGGACATTAATGAGGTATCCGTGAAGCTGGAGAAGGCTATTAGGGAGGGGCTTTTGGAGCTTAAGGATATTTATAAAATCACATATGTCCATGATAAGGGTAAGGAAATTAAGGAAAGACACGTAAGGGTCGATATTTTCTTTATATGGAACAACATGGAGTTTATAGGCGACATTAAGCTGAGTAATATGGAGACGTTAGAAGAAGGTAATATTAAGAATATAAAGAAATTAGAGGATTTCGATAAGGACGGTAACATAAAGGTTGTTAAGTTTATAGTGACAAACGTGAATAACGTTAACCTTCCGAAATTCAAAGTAATCCTTGTTGATAATAAGACTATCTATAAGATCGTTAACGGAGATAAAGAGACTAGGGATAACTTCATAAAGAGAATGTTAAGCGAGTTAACTACATGAGAATCAGGGAATAAAGAGAATAAGGAATATAGAGTCGCAAAGAAACGTTATAGGAATTAAAAATGAATGAGACAAGGAATAATATATTGTTGTTTATACATATTATGTAAAAATTTTCTCCTTGTAGCTGGTGTTAGGCCTCCGAGTATATAGAGGCACATACTTCAAAATGATAAGCATTCCATTTAGGATCGAAATTTTGACACATGAAGATTTAAACGAAACTCATTGTCTTAATGATTAAACCTCATAGAAACCCATAAAAAAGCCTCTCTAAAGATTAAGCTGTGATAAAAGTTGAAATGGGTTAAACTCGGGCTCATAACTCTCTTAATACTCCCGTCACTTTATCCGATATTATCAGCTTTTATAATCCCAATCCCAGAACCGTTTGATGTAGTCAACGTAACACCGTTTAACCACGGCTTTTTGATAGCCGGTTATAGAGTTAATAGTGTTTTAGGAGTAACATTCTTAAATAATAAT
Organism: Stygiolobus sp. CP859M; assembly: GCF_037389975.1. NCBI lineage: Archaea > Thermoproteati > Thermoproteota > Thermoprotei > Sulfolobales > Sulfolobaceae > Stygiolobus > Stygiolobus sp. CP859M. Next base: position 110,181 of record NZ_JBBHKS010000013.1, on the reverse strand, counting down.
GTCAATTTAACCGCCAACCTAAACGTCAGTATATTTTACACTAACTTATCATCATATCAACTATTATTTACACAAAACATTCCGAACATCTTTTTAGTCAACAATTCACCGTTAATTACAATACAACTAGATGGTAATGAACTTCTAATACACTGGGTTTCGTTATTTAACACGTCAAACACGCTTTACGAAAACTCTTACGTTACTGTGTACTCGATAAGTGATAACGGAGTTAGACAAGTTTATTCTACTAATCTAACATTATTCTCTACCCAGATATTCTACCCTTCACAGATATTTCAGCTTCTGCCCTACTTTATCTTACATGCGGTGGTCACTGCCTCAATATTTCAAAAATTCGGGATATATTTTATTGAAATTACAGCACTATCATCCGTGAAAGAATACACAACCATAATTAATAATACTAAGGTAACCGTAGAAATGCCAATAATAGGAGAGGAGTTACTTTACAGCCTAAATGGTGAATATAATTTGAGGTTAATGAATACTACGGTCACCGAGGTCATACCTCAGAGATTAGTAAATAATACACTCTGTGTTGCCGAAATCGGATTAGAGCAACTAATAATCGGAAATATGACTATGCAACAGTCTGAAGCAAATAACGTAATCCAGGCAGAAAATATAACTTATGTTGATATAGGTAACGGTAAGGTTTCATTTATAAACTCTACAATACTTTACCACCCTTACTTGATATTTGATAATGTTTTCTACATGATAACCCCAACAAAAACGGTTAACCTCTATAATTATAACACGACATTTGAGATCGTTAATAACAGCCTTAAGATACTCTCACAATACGTAATAACGCCGAAAGGAGAAGTACGACTCCCAATCTTCCCAGCAACTCTTGTAGTCGGTGGTAATTACGGATATTTTCTTGGTTATCAGAACGGGACTTATTATCTAGAGACCGAAGGAGGACAAATTCTGCTCGCTACTCATAATAAAATCTACGTGATAGGTAACTTGGGTTTTGAGAACTACATTGAAGTATCATTTAACAACGGGACAAATGAGATAATATACAATAACGGTAGCACGGTGAGTTACTTTTACAATTTCACTGCATCTAGCGGAAATGCTCAAGTACTTAATACTAGTTACGCCTTACTACCCTTGGGTAATACATCCTACTTAGTACTTAACCAAAGCGGGCTACCTTACGGTTTGTTCATAGCTAAAGGGGGCTACACACTGTTTTACAATAACATAGCATATACTTTTAACGAGACAATTTACGGTTTGAATATAAGCCAATTATCCCTTATTCCAGTCAAAGTGGTCGTCCCTGAATACAGCTTAAGAGTAATATTATTATCGACAAACGGTGTACCGATACAAGGGCTTGTGTTCATTAACGGTGAGGAGTTTAAAGTAGGCTTAAACGGCTTATCACTTACCGCGTCTGGAAGTTTAAAGATAACGGCTGAGGCTAACGGTTACTTACCGAATACTACTACGCTGTTCGTCAACTCTAACGGGAGTTTAGTAATTTATTTGAAGCCGGTTAGCTTTAATGTAACAGTCAACGGGTCTAGAGTAAATGTAACTCAGATAGCTCAAGGAATTTATTCCTTTAATGCCACTCAAGGAGAGGAAATTAGTATTAGCTTAAGGGTTTCGAATTACACTGCCTACCTTAACGGTAGTGAGGTAAGCGAACTGACATTCAACTTTACTAAACCAGGGGTTTACAACTTGACTATAGTATACAATGACCCAGAAATGACATTCCTAATCCACGTGAACAAAGCCGAAACTATTACGACAGCAATATCGACGAATACTACATCAGTGACTACAAGTTACAACACTTCGACAACTACAAGTACTTCAACAACAAACAGTTCTCCCTCAATAACTACAACTTCGACAACTACAAGCTTTACCCCAACGACGGGTACACAAGGTAGTGTAGTAGTCCCTCCACCCGTCGTTACTACGACTTCAACACCGAACTTACTTCCGTTAGTGGTTATCATCGTTATACTGTTAGTTTCAATAGTAGTTGCCTTAATTATTATTAGAAGAAAGTAGCTTTTTTGTTTGTGTATGTATATATATATAATTCATTTAACTTTTTATACTCTTCACATTATCCTTATGAACACTAAATAATGATTATCACGTGCTACAAAAGATCTTTTCAACCCTTTATAGACCAAAGAAATTTTTGATGCATAGCACAGTCATTATTAACAACCGCAATGTGAGTATCTGTTAATAGCTACGATCTATCCTCAATAGGTCCAATTCCCGACTTTCATAATGATCTACTCGTGTTGGCAAGTATCCCTGAATTTATAAATTTGAGGGTTAAGGAAGCAAAAAGCTTCACCCTTCAAGGCAGGGAAGAAGTCAGAACAAAATAAATAGACACTATAATACACGCTCTAATATAACAGATATAGCCCTTTGACTCTGTTATTCATTAAAGTTTATTTTCCTATAGCATGTATATATGATATATGAAGACGATAATGATAAAGGATGAGGTGTACAAGAAGTTAGTTGAAATAAAAGGTGATAAAAGTTTTAGTGATGTAATTGAAGAGTTAATCGAGGAATCCTTAAGTTTAAGGAAGAAAAGGTTAGAAAGATATTTCGGTATACTCAGTAAGGAAGATGCTGAAGAATTAATGAAGAAGATTAAGGAGATGAGGGAGAAAAACGATGAAAGTATTAGTAGAAAGCTCAGCGATTATTGAGTATTTAAAGGGGAATGAAAAGGTAAAGGAAGTTATTTTTAAGGCTGAGGATTTTTACGTGAGTTCTCTAACAGTCTTTGAGGTTTTATTAGGTAAGATTGAAGAAAGTAAAATTCTTGATTTCTTATCGGCATTTAAGATCCTGAATCCCACTAAAAGGGATTCAGTAATTGGTTCGAGAATTTATAAGAGGTTAAAAGATAAGGGTAAGCTAATAGGAAGTTTCGACATATTGATTTCCGCTCAGGCTATTAATAAGGGCTTAACTTTGGTGACTAAAGATTCTGACTTCTTAAAAATTAAAGAAGAATTTAATGAATTAAACCTATTAGTCCTTGTTAACTGACTCCCTCTTTACCTTGGGAGGTCTATGATTCCCTCTCATCGATTTGTTATTGACAACAGTTTCAGATAAACCGTGAATTTTACGCCATTTGATATTATTTAACATTCCTAATCCCTTTAATGCTATTAAGTAAGCTGAGGCTGTGTGCTTGTCGAATCCCTTCTCCCTCATCACCCTATCGTGATCCTCAGAATTTGTAGTACCCTTAGGATCAACTAACACGACGTTAAAACATAACCTAAGTGCTTTAATAACACCGTGAATTAACATTTGCCTCTTAGCGAAACGTGAAACCTTCCTATTACCGCTCTTACTCCTAGTGAATTTCCTCTTCTTCACTAAGAACAAGTCCTCAAAAACTACATAATCAACACCAATCCTCGATAGGAAATTAAGGGCTTGTGATAGAGCGTTCAAACGTAAAGCCCTAGCTTTCCCTTTAGGAAAACCCGGAAGGTTTTATAAGTAGGGATATATGTGGCATTAATTATATCTTTATTACTATTGTTCAAGGTTTACATAATCTACGACGTTGTAATTTCTGTATCCCGATAGCTTATTACTTCCTACTACTCAGTCAATAAATTTTACCTCTTCTATGCTTTTCTTTGCAAGCTCTTCTTCTCTCCTAAATAATGCCTTAGTCTTAAGGAATTTAGCAGTAGCTATACTAAAACAGTCAGCCAATGAAATTGAATATGCACACTTGCATTCTGCAGCATATTTTAAAATTATAGGTTTAACACCCATTATTTCATAATAACCGGATTTTATTATACTCTTGATAATCTCTTCTGCCTTTTCTTTTCCTATTTTTCTACGAAGTACATAATATACTTCTGTAAGATTAACAGCGTTGATGTAGGGTATAATCTCTTCATTCAATATCCTTTCATAATAATCTCGAAATTCTCCTTCAAGAAACGATAAGATAACTCCAGAATCAAGAACTATTTTCGTCTTCTTTACGTCCATTTAAGAGTTCCTCGTATAAATTCACTCCTTTAGCTATTCCAAATAATTTTTCAGCTGCTTTCCTATCCTTAAACCTCTTCTCAATTAAATAGTTTATAACGTCGTCATAGGATACTCTCTTGCCGGTCTCTTTCTCAAGCATTCCGGCAATTTCCGTGAGCTTCTTCTTAGTTTCTGGCTTTATTTTTATGCTTTCCACATTTTCTACTTTTTCCACCAGATACTTAAGCATTAGGTAGAGGTTTTTAGAAATTGCTTATATACAAGCAGGTTTAGAGATTAACAATAAAAAGGTCTAGCTAAATAAATACGCGTGAGAAAAGAAGAATTCTTGCTTTTACTTTCATCCTCATTGTTAGGATTGATAATGGGTAGCGATTCAACAATTATTTCACCTTATCTTCTCTCTTTAGGTTGTCTGCTTTAGAAATTGGAGAATTACTTTCTTTAGGAGGTTTAGTAGGTTCTTTCGTTTCCCTAATTTTATCATTTCTTGGCGACCTCTACGGGAGGAAGAAATTTGCTATAATTTCTAGGTTGATAAGTACGGTATCCTTCTCTTCCTAGGCATGGGGAGCTGGACAAGGGGAATGAGGACGAGAGGTTGAATACGAGTTAATGAAACCTCAGTAAAAGTCGACCCCTTTTTCACACCAAACCGCTTTTAACTCTATTTCTCTCAAATCTATCAACTATGAACAAAAAGTTATTGATCATAATAATAGCCGTCGTAATAGTGATAATCCTAGCCTTTTTATTCCTTAATCACCACGGAGGTAAGCCAAGTAAATTACCAGGGAGTCAAACAAATACATTGATTTTGAATACTACGAATTCATCCACCACCGCCGTGCATATGGTTTACACAAACTCAACAACTGTAGAGACAACGAGTTACACCACCTCAGTAGTTACAGCAGTTCTAGTACTCCGTAACGATACATATTTCCTCACTATACTAGCAAATGAAATTCCAGCGAAAGCTTATTTATACTATTTATCAAACGATAGTATGAGTTTGTTTAATACTTTTAACATAACTTCAAACGTGACCTTACTTCCGTTAATAGATCATAATGGCCTGCCTTTTTCCCCAGGGAAATATAATCTGGTCGTAAATGGTACCGGAATCACGCTTAACTTCGGGTTTACCTTAAACGCCTATACTGGCGATATAATATACACTAACGGATCTTATTCACTGATAGTCCTACCTCAACCACCGTTAAAGATTATTATAAACAACACAACCTACGTGTTGAGTAGCGCTTCTGGTACTTATAATGGAGTAATACTGGTCAAAGGATACATACCTCCTACTACCTCAATAGAAATCTATAACGGGGTACAGTGGATAAAAGTTAAGGTAGTTTATGTTCCACGTATGGTATATTTGCCCTATTCTGAAGTCTTCGTAAAGTCGAGTTAGCTTGTCTTTTTTTTTTTTTAAAAACGCAACCATAAAGACAACTAAAGGGAATTAAGAGACTACATTTGATGAAAAGCTAATTTATTAGTGGGTCAATTAGTTTTTAATGTCGACTGACCTCGAGTTCCACGAGTTCCTCCTTCCAAGGACATACCTCACCCTTACTTCGGCTTTATACCCTGAAGGATTATCCCACGTCAGGAAAATCAAGCTGATCATTGTAAGCAAAGACTACTGTAGAAACGCCTTCGAAGACGTTGACAAGGTGAAGGAAAGGGAGGCAGTGGTTTTTATGACTGCTGCGAGGAAATTCCGCTTTGAAAAGAGGGAGTGGGGAGAGTTATTCATTTCAGCTGGAATCGATAAGAGCGGCGAGGACGCAGGGTGTACCATCAACATAGGAGCTTTCGTGAACTATCCTCTTTCGGTAAACGGCTTAGTGGACTTGGTCAGGACTGTTACAGAGGCCAAGAGCGGAGCATTAAGACATCTTAACCTGACTGGGACTGTGAGTGACGCAATCGCCGTAGGAGCCTTACCGGGGAAGGAGTTTTTCGCAGGACCTGGAACACCCCTCGGTAAGAGCGTTGCTAAGGACGTTAGAAATACGTTGAGAGAATTATTATAACTCCTCCACGTGAGAGATAAAATCTTAAGTCAGATGACCGCCACTTAGATTTACAATACATACTGAATTTTATCATTTTAGTATTTGATATAATAGCCCAATGGAACAAAATACGGGAAGTCAGATAATGGTATTCAAGTTAGAAAACATGTTTTGTGAGAGACTGACTTCCTCTCTGCCTTGGAAGGGCGAAGGTTCCAATCTCATCGTTCCCACTATTGATTCGGGATTACATATGGTGGGCAGTCGGGTGGATCAGAGATCCACTCCCACTTGAAAGGGGGACTTTCATTGCCGAGCTCTAGTCCCTTGAAGGAAAGAGGCGTCACTGCTTGCTCCTCCCACAGTCCCATTAAGCTGGGGAGCTTCTGGTATAAAAACTTTTCCTAAAAATTGAGCATAGTCCACACTACTTACGCCATGAAACCTGCTTTACTCACAAATGTTAAACTGCTTATTATAGTACAATTAATTTATCTTTTGATACGTCTATTCCTGCAACTGGGGGCCTCCAATTACACTCACCCTTATGTTTTATTCGGGCTTTTTGCCCAACTTCCGGTCCGAGTTGGAGGCGGCCAAGCTCCCCACCGGGCTTTAAGCCCAAGGAGCGTCACGGCCTACACCCCAGTCAGATCTGTATTACCCAGATCTGACTAATATGTTTTATATAAGGAGCGTCATTAGCATCGCTAAGAGAAATTTTGACAAAGAAGTATTTAAACAAGGGGCTATCCATCCCCTTGGCAAGGCTTTCCGCCCCCTTAACCCCTTTCTTTGTAATATCTAAATTTTTATCGTTAATTCTCTTAATAAGCCCTACGTCGAGTTTACGTCATGAATTTTGGTAAAAGCTTTTTTTGGTTAATCAATCTAATGACTTGTGCCTTCGATATCGAGTAGAAGAAATTTCCTTAAAATGATGTTAGCTACTACTTCGCTGATAGCTATGTGGAAACTAGGGACAAGTAATATTTTAATTTCTCATACGAATAAATCCTTAACTCCATTCTCAGCATGGTATGTAGTACAGTATAGTAACTACACTCCTACCTTATCCAGATCTAATTATATTCTAACAGTTGATGGACAAGTTGAAAATCCTTTACAATTAACATATGAGGATCTAATGAATATGCCATCAATTTCAGTAAAAGATACTATCCAATGTGTTTCTGATTCTTATTTCTTACAAGCTAACGTGGAGTGGACTGGGGTTCCATTAAAGTATATTCTAAATAAAGCTGGTGTTAAGCCTAATGCAATTAAAGTAGTAACTTTCGGAGCTGACGGGTATACAGCAGACTTACCTTTATACAAGGCAATGGAAGATGATACCGTTGTAGCATATATGGTAGATGGGAAACCACTACCAGAACTTCACGGCTATCCAGTAAGAATGGTTGTACCACGTTGGTGGGGGTACTGCTACACTAAGTGGTTAGTGAGAATTCATGTTACGGATAAGAACTATCTTGGTTATTGGGAGTCAAGGGGGTATCCAGATGTTGCGAGGAAGTAAATTAACGTTATTATTAGGTACGTTGATAACGTCTACAGCACCTTATTTCCTCCCCTTAGCTTTACCCGGATTCATAATGATAGCGGCATCAAGAAAAGCTTTTAGTCCTAACCTTAAAGATTCTATCTACACCCCGTCATTTCAGAGGTTAACCTCCTGGTTCCTGTTAGTATTAGCACTTCTTGAGGGTATAACAGGTTTTGGAGCTGGTCCTCAGACCTCCACTTTGATCTCAGACTTGACTCTTGGCCTGTTAAATAGGGGTAACAGTTTGCAGTTCCACATACTTATGATAGGACCTTTAACGTTCTTCTTCATCCTTCATTCAGCTTCTGGCTTAGGCTCAATGTTATTGAGGAGAGGAGTAAAAAATATATTAATTTACGAATTCGTAATACCCACAATAATGATCACACTATACGCTATAGCAATCTACATGTATGTGCTACTTTTATAACAAATTCTTCGGATTATATTCTACTATTTACACTCCTATTACTTCTAATGAAGAGGACAATGTTACCATGTCTCACTATGATAATCGTTATATTCACCTTCTCGTATGGGGCTTCAAACAATATACTAATGACAACACTAATCATCATTAACTAAAGATTACTTCCTGATTTTCAGCTTAGAAATGGGAATAAACCTTGTCACTTTCATCGATCTCTAGATGCTTTATGGAAGAGGAGCATAGTGAATAGTTATTTTCAGTTGTAATGATCGGGTTAACTGCTTTCCTACCATCGATAATATCTAATGTTATGAATTCTCAGCATGTATCTTAGAGATTCTTCAGAAGTCAGAAGATGAACTAAACAATGTCTTATTGTTTTCGCTCTGGTAAAAAAGTGTTCTTACCATTTCACCCGAACTATACTTATATTTTTTGACCTCTTCAGTCTTATCGAAGATGTATAATTTCTCATGGTATATTAACAGAAAGTCCCTTTTACCTTTTCTCCATACCTCTCTCGTTGTCTTCATTTTATGCTGTATTTTGATTACTTCCTCCCTCAATACGAAGCCTACTTGAAGAAGAGTTAGTAAGGCGTACGACGTAATCGGCACGTAATGTTTCTTTATCCTAGTGTCTCCCAACAGGACGGCAAACTGTTTTTCCTTTTTCAACACTCTGTATATCTCCTCACCGATTTCTTTTAGAGCTGAGATATAGTTTTCCAGCTTGGTATATGAAGACAAGTCCCCATCAATCCCGCTAGTATAATCTATTATGTTAAAGTAAGGGGGATGAGTCACTACTAAGTCAACACTCTCGTCATTCAGTTCTGTCAGTTTTCTAGCATCTCCTATATACACGTCTACTTTAGCCTTTCTTATGTCCTCACAACTGACTTCTTCCAGAAAGTCCTTGCATTCGTCTAAGTACTTTTCGAGCCAGTAAAGCCTGTGTAACGTTAGCATTACTGCGTTTATGTTTACATCTACAGAGATACAGTTCCTACCCAAGAGCTTAGCTTCTACACACGTAGTACCACTGCCTACCATCGGGTCAAGGACTGTATCACCCACATCGGTGTACTTCAAAATTACTGCTCTGGGTATTTGAGGAGCGAAATTTCCCCGGTAGTCACCTTTATTAGTAGCCCAACTACCCCTTTTCGGGAAACTCCACACAGTGGTCGAGATGTTTGTAAGCTCATCTTCTTCAGGCTTTAGCCTATCCACCTTAATAGGGTCTAAATGTATGGCGTTTTCTCCAAACTCGACTTTGTCATGTGAATTAAGGAATTTAAGGTAGTCGTCGAATGTGACTTTTTTCACAAGAACATGTGTAGAGAGGAGATTTTTATATTAGTCGTCTGAAAAAGAGAAAACACGAGGAGAGTCTACACGTAAGGTATTTCCTTGTTTAGGGGTCGGACTTTCATTGAGGTTTCATGAATTTGTATTCAATCTCTCGTCCTCATTCCACTTATTTCCCTCCCCATGCCGTCTACGGGAGCGGTAGTTAAACCACTCCCTTCAAGGACATGGGGAGTTTCATTGAGCACCTTCCCTCCCCCTCACATTGCTCATCGAGTTCACTGTAGGGCTCTCTTCTACATTTTAGTGTGTGACTACAAAATTTATAAACTCTCATGAGAAGAGCTAGGAATGTCAAATGACATTAAATGACATAAAATTCACGGTTTATCTGAAACTGTTGGCAACGGCTAGGCATTTAAAAGTTTGAATATGTTTGCCCATTGTCTAATCTACGACAATGAATATGTATTATTATGCCTAAAATCACCTCTACTTATTACTGAGCTCTTAGAAGATATTATTTATCATTATAATCATTTTAAAAATGTTTTTATTTATACATTACATTTTTACCTGTCATAGTCAATTTTTCGTTACCAAGCAATAATTAACATATTTAACGTCTTCTTAGAAAACATTTGAATAAAATACATTTAACTTAGAAATACAACTATTATTTGAAATGTTAAAGACAATAATGTCCACAAACTTAAAGACATTAGACGTTAATTCAACTCTAAAAGATGCCGTAAGTCTAATGACTACTACAGGTGTAAGGAGAGTACCTGTAACAGTTGCGGGGAACATAATAGGAGTTATCTCAGCCAGAACTGTGATCAAGGAAGCCTTAGGCAAACAAAACTGGACCGAAGAAAAACTCTCGGATATAGCGAAACCTGCAATTAGTGTAGACCCCGAGACGTCATTTAGAGAAGCTGCAAAACTCATGGTAAGGCTCGGAATAGGCTCTCTAATTGTGAAAGGTCAGGGAATAGTTACCGAACGTGACTTAGCTAAGATTATTCCTAGAGTAAACATTCCCGCAATGGCTATAGGGAGTAGCAACGTGCTAACATTAAACTCCGACTCACTTGTTACTGACGCAGCAAAACTAACGGTTTCTTTAGGGATATCCCACATACCCGTGATCTCTGGTTCTGACATCATAGGAGTTGTATCGCTGAGGGACGTACTTAAAGCGTTAAATGAGAACGCTATGAGTAATAAGCTGGGAGATTTAATAGGTAAACAGCAATTGGTTTACGCTGACGAAGATGCTACAGTGGCGGATGTAGCGAACTTGATAACCATGAAGAATGTAGGGTCGGTGTTACTCTTCGATGGAGAGCCAAAAGCCCCTAACTTGAGGGGCATTGTCACCGAGTGGGATCTCGTGAGAACGTACGCCAGTATGGTTAGAGCTCATGTGTTGGTTAAGGCTGAAAGTAGCAAGATAAGGGGAATCGCAGCAACACTAATGGCGATGCCAAGGGTTTATGATGTTGCAGTAGTTTACGGACCCTACGACTTACTCATAACTATCGACGTTGAAGATCCTGATCTTGTCGCTACTACAGTACTTAACTCTATAGCTAGCTTGTCCGGGGTCAAGGAGACTATGACTTTAATTGAAAGTGAAGTTATATGATTTTTCCATCCGCTTTGTTTATCGTTTCACTCCTTAACTTTCTACCAAAGTTACAATTCAAAAACGTTACAGATAACCAAAAACTGGCAATAATATCCGGTATGACACTAGGAGGTCTGATGATCATATATCAGGGGCAATCACTTTTTATGCCAGTAAAGCTTACAGCTTACGAAGTCAAATAATTGAGTCAGCAATAATTTTGTTTACACTAGGTGTTATAGCAGGCTTATTACACGTGAGATTGAGATTTAGAGAAATAGTGATGTAGTCTGGAAATTTTTCAAAATAGATTTGCTCTTATTCTTCTAATCTATTTTCTTTCTTACACATGATTTTCTATTTCTGTCAAGGGTAAAGATGATTTATCTTACTCTCCATGACTATTTTTAACCAATTGATTAAGCGAGCACTTACCCCTTCCTTAACTGAAAAATAGTCTACACATTTTTAACTTATTTTTGCAGAAAGGGGTTAAGGGGGCGGAAAGCCTCTCCGAGGTGATGGATAATCCCCTTATATTTTGATATCGTTTTACCGAGATATCCTTTAGTGGTGCTAACCGCACTCCTCCTTAGCTTAATTAGACTGAGGAAGGAACATCTAAAATCTCTTTAAAGGACTAGATGTCACGGATGATAGTCCCCCTTCAGATGAAGGAATTCTGGCGCCGTCTACTGTACACCAAAAGTAGTCCCGAACCAATGAGGAGAACGATTAGGGGAAACTTCGTCCTTCCAGGATGGGGGAGACGTTAGTCTTTATACCCTAATCTGCAAAATAATATGTGGTCAACTCTTGATATTCATGTTTATTTGCCGTTGTCAGCAGCTTCCGATAAACCGTGAATTTTATGTCATTTGATATCATTTAACATTGCTAACTATTCCTTAATGAAAATTTACAAGCTTTTTCAGTTAATGTTGACATGTAGAAGAGAGCCCTACGATGAACCCGAGGGGCAATGTGAGGGGGAGGATGGGTTCAATGAAGCTCCCTAAGTCGTGGCCGGGAGTTCACACTCCCTAACCTAGGCGTGGGGAGCCGGACAAGGGGAATGAGGACGAGAGGTTGAATACAAATTCATGAAACCTCAATGAAAGTCCGACTCCTCTCTAGGTATACTCTATTTTTATCTTGGGTTTTTCTTCGCTGAGTATCTTCTTTATCGCCTCATCCCCTACTATATTTCCGCACTCTGCACTAACTATTTTGCCTTTCCGTAACGTAACTTTGCACTCATCAACAGTTATCATTATTTCTCCGTCATAATCCTTACTTGCTTCTATCTGGTATTCCAAAATTTGCCTCATGTTCAAACCTTCACTCCTTCCCTTATATTTGTCCTCTAAATTCTTTGCGAAGTTTCTCAAAAAAACTTCCATCGGAGTTCCCGCAAGCCTCTCTAGGGGTCCTGAGTACTCACCCTTTACATATATATCTACGTCTCCGTTCCTTCTTGGAAATACCTCTACGGTAAAACGAAAGTAAGCCTTAGGAAACTTCATTACTCCCTCATGTACTACTTTATTAAGTCCTATATTCCTCCTCATATGAAACTTAAATGGCATAAAGACACGGAACTTAGCAATGTAAGTGTCTTCATTCTCCATCTCTACGTCCTTTAGAAACATCCACCATTCCTTCAAATTCCTCAAGTCATAAACATCCTGAAGTATTAGCTTCGCATCAGCGTGGAGCGTGAGCATTATCCGTCTTTCGATCATTATAAATTATATTTATGCTAATTGTATTTAAAATTTTCCTTAATTTAAGATACATAAAAAAGTTATGTCTCAATAAAAAATAAGGAAAAATGGAAAAACTTAACGTTAAGCTACCTTAGTTTCCCTCAATTAAAACCGTGTTATTTGTCTCTTTAAGAGGTACTATAGCTAAAGCTGAGATTAAACCTCAAAACTACCAGAAAATTTATCACTATCTATCATTTCGCCAAATATTAACTCGGTACTCCAGTAATCCTATTACCAAGATTAGCATTATTTCGCCTTCAACAACAGCGGCTAACTGTAAGCCATAACTGGCTCCACTGTATCTATTTTTCTAGGAAAGATTTCATGATAAAAGGCAGCCATTGAAGCATAAGAACCGTGAGCAGCAAAGCCTATAGCAAACATCAGAACGATTATCGGTTTCCACGCGTATTTGAATATCTCTATAAATGACACTTTGCTTACTTTCCCTCACTTGATTTTCTCGAAAGATAAGATTTCAGATGCTAAATATCTCAAGAAATCACCCATGAAAGCCATAACCCCACCTATTAAGAAACCTATCCTCCAGCCTACCATGACGAAATTGTGGCTGAATACCAAAAGCATTGTAGCAGATCCCATAAAACCTAAAGGCGAAGTAGTTTGTATAAGAGATGTTATTAGAGGTCTCTTCTTTTCCGTGTGTTCTGATACCCATGTTGAAACTTCTCCCCATTCTCCACTAACTCCTAATCCTTGTGATATCATAATCTGATCATTGTTTTACCGAGAATAGTTATCCATCTGCCCTTGTAGAGATTTTTTCCATTATTTAACTTATGGATTAATATAGTAAGTAAGAATATGCATATAAATATTTCCCTCATGTCCTTTCAAGTCTGTTATGCGATAACCCTTTAACTCACTTCTTTACTTTTCGTAATTGTGAAAAAGAAGTTATCATTATATGAAGCAACAGCAATAGGACTAGGGAACATCATAGGGGCCGGAATCTTCGTTATGGCAGGGAGCACAATCTACTTAGCTGGTCCTGCAGCTTTGATTTCCTTCATAATTACTGGGCTTTTAGCCATGAGTATCGGTCTAAATAGCGCTGAACTTGCCTCTAAATACCCCGAGAGTGAAGGGGGTGTTTATTCTTTCGCTAAACTCACTATGGGAGACACCCTAGGGTTCTTAGTAGGATGGATGAGAATGATATCCTATTCCGTATCGGGTGCTGCTACAGCACTTGGTTTTGCTAGTTATTTACAGATTCAAAGTTATACTTTAATTATTGCCGGACTCCTCATCTTAGTCCTAGGAGGATTATACTTAGCGGGGCTAAAACTAGTCTCTGAAGTAGAATCAGTCCTTGTGGGCTTAAACGTCTTAGGATTAGTTCTGTTTATAGTATTTGCTTTAATCTCAGGCAGATTTAACACCTTACACTTTACACCTATTGCCCCTCACGGATTATACGGTATATTCACGGCTTCCTCCCTAGCTTTCTTCGCATACTCTGGTTTTAACACGATCGCGACTCTGACTCCAGACGTAGAAAACGGGGAGAAGACAGTACCTAAAGCTATAGTCCTTTCTCTGGCTATTACTTCAGTACTTTACATCATGGTGGTCTTCTCCATGTTATATCTACTCCCATGGCAAATCTACGGTCAACAAGCGAATCCACTTTCCTTTGCTCTACAAAAAGCTAAAGCCCCATTTCTATTAATTCTCGCAGTGTCAGCCACAGCAATAATTGCGACCCTTACCGTGACAATGTCTACTATAATAGCTACAGTTAGAACGTTAAAGCAAATGGCTGAGGATAACTTAATACCTTCTAAGCTAGGCAGAAAAGAGAGTATAGCTACATTATTAGTAATTTCAATGATGGTCTCGTCCTTAGGGTTAGGCAATGTAGAGGTGATAGGGCTCGTTTCGAATTTTGGTACCATATTTTCTTACCTAACTACGGCTCTAGCCGTAGTTATCTCTAGGAGAAGAGGCATCATGGGTAGTTTTAAAGCTCCCCTCTACCCTTTCCTTCAGATTCTATCAATCTTACTATCATTATTAGTGATCGGGACTCTGGGTGAGGAAAGTTTAGTTCTGGGTGTTGTATCACTGCTAGTGGGGTTAATAATTCATGTTATCCATGTCGAAATTAACGTGGTAGAAAAAGGGAAGAGGTTGAACCCTCATGGAAGGATTCAGAATGAGTGAAAATTTTAATCTTCCTTTAGCTTATAACCGAATCTTTTTACGTATAGGTCTTTCTCTTCTTTTATCTCTACTATTTCTAATACCGAATATATTTTTCCATGAAGAGCCTTTTCCATCCATGCTATAAGAACTATATTTAAGATATTTGACAAGGGGTAAGAAACTACTACTCCTAAGGCTATAAATAGGTTCTCTGGGACTGGGAAGACATAAAGTGCTATGAACGGAGCTAAAAATAACAATGGGAACAAGATTTTGTCCCTTTGACTTTGTTTTATTGCTCTAGAATGTTTGTACTCTTTCATGTACTCTCTACTAGATTTAAGCGAGTTAAACGCCTTGATGAGTTCTCCCTTCCTATAAAACATCAGTAAAAGTGATATTACGATCATTGACAGGAAAAAATATATACTATATCTTTCTATAACTGAAAACACAGAAAACGAAACAACTAGTATCAAGGAAAAAAGTTCTGCCTTTCCTATCTTAAACTCCTTCTCTTCATCAATATAGGTGGCATGCGACATAATGACCCGGCTCTACTTCAACAAGTTTAGGTTCTTCTTTTCTACAAATATCTTTTCTAAAAGGACATCTAGGGTATAAAGGACAACCGTTAAGTGGATCTGGTTCCTCAGTGTCATTGAGTTTCACTTGCAAGGTATATCCAGGCTCAGGAATGGGAATAGCAGCGATAAGGGCTTGTGTGTAAGGATGTCTAGGATTTTCAATTATTTGATCGGTCTTACCATATTCAACTAAGTTACCGTGATATAAAACGAAAATCCTCGATGATATATAAGCTGCTGTAGCTATATCATGAGTTATCATAAGTATTGAAGTGCCTTTTTCATTTGCTTTCGTGAAAAGATCCAAAATGCTAGCCCTAATTGATACATCTAACATAGAAACCGGTTCATCAGCCACAATAAATTCTGGGTTTAAAACTAATGCCCTTGCAATCGCTACTCTCTGTAATTGCCCTCCTGAAAGTTGAGTAGGATAAGAAACGCTAAATTCTTCAGGTGGTGTTAAGCCCACCTCTTCTAATACCTCGTAAATCATTTTCTTCTCTTCTTCTCTACTTTTTGCAAGCCCATGAAGTCTAATACCTTCTGCTACAACATCGTATACCTTCATTCTAACGTCTATGGCATCAAAGGGGTCTTGGTATATTATCTGATTCTTACGCCTAAACACCTTTAATTCCCTCCTCTTTAACTTGAAAACGTTCTTGTTATCCCAGAGTACTTCACCTGATAATGGTTTAATGAGTGCCAACATAGTCTTCCCTAATGTTGTCTTACCGCTTCCAGATTCGCCTACAACTGACACTATTTCTTTATTTTGTACTTTGAGAGAAACATTATTCACAGCCTTTATTATTAAATTCTTAGTCTTAAAATAGACTTTTAAGTTCTTTACTTCTATCATTTTCATCACTTCCTGAGGTGGCAAGCTACGTAGTGCGTGGGGGAAACTTTAACAATTTCGGGCTCTGTAGTCTTACACACGTCCATAACAAACGGACATCTTGGATTGAACCTACATCCAGTTGGAGGGTTTAATAAATCTGGCGGAGAACCCGATATGGACTTTAACTTACTCCCTCTTTTTCTGATATCAGGAATAGATTCTAAAAGCAGTTGCGTATAAGGATGTAGAGGTGTCTTATATACTTCCTCTACTTTTCCGAACTCGACTATTTTCCCTGCGTACATAATAGCTAGATAGTCACTTAAACCAGCGAGTAATGCTAAGTCGTGACTTACAAATAACATGCTGAAGTTTTTCTCCTTTTTAAGCTGTCTTATAATACTTATTATTTGAGCTTGTACTATTACGTCCAACGCTGTAGTTGGCTCGTCAGCAATTACTAATTTTGGGTTTAACAGGAGAGCCATAGCTATCACTACTCTCTGTTTTTGCCCGCCTGAAAGCTCATGAGGATATTTTTCTAGAATCTCAGGCATTAGGTTAACAGACTTGAGCATTGTATAGATCCTTTCTAGTGCCTCTGCTTTAGAAACGTCTTCATGAGCTAGTATAGTCTCTATCATTTGATCTTTTACCTTATACACAGGATCTAATACGTCCATAGATACTTGAGGAATCCAACTTATCTCTTTCCATCTGATGTTTTTATTAAAATTTTGTTCGTCTATTTCGAGAACGTTTTTGTCTTGATAAAATATTCTCCCACTTTTTATCTCAGCGTTTCTGGGAAGTACGCGAAATATCGAATTGATAAGTGTGGACTTACCGCTTCCAGATTCTCCTGCCACACCTATGACCATTTGGTTTGGAACGTATAAGGAAACTCCGTCCACCGCCTTTACGTAACCAGTTTTTGTCTTAAAATAAGTCTTGAGGTCTTCTATTTTGAGTATAACACCGTCTACTACCAAGTCTTATTCACCTCTCGCCTTGAAAGGACTTAAGACTTCTTGTAAAGCTGTGCCGAAGTAATAAAACGCCACTGATAGTAAAACTATTGATAGACCGGGAGGTATGACCCACCACCAAGCAAAGGAGTTAGCACTTGAAGCCGCATCTGTAGCTGCTCCAAGCATATTCCCCCACGTGGGAAAAGCCGATAGTGGTATCCCGAAACCGAGAAAGTCTAAACCCGATTCTATCAGAATGACTACTGGTACATCGTAAGCTAGTTGTGCAAAAACTACACCGAGTATGTTAGGTAAAATGTGTTTCCTTATTACGTGTAAAGTACCTCCTCCCAATGCTCTCGAAGCTTCAACGAATGTCCTGCTTTTTACGCTGAACGTAACTGACCTAATTATCTTCATGGTTCCCATCCATGACAACCCTCCTATTATAAGTAGTACTAGCTCTGCCCTACTAATGTTAGCCGCTATCCCAGTAACAATAAACACAGTTTCAAGAGTTATAAACAGAGGAAGACCTGGAATAGTAAGGAAGAAGTCCGTTATAGAGTTCAAAACTAGATCAGTCTTACCGCCTACATATCCTGCAACTAACCCTACTATTAAACCTATGCCTACGATAATTATCGATGCAATAACACTTAATTCGAGATCAAACCTAGCACCTATGACGTACTCTGCATACACACTTGCACCGTTATCATCAGTACCTAAAATCCCGAAGGATCTACCTAAATCGCTAAAGTGAACTGGGGCTATGTAAACTTTTGCAGAAGTGGAACCAATATTTATAACACTTATCATGACAGATGTGGGCCCAGACTTCCCTAAGAGCTCAGTTGGAAATTGTAATCCTAGTAATGCTTGTTGACTTATGGGTAAAGAAGCTACATAAGGACTATTAGCCGAATTTAAACTAGAAGGAGTCATAGAAATAGAATTAGTTTTATTCAAGTTAAGTACATTTGTCGGATAATTATACTCATACTGATATTTAATAGGCACGTAACTCAGAAGAAAGAATTTGTAACCCGATGAGTTTTCTGTGTAAAAGTTAACTTGTACTCCTTGAATAGTGTAAGGTGTAACTGTGGTAGAAAAGGTAAATGAATAAGGGTAACTGTACTTCCAGAATAAAGTAAAAGTAAGGTTTTCGGACTGATGCGGTTTAAGATACACGACGTAATATGAACCGTTGTAAGTTACATAGCCGTTTCCTGAAGTAGAGGTTAAGTTAAGGGTAGTACTCATATCGGGAGGATAGTCCTTATATTGTGGGAAAATCGTAGCCCATGAAGGTACAGCGTAAGGACCTGCTACATAATACTCTGAAGAAGAATAAGGGTTTTTATATGGAGTCGTCATAGGACCTATGATTGCCACTAGAACGAAAAATACCAAGATACCAATAGATATAACAAAAGACTTCCTATGAAACAAATCTCTTATTATCTTGTTTTTAAAAATGTTCATTCATACTTCACCCTGGGATCAATGAAGGGATAGATTAAATCGACTGCGAACAAAACTATTATTGCATACAGATTGATGAAGTAGAAGGCCGCTTCGAGGACTGGTATATTTAAGTTTTCTGCGGCTTGTAATAGAAGCTCGCCCATACCATAAAAATTAAATATTTCTTCAACGAAGACAGCGCCAGCTAAAATAAAAGCAAAGTCTATACCAGTTCTAGTAACAGCTGGTATTATTGAATTCCTCATTACATGCTTCAAAAGAATTTTTCTTGAAGGTATCCCTCTAGCTTTTAAATATAAGATAAAATGACTATGATTAGCTTCTACGCCGTAACTTCTCGTAAGTATCATCCTTACCCCATAAGACAAAATAGTGAGAACTATGATAGGTAATGATGCGAATTTTAATAATGAAGCCACGTACGTTATCCCAGAAGTCCCGTTTATAGCCTCTGCTATATTAGTGGGGAACCAATTTAATTCAAATCCAAAGTAATACAATACTATTGCAAATATCCAGAACGCTGGTATAAAATATGTAAATATTGCGACTGTGCTGTTTATTAAATCTGTCAACTTGCCCTCCTTAGCTACGGAGATAAGACCTAAAACTATCGCTAATCCAGTACTTAAGAGAAGACTTGGAACCAATATGATCAAGTCAACTGGTAGGGCTTGCATTATAAGGTTAGTTATAGGTTCGCCATAGTTAAGAGAGTACCCAAAGTTGAAAGTGAGCATATTTTTGATGTAATCGACATACTGGATATAAAGAGGCTGAGTAAGTCCCCATTGTCTATCTATAGCTTCGATTAATGTGCTCCTCGATATGCCTTTATAAGTTAAAGGAACGTAAAAATCAGCTGGATTATAATGAAATATATAAGGCATTACATTAAACAAGAAGAAGAGAAAATTAATTATAGCGAATAGCAATAGAAACCTTTCTATAACCCTTTTTATAATGTATCTAGTCGGAATCCTCAAAACTTATCACCACTTAAGTAAAATTCCCTTAACTAAATGATCTTTATACACGATCTTAATATTTTTGCTATCAATAAGTGATTTTTATTTAGTTTTAAAGTAATATTGGTTGATCCTTGACATTTTTAAAGTAAAATAGAAGCTCTTTTTAGACAAACATTATTGTATTGTAATGAAAATATTAATTTATACGGCAAAGTAAATTCCTAATTTAAGATGAAAAAAACCCTCAAAATCACGTCAATAGTAGTTATAATTCTATGTCTCATAATAATAATTCCTCTAAGCGTCGGATATATACAGTCATTACGAGAACACATAGACGTTAATTACATTACTCTTCCTTCTTTTTCTAAGATTTACTCATTAGCTCCATTATCGGACGGAAAGATTGCGATAGGAGGGGTTAAGTTCCTAAACAATAATTCAAATCCTGAAGGTATAGTAGCTTTATACTACTTTATAAATAAATCATGTATTATTTTACAAAATGTTTCTAATTATTTTAAGGGAGGGTACGTGTATGCTCTGGGATATAATGGTAGTGACGTAGTAATCGGAGGAAGTACAAGGATAAATGGCTACCTCCACACATCACTCGTAGAATATGATTTAAATACAAATACATTAGTCAATTTATCTAATATCTTATCACCTTTTTACAATTTAGGTCAAGTACTATCTATAGATTGGACAGGTAGTTATTGGCTAATAGGAGGAGACGTTTATATCATCGGAATTAATGGTCAATCCTGTTTAGTTCCATTCTTGATAGAGATCAATATATATGGGCATAAAGATCTCTCTTCATCGCTTCCGTTGGACATGAGAATTTTAGGAGGCTCTGACGAAATATATACTATCTCGACTTCAGACGGCAGATCAATAATAGGCGGTGCAAATACAATCAATATGACTGCATCTATATTTAACGGGACTAATTTTACTATTGTAAAATTTAACTATTATCATTTCGGAGTAATATTAACTTCCGCATGGTGGAACAGCATAGCTCTAATTGGGGGAGAAAACCAGACTCAGCCCGATACGCCAGTTCCATATCTCGCCGAAATCTTTAACGGAGATGCGACACCAATCTCGCTTAAATATCAGATAGGAGTGGTCTCAGCTTTAGCATCTACTCCAGCTAATGTTTATATAGCACTGAAGGTTCCTTTCAATACTAATAATGGTATTGCTTATGGCACGGTAATCCTTGAAACTAACAATCTGAAGTCATTTACTACTTTGTTTTCAAAACCTTTTGTAACTATTGAAGAAATGATTCCTTATAACAATAATGTAGTAGGTGTAGGATATGAACAATATAATAATAGTGAATATACAGGGTTTCTAGTTATTTTATCAAACGCTGGTTAAATTTTCTTAACAGTTCATTTATTTAATTTTCTGATTTCTATGGTTACCTGAAAATTATTTAGTAAAACTGATTTTTTATCTGTTTTTAACACCCTAAATTAAATTTTCTATTAATGAAAATCATTATAAATGTATTCTTTATCATACTTAGCTAAGCAATTATACATGGGTTACAAAAATTATAATATTAAAGATATTAAATTATACTAAAATCAATATGAAAGTAGATGAAATATTTCTAAGTTCTTGTCTAAAAATAAAAAATTATAACTTATAGTAATTTTGTTCTCTGTTAATAGTTTCAATTAATCACGTATTATAATTTTCATTTTTTGTAGTGCATTACTTGATCTTTCATAAAAGTTTATAATACACATATACTTAACTTACTATTGATATGAAAGGAAACTATATTTTGTTAGCCTCTATATTTGCTCTACTAATTCTATTCGCTGTAAGCATGGTATCAGAACCAATAATAGCAAGCGGTTATGCAATATCAGACTTTAACGCACCTATACTTAACTGGTATCAAGCTAGGTATAGCGAGCCTTGGGTAGGGACAATAGTATATCTCTATTCCTATTCTTCACATACGGCTGAATATAATGCACTAATTCAAGGAAAGATTAACTTTGCAACATTAGACCACAGGGACGAAATAGAGACACTTTTATCAAATTATAAAAACAAAGTTTACGTAGCTATATCTCCAGTGACATCTTTCGGACAACTAGTGTTTGCTTTCGGAAACAACTTGACCGCAAACTTATACTTCAGGTATGCAATAAGTAGTCTGATTAATCCTCAAAATGTAACGGAGGACGTCTGGGATAGTGGACTTTTAGGTACAGACTATCCTTATTATGTATCACCAGTAGTTTACAAGTCTTGGTTTAACCCACAAGTGGCACAATACTATGAACAATATGAGTCATATAACCTAACTAGAGCTATAATGTATTTAGAAAAAATACCGGGTATCACTCATGTAAACGGACAATGGTATTATAACGGTAAACCTTTAAAGTTAACCTTCCTATACCCTACTGGAAGCTCGCCATTAGAAAGGCTAGCATCATACTTAAGTACAGAAGCTAGTATGATAAACTTAACTATTGTTCCAGAGGCTACCTCTTTCGGAACTTTACTCACAGCGGCTACAACACCTCCTTATAATGGCTTTAATATAACTACTTTCGGATGGATTGATCTAGGACCTCTAGTCCCATCTTGGCTTGAGGGTATATATACGAGCCCCACTAATACTGGAGGTTTCTCAAACACCACTATTGATACTGTACTTTCTGAAGCTGATACCGCTCCTACATCGCAACAGATGCTTAACTATACAATGGAAGCAGAGTACTTTTTACAACAACAATTACCTTACGTTATAGTAGTATGGAATAATGCAATACAAGGAGTATACTTACCAGATTGGGCCAATTATATTTACTTAAACGTTACTGATGTTTACGCTATAAGTATAGCAAACGTTCACCCGTATGGTTCGGCTTTAAACGGTACATTCTACTTCTCTTCAGTTAGTAGCGATTTACCAAGACATATTAACCCATATGCTAGCACAAGCTTATACGCTTTCAATACACTTAATGACTTGTATGATCCTTTAGCCGTTACTAACTATAGTATGCCAACGACATTTAACAGCCCCTATTATCTAATTCCTTGGGTCGCTAAGAACTGGACTACAGTTCCATTACATGACTATAAACTACCTAATGGTGGAGTAATAGTTAATGGTACAGAGTTAATAGTAAACTTAGTGCATAATGACACGTGGATCGACGGAGTACCTTTAACAGCATATGACGTTAACTTTACCATATGGTGGTACGACTTGCCAGGTATGATGGGAACAAATACCTTCGACGGACTTCATGTAAATTACACATACTTAGAGGATAACGGGTTCATAAATAGCGACCTATTTGGGACTATTCCTAGTTTAGTGTGGACTAATGTAACAAGTCCTTACCAGATAGAGATATTTCTAAATTCCACTAGCCCTATTCAGCAAATACTTGCCCTTGACGAATATCCTATAGTTCCAGCTCACGTATTTAACACTACACCACCGCAGTTAGTATACGCAGAGAAAATAGCGCCCCTAATATCTAGCGGTGCTTACAGATGGGTAGAATGGAATGTACCAGCTGAGGAGATAATTGTAACAGCTAATACACACTATTTCAGAATCGATCCGTACTTATTCTTACAGACCGTTAAGCAAGGACAAGCCGCAACATTCACAGCTAATGTAACAGCGTATAGCTGGGATAACTCATCCGAGATGCTGATACCCACTCAGATATCTAATGCTACAGTATATGTATATTTGAAGTACTTGAATGTTAGCGGTGAGCCTTATGGTAATGTAACCATAAATGGAAAGCCTTATGTAGTTATCGCTAACAATATGGGCAACGGTATTTATCAAGCAACCATAAACACGTCCATGTTAGAACCAGGTGTGTATGAGATAGTAGCTAAGGCTGTATGGACAGTAAACGGAAATATGAGAGAAGAATTCAGCTACGGTAGTTTGAACGTAACGCCTACAGTGACATCAACTGTATCCCCATCTACAACAACCTCGACATCAAGTACATCTACTACCACATCAACTGTACCCCCATCTACAACAACCTCGACATCAAGTATTAACCTTGGTCTAGTAGCTGGCATAGTAATTTTGGTAATAATAATAATTGCAGCTGCTATAGTTCTATTAAGAAGAAGATAAGTTAACCATTTATGCAATAAGACTAAAATTTTTTTTGGATTTTGATTTGTAATTATAAGAAGGAAATTTTTGTTATAAACTCACAAAACATGTGAAAGTATTTATTATCACACTGACAACTAATCTTAATGATCAGACTTTCGACAGGGATACATGATTTTGATAAGCTCATAGAGGGTGGTATCCCTCAAGGTTTTTTTGTGGCACTTACTGGAGAACCTGGTACGGGAAAGACTATCTTTTCCCTAAGTTTCGTGAACGAAGGCTTAAGACAAGGCGAGCCTGCAATATATGTAACCACAGAAGAAAGTAGGGACTCAATAATCAGACAAGCTAAGATGTTTAACTGGGATTTAGAGAAGTATTTGGAATCAAAGTTGATAATCATAGATGCACTTATGAAAGAAAGAGAGGATGAATGGTCTCTTTCAGAACTTGAGCCAGAAGCCTTAGTGCAAAAAGTGATCGAAGCCAAACAGAAACTAGGGCCTGGTTGGGCTAGGCTTGTAATCGATTCTGTTTCAGCCCTCTTCTTAGATAAACCGGCAATGGCAAGAAAAATAAGTTACTACTTGAAGAGAGTACTTAACAAGTGGAGGTTTACAATTCTCGTTACGTCACAATACGCAATAACTACGTCTCAAGCTTTCGGATTCGGAGTTGAACACGTAGCTGATGGGATTATCAGGTTCAGGAGAGTAATAAGAGATGGAATGCTACATAGATATGTAGTTATAGAAAAGATGAGGCAGACAAATCATGATAAGTATGTTTGGGAAATTGACATAGTCCCGGGAAAGGGCATAGTCCTCTTGGGGAGAATAAACGAGAGGAGGGAGGACTATGCTTTACCGAAAAAAGTAATGGACAAGATAAAGGAAGCAAACAAGGACGAAAGCGACATTCAGTAGTTACCACTTTCGAATCCTGAAAGTTACAGAAAAGGGAGTTAAGGGGGCGGAAAGCCTCGCCAAGGGGATGGATAGTCCCGTGTTTAAATACTCCTCTATCAAAATTTCTCTTAGTGATACTAACGACACTCCTTATATAAAACATATTAGTCAGATCTGTGTAATACAGATCTGACTGGGGTGTAGGCCGTGACGCTCCTTGGGCTTAAAGCTTGCCGGGGAGCTTAGCCCCCTCCAACTCGGACCGGAAGTTGGGCAAAAAGCCCGAATAAAACATAAGGGTGAGTGTAAGTGGAGGCACCCAGTTGCAGGAATAGACGTATCAAAAGATAAATTAATTGCACTAAAATAAGCAGTTTAACATTAGTGAGTAAAGCAGGTTTCATGGCGTAAGTAGTGTGGACTATGCTCAATTTTTAAGGAAAAATTTTATACCGGAAGCTCCTCAGCTTAATGGGACTGTGGGAGGAGCAAGCAGTGACGCCTCTTTCCTTCAAGGGACTAGAGCTTAGCAATGAAAGTCTCCCTTTCAAATGGGAGTGGTTCTCTGAGCCACTCGACTGCTCACCAGATGTAATCCCGAATCTATGATGAGAACGATGAGGAGGGAACCCTCGACCCTTCCAGAGCGGGGAGCTTCCGGTATAAAAAGTTTTCCTAAAAAATTGAGCATAGTCCACACTACTTACGCAAGTGATGAAACCTGCTTTACTCACTAGCATCAAAGGGCTTATTATAATACAGCACAGCCCAAGTAATAATAGCCAACTTTCTAGCACACGCAATAATCAACTTCCTTCCTCTAAGCCTACCCTTGTGCTCCTCATAAAAACGCTTGATAACAGGATTAACCTTAATAGCAGTCAAGGCTGCCAAGTAAAAAGCCCTCCTCAAAACGGCATCACCCCTCTTGGATATACCCCTTGTGATAACACTCTTGCCACTAGACTCAACAACTGGGTCAAGACCACAATAAGCAACAAACCTCTTCTTATCACTAAAGCGCTTAACATCACCAACCCTAGCCAAAATAATACAACCCAAGGTTTTACCAATACCGGGTATGGTGAAAATCAAACTATCCTTGGGAACTAACTCTCTAAGCCTATCCTCAATCTCCCTCTTCCTACCCTCAAGCCTCTCAAGCTCCTCCAAAAGAAACCTAACCTCAGACATGACAATACTATCCCCACCACCCCTCAAAACCTCCTCTAAATTCCTCTTTGACAAACTGCTATAGCCTAAAAGTACTAGATCCCTCCTCAACCTATTCTTAACCCTAGCAATACTCCTAGTAGTAAAATCCCACTGGCTTGTTAACTCCCTAGCATCACTTGTTACAAACTCACTACCCATACTTACAACTATTTCTGCTAGCTTTTTAGCATCATTCTTATCACTCTTCTTACCCCTAAAACCCTTGAACTTCTTGAGTATAAAGGGATTAATAATCCTAACATCATACTCATTATTCAAGTACTTTGCTAGGTTAACGTGGTAAACTCCGGTACTCTCAATACCTACTTTGCAACCCTTTGGCAAAATCTTCCTTATCTCCTCAAACCCTTGCCTATCATTAGTAAACTCGTAGAGTTTACCTTGAAAATACACGATTAATTTATCTTTTGATACGTCTATTCCTGAACTGGGGGCCTCCAATTGTACTCACCCTTATGTTTTATTCGGGCTTTTTGCCCAACTTCCGGTCCGAGTTGGAGGCGGCCAAGCTCCCCGGCAAGCTTTAAGCCCAAGGAGCGTCACGGCCTGAACCCCAGTCAGATCTGTATTACCCAGATCTGACTAATATGTTTTATATAAGGAAGTCAGACCAAACCAATCTGCCTTTTTACTTCATCAACTATCATCGGTAGGACTTTTTCGACGGAGTCTCTTATAACAACGTCTGCAATAAAGTCCAGAGGCGTTTCCTCCATGTTTAGGATTATCAGTTTACCTCCTCTTTCCTTTACGACTTGCGGAACCAAATTTGCTGGATACACAGTCAGAGAGGAACCTACCACTAAAGCCAAGTCCGAATCGTAAGCAATTTGTAATGCGTAATTTATTTCCTTAACTGGTTCTCCGAAGAGTACGACATCAGGTCTAATAATCCCACCACATGAGCACTTAGGAGGAAGTTCTCCCTCGTCTATTTTCATAAGAACCTCAGACGAATCGTAAGATCTGAAGCAAGAGGAGCAAAAGCTCCTCTTCATAGTGCCGTGAAGTTCTATCACGCTTTTTGAACCAGCTTTTTGATGAAGACCGTCGATATTCTGTGTAATAATGTACTTTATTAGCCCCATCTTCTCGAGTTCAGCTAAAGCAAAATGTGCAGGGTTAGGCTTCGCTTCAAATAGCCCCCTCATCCTTGTCGAGTAAAACTCCCAGAAACCTTTGGGATCCCTTTCAAAGTACTCTATACTCGCCAGCTCAGGGGAGTATTTTTTCCAAAGACCGTTAGGCCCTCTGAAGTCCGGTATACCTGAAGCTGTACTGATGCCAGCACCGGTGAAAGCTATAGCGTTCACTGAAGACAATATCATATCAACTATTATGTTTATTTTTTCATTCTCCATCACAAAAGATTGTAAAGAAAAAGTAAAAAAAGTAAAGCGAGAGAAAAAAGTGAGGATAAATTAAAAAGAAAAAGAAAAAGTTATGACGTTATAGTAAAACTCGCTACTGCTTCCCTACCGGTAGATATTGCTGGTGTGTATAATTTCACGTAATATTTACCGGAGGCTAAGTGTACTCCTTTTATTAGTAAGTGAAACTGTCCTTCGCTTCCCAATATTACTACGAATCCCGAATACCAGTTAACGGTGTCCTTTTTATTCGCGTTCCACGGGGCTTGTATTATTTTCACGGTATCGTTAGATATCTGTGAAGAGTTTAGGAACACCATAAACGTGTGATTTGTATTGTATATCTCCATTAGCGGAGCGGAAGCCGGGTAAGCGTCCGGACCATCGATATCTGTTATGTTCATTATAAGACATAGACCCTGAGGTGTATTATAAGCGTCTATATAAGTGATCTCTAGCTTCGGTAATTTTGAGTTATTTACTAAAGGTCCTACTACGTTTCCATAAGCCCACTGACCAGTAGCTAGTATCCAGCCCACTACCAAGATACTGAAAATTAAGCCAAGAACAACTACTTTTTCCATGCTTTTCACCACAGTTTAATCCACTTAAGTATCGGTACGTTAGCTATCGGCCTATCTCCGAATTTCTTATATAGGAAGTGATCTAATCCCCATACTCTTCCGGCAGCTGTTAGCATTAGTACTATTGAACCTGCTGTTAATAGAGCACCGATTTGCCACTCGTCCTCGCATGTGGAACCTAACCAGTATGCTGGAGCGAAACCCACAGACATTGCTAGAGCGCCTAGTGATGCCAATCTTGTTAACAACCCGATCACTATCATAATCCCCACAAGTAGTTCGACATAACTGAAGACAGTGAGGAATGTTACGTCTAATGTTCTGTTCTCTAGAGTCATTAGTAAGAGAGGCTTAAACGGACCAGCGTGTGGCAGGAAATTCACTAATTTTCCTCCCACGAATGAAGATGAGTTAGGGTCTAACTTTTCAGGCTTTAGTACAGCCTTCCTTAAACCACCGTCTAAAAACATCCAACCTACAGCGAAACGTATAGGCCATATGTACTCCATTCTCGTTGAATTTCCTTCATTTAACTCCATTTTAGCCATCCTTTTAACTCACCCATTTAAAATTGTTTAAAAAACAAATTTATAAGTTTTTCTAATTAAAAGTAATAAATCTTTTTAATCTTCAATTATTTACAAAGTTAAGACTTTTTTTAACTTCGATAAATAGAAAAGGATTAAAAAGAGAAGATATATAAATTATCTAGGTAGATCATTCAAATCATACGACGATTATTAACTATAAAATAAAAGTATAATAAAATTATACTGGAGACACTTTGTTTAAGAAAAAAGAATTTAATCAAGCTAAATTACGTCTTCAGGTCTTACGGGAGTCTTATTGAACCTCTTTCCAGTGGCGTCCTCAATAGCCCTTACTATAACAGCTGGTCCAACTATTAGTGCGGCTTCACCAACTCCCTTTGCCCCAGTGGGATACGCGGATGGATGTGGTTTTTCTACGAAGTGACTTTCAAACTTTGGTGTCTCAACAGCCGTTGGTATAAAGTAATCAGCGTAAGTTACAACTAACTGACCATCGTCGTTAATTATAGCTTCTTCTAATGTTGCTTGTCCTACAGCTTGCGTAGCCCCACCGTGAATTTGCCCCTCAGCTAAAGCCGGATTTATCACTACACCTATATCATCGTAAGCCTTGTAGTCTATTACCTTTATTATACCATAATCGTCTACTTCAACTACTGCCACATGAACTCCATAGGGGAATGTAACATCTCCGGGCAGAGTGACTTGAGCGTAAATACCTGGTTCATTTGAGGCATAAGAGGATGCAGCTACTTCATCCCAACTAACTTTCTTACCACCTGCACTGAACTCTCCATTGGAATATGCGACCTCCTCTACATCCACGTTCAAAATCTTAGCAGCTGTCCTCTTCATTTTCTCCAATACCTCCTTTGCAGCGACAAGTGCAGCACTCGCAGCAGCTGAGGCTGTTCTCGACCCGTAGGTACCCATGCTTGCAGCGACAATTTCAGTGTCTCCCCAGACCACTTTGACTCTATTAATGTCTATCTGCAAAGTGTCAGCTACTATCTGGGCGATTGCGGTTTCTGTACCTTGACCGTGGGGGGTTCCTCCGGTTATTACTAATACATCTCCAGTCTCGGATACTCTGACTTCGCCAAACTCCCAAGGCCCGAAACCGCTGATCTCCAAGTAAAATGCCATCCCTACACCTATCTTCCTGCCCTTCTTTCTCTCCTCCTCAGCCCATCCTTTGAGCTGATAATATTTGAGTGCTTTCAGTCCCTCCCTCAGTAAGCCTAAATAATCACCAGAATCATACTTCAAGCCGAATGGGTTCGTATACGGCATCTCGTCCGTCCTTACCATGTTCACTTCTCTGACCCTCACGTCGTCCAGCTTCAACTCGTCGGCAATAATACTCATTATTCTCTCTATTATGAATGTAGCTTCGGGCCTACTTGCTCCTCTGTACATTGTTATGGGTGGGGTGTTAGTGTAAACTGCCCTACTCCTTATATGGATATCTCTAACCTTATATGGCCCCGGGATCATTAAAGGAATAATTGCTGGTTGTAGAGGGGCAGTATAAGTTAGATAAGCTCCTAAGTCAACCAGTAAGTCTCCTCTAATTCCTAACAATCTCCCTTCTTTGCTAACTGCAATTTCCCCTTTGAAGGTATTATGCCTGGCTTCAGAGGCTAACATTTCCTCACTCCTAGTCGCTGTCCACCTTACTGGTCTCCCCAACTTTATAGCACTGGCTATGACGCTTATATCTTCCGGCAAAATATTCACTTTGCTTCCGAAAGCTCCTCCTACATCGGGCATTATGACCCTTATCTTGCTAGATGGAATGCCAAAAATTCTGGAGAACTCTGACCTAGCTGTGTGGGGAACTTGTGTAGAGTACCATACCGTCAGGAAGCCTCCTTCATATCTAGCTATAATGCCTCTGGGCTCCATGGGTGACGGGATGAGTCTGTTGTTTGTTATCTCGACTGGGATTACTTTGTCCGCGTTCTTAAAGGCGTTCTCTATGTCGCCAGCACTGTAAGTCCGGTCAAAAGCTACATTAGTCTTTAACTCCTCGTGTATGATCACTTTATCTTCTAAGGAATCTTCCATCTTAACTATCGCAGGTAATCTCTCGTAGTCAACGTTTACTTTGTCTATAGCGTCCCTCACTGAATACTTATCAGTTCCTATCACTATAGCCACCGGTTCTCCGGCATACCTAACTTTCTTATCCGCCAACGGCTTCCTTTTTACGAATTTCCATAACTTAGGATCTTCGTAAGTAGTCCATATTCCTATACCTTCCTTAACCTCTAAGTCCTTTGCCGTGAAGACCGCGACTATCCCTTGGACTTTTAGCGCATCACTTACGTCTATAGACTTAATCAGCGCGTGTGCGTAAGGGCTCCTGACAAACCCTGCATAAATGGCTGATATCTGTATGTCATCAACGTAAGTTGATTTACCGTTGACGAACTTATCGTCATATAACCTCTTTATTGGTTTACCCGTGTACATGACCGTCACCTCCTGCAACTTGCCTTATTGCCTTGACTATGTTTTGATATCCAGTACACCTACAGATGTTACCATGAATACCTTCCCTTATTTCCTCTTCCGAGAGATGTTGATGTTCCTTGAGGAGGTAGTGAGCTTGAACTATCATTCCTGGAGTACAGTAGCCGCACTGGAGGGCAAAGTTCTCCTTGAATGCCTCTTTAAGCTCCTTTGCGTCTAACCCTTCGATGGTAGTCACCTCAGCACCGTCAGCTTGGACTGTAAGCACTGTACAAGACTTAACGCTCTTACCGTTGAGGAGTACAGTACACGCACCACAAGTTGATGTATCACATCCTATCTTAGTACCGGTAAGCCCTAGTTCATCTCTCAGGAAGTGGACTAGTAATTGCCTAGGCTCTACTTCCCTTTCGTACCATATCCCGTTTACTTTTATTTTAATTTTTGCCTTTTCTCCCGGTCTAACTAACAATACCTAACACCTCCTTTAGGGTGTTTACCGTAAGAGCTTTCATCACCTTTCTTCTGTACTCGGAAGATCCTCTGGAGTCTGAAGGAGGGTTCACTTGAGAGGCTACTTTTTCTGCGAAGTCCCTAATTACGTTCTCAGAAGGTTTAGTATCGAGTAAAGACTTCTCTAACTCGTAAGGTCTGAACGGCTTGTCGGAAACACCGGTATAAGCAATTCTGATATCCTTTACTACTCCGTCTACTTTAGCTAAAACAGCCATTCCAGTCAATGCGTAGTCTCCAGCTCTCCTCACTATTTTCGCGTACTTATAGTTGTATCCCTTAAGTTTAGGGAAGACGATCTCCACTAAAAGCTCGTCCTCCCTTAACTCGGTTGTATAGGGCCCTTTAAAGAAATCCTTAGCCTCTACCTCCCTCACGCCTTTCGAACTCTGTAACCTTAACTTAGCGTTGTAAGCTGTAACTATAGCAGGATAATCTGCCGATGGGTCTGCGTTTGCTAACGAACCACCTATAGTACCCATATTTCTGACTTGCATATCACCTACCTTTTTTGCCGATTGGTGAAGTAGAGGCAAGTCTATCCTCACTATACCGCTCTTAACCAGGCTGGCATGTGTCACTGTAGCACCTATGATTACACTATCATCTCCTGACGAGATGTGATTTAGTTCCTTGAGAGGGTTTAAGTCCAGTAGAAACTTAGGCTTTAATATTCTAAACTTTAACATAGGTATTAAGCTCTGACCTCCTGCTAAGGGCTTAACGTCCTCATTACTTAAGAAGTCTAGGGCGTCACTAAGACTGACCGGTCTATAATAGCCTAGTTGGGGTGGATACATTATATGGTAATAGTAAGAAATTTATTAAATACTTTGCTTATCTCTTGATTAAATTGTTACAAAATCAAAAAATGTTCATTTAAACATATTTTAATTAATTAGGTCGACAGTATAATGTCTCCTTAGAATCGGTTTTGTTTTAGGATGTATATGGTTCGAACACATGTTGAAGACACTACGAATAATCAGAACTTACATTATTCATAAACTTAAAGAGAGTATATGAATTGTTTATATCGAGAACGAAGGAATCTTACGCGGAGGGTCGTCTATCTCAAATATCTGTTAAACCAGTCTAGCTTTCTTCTAAGCCTATCCTTCATGTTATTGGGCTTACCCCTTCTCGCATGTTCGTGACCGTCACCCTTATACCTGACCAGTTCGCTATCGATTCCATTCATTTTCAACGCCATAAAGAACTGTTCTGCTTGTTCTATGGGACATCTGTAGTCTTCCTCTCCATGTATTAGCATTGTAGGCGTCTTGACATTCTTTACGTAATATATGGGAGACATTTTCATTAACTTATCCATATTTTCAGGTTTCCACGGGTCGTCAATACCGGACTCTACAGTGTTGAACCAGAAGCCTATGTCACTCGTACCGCACATGCTGACGAGGTTAGATATACTCCTCTCGCTAATCGCCGCAGAGAACATATCGGTCTTTGTGACAATCCAATTGGTCATAAACCCACCGTAGGATCCCCCGGTAACGCCGATCTTACCCGTCAGCTCGTATTTCTCTTTGACAGTTTTAACGAAGTTTAAGATGTCCTCCATGTCCTTCCCTCCCCAGTCACCTACACATGCTTTAGCAAAGTCCTCACCGTAACCTTGACTACCCCTAGGGTTTGAGTATATTACGTTAAACCCGTGCTTTGCGAAAAACTGGAATTCTATGAAGTAGGAGTACCCGTAAGCAGTGTGTGGCCCTCCGTGGATAAAGAGTATCGTCGGAGCGTGCTTGTCCACTATTATAGCCCAACCCTCAACATCTCCCCTAACTAGTTCGGGCTTTAAACCCCTGACTGAGGGGTTAGGGTCGTATGTCTCCCCCTTGTAGTACATTATTGAAGGCTTTTCAGGAGTGGTGTAAACATAAACCAGTTCTCCGTCTAGATAATCGAAACTCCTGACTACCATATCCCCATCTGTCAGCTGGTCCACCTTGTTATCACTAACTTTGTAAACGTTTGTTTTAGCTCCGACTTGACCAGTGGTTACTATTTCTCCCCTCTTAAAGACTAACTTCTCCTTTGCACCGTCGAACAAGTCAGTGAGGACGCTATTACCACAATAATTTCCGCACAGATAACTCTTATCCTCCTCTGGTAGTATTACTTCTTTTACTGCCCATGGTGTTTTACCCTTTCGGTGTCCCAGATAGGCTATTTGACCGTCCTCATTCATAGCAACAGCCGTTATGTTCCCCTCCCCTCTTGTGATTCTCCTTAATTCATTTCCTTCAACCTCATAAATGTCGGATAGACCCACATCATCGTTTTCTTTTGTAGCAGAGATCACGATCCTCTTTCCGTTAGTTGCAACGTCAGTTACGTCGAAGTCGCCTTCAACAAGTGTCTTAACTTCTTTTCCGTCAAACAACAACAAGGACATCCTAGTTCTCAGTAGACCTCTTCCGTCAAACCTATACTTCAGTTTTTTAGCCACGAAGTGGCCTTCTTTTTTATCTTTCTTTTCTCCTATGACTAAAATCCCGTCCTTATGGAAGACGAACTTATGTATCTTACCGAGAGTAAAGAGTCTCTTAGGTTCTCCGTAAGGACTTTGCTTGACGAGTGTTCTTCCGTTTAAAACGTAGTAGAGATCCTCTCCGTTGATCGATGGTAAGGACTCCTTTCCGCCGAAAGTAATCCTATTCTTATCAAGGTAGATGCTTGACTTATACTCATTCCCTTCTATCCACGTCTCGGTATGTAATAGACCCTTCTGACTTAGTTTCACTTCTGAAACCAGTCTTATTGAATACGCTTCTTCTATCGTGTCCATAAAGTATTTTGTGTTTACTTACTTTATAATGTCAACTGAAGGTCCTAAGATCGGTATGCGATCGGCTTAGGCTCTTCTCGTTAAACTTTCCAAACAACGTACAACACCACATTTTTATCTCCGGTTATCTATAATTATAGATATGGTATTCATAAACGAAAACACTATAGCTAAGTATAAAGGTAGGGAGGAGGAGTTCCACCAAGAGTTTGAGAAAGCATTAGAAAGAGTAAGACTTGGAGAAGAGTACCCACTGATAATAGGAGAAGAGGAAGTAAAGACAAGTAAGACTTTCGAAGTCAGGTCTCCTATAGACGCTTCGATTCTCATAGGACGGTTTCAGATAGCTGATGAAAACGCCATAGATAAAGCTTTCAAGGCCGCAAAAGAAGCGTTTAAGAGTTGGAGGCTGACGTCATGGAAAGACAGGGTCGAAGCGGCTAAAAGGGCTGCTGAGCTGATTAGGAGGAGGAAGTTCGAGTTAGCCGCTACCATTACCCTCGAAAATGGTAAGAACAGATACGAGGCTATAGCTGAGGTTGACGAAACTATAGACTACTTCAACTACTACGCTTACATCCTCCTGATTAATAGGGGTTTTAATCATGAGATGGACTCAAGGATGTATAAGAATGAACACTCCTACTCAGTGATGAAGCCCTACGGATCTTGGGCTGTAATAGCTCCCTTCAACTTCCCGTTGGCAATAACTACTACTATGGCCCTCGGGGCAGTTATTACCGGGAACACAGCCGTGATAAAACCGTCTTCCGACACGCCACTTTCCGCATACAACTTAGTTAAAATAATGTTAGAGGCCGGTTTTCCACCGGGTGTGGTGAATTACATCACAGGGAGCGGAAAGGATATCGTTGATTTCATGTTAACAAGATCTGACGGAATGGCATTTACGGGATCTAAGGACGTGGGGCACTCCTTGGCAAAACGCTTCATTGAAAGAGACCCTAGACCGGTAGTGATGGAGCTAGGTGGTAAGAACCCCGTGATAATAACTGATAAGGCGGACCTTACCAAGGCTGTTGAGGGTGTATATCGTGGGGCTTTCGGCTTTGGTGGTCAGAAGTGCAGTGCAACCTCTAGGGTATACGTATTTGAAAGTGTATACGATAAGTTTGTAGAAAAATTGGTCGATAAAGTAAAAGAGACCAAGATTGGAGACCCTAGAAAAAAGGACGTCTTTTTAGGACCCTTGATAAACAGAGGTGCTGTAGAGAAGTACAAGAGGTTTGTAGATGAAGCTGTGAAAGGCGGAGGGAAGATAGTAATAGGAGGAAGAGTCGTGGAGGAGAACAAAGGATATTATGTAGAACCTACAGTCGTCACTGGCTTACCTTATGACCACTGGTTGTGGAAGACTGAACTTTTTGTACCCATACTGTTAGTTGGAAAAGTTAAGACGTTAGATGAGGCTTTAATGAGAGTTAGTGACGTAGAATACGGCTTAACCGCTGGTATTTTCAGTGAAGACCCGAAAGAGATCGAATACTTCTTTAACAATATAGAAGCCGGTGTTGTTTACGCAAATAGGACTGTAGGGGCTACTACCGGTGCAATGCCCGGAGTACAACCTTTCGGGGGTTGGAAGCATTCGGGTTGGACTGGGAAAAACGCGGGAGGACCCTATTACTTACTCTCCTTCCTCAGAGAACAAGCTCAGACGTATTACGAGTGACTTTTTTCTTTCACTTGCACTCCTCGTCTAACGTCTTTATACTCATGTCGTCTGTGTAATCGATTACACAGAAGAATTCCAGTTCTGAGTCACCGTTCACGAAGGAGTGTTTTACATTAGAATCTATGAAAATGAAGTCACCAGCTTTCATCTCGTAGGTCTTGTCGGCTACGCATACCTTGCATTTACCTTTAGTTATGATGACAGTCTCTTGGTATTTATGTACGTGCATCGGTATTACGCCATGTGGCTCTAATGTGAACTTTCTGACTGCGTAATGGGCTCCATGATCCTTTGTGACAAGCCACTGGATGTAAGCTCCTTTTGACCCCTTTATCGGAACTTGGTCTTTCTTTACAGAAGAAATGTTGGATAGATAATACTCCAAATTGTCCCCCACTATTATTACTTAGAGGAGATTTTAAATAGATTACAGCAGTTATGGGACTTTAACGTAACTTAAAGATTTTCATCAGCCCAGGTGGTCCGCCTAAATAATGTTCAACAAACCTGAGGGACGCCTCCACGCTCCTCAGGTTCAGCTCCCCTATCAGCTCCCTGACAACGTTGGTCATGATGGTGAAGACCGTGAGGTACCCCTGAAGCCTCTCTCTCCTCCAGAACGGTAGACCCAAAATCATACTACAAAAATATTTCTGATAGGATAATATCTAATCCGTGAAAGATAAGGAAATTTATAAGAATGTAAAGAATTGAAGAAAGGGTTTAAGGTGAGGGAGATAGAATATTACCACGTGAGATAGGAAGATGGTAACACCGGGTCTCCCTCACCAAACATTCAACAAATAGGATATAAATTACTTTCCATGCTTTAAGGGAAAGAAAGGAGAAAAGGTAGCAAAAACCCTCATCTCCGCTTGTTTGTGGAACGATTCAGTAGAGAACAAGTCCAGAGCGTATGACGTATCCCCACAGACCGTGAGGAACTACGTAGAGAAACAAGGGATAGAAGTAATTGAAAAACTATTGGAAAATGTTAAGAAAATATCCTTAGAAGTACTGAAGGGAGTAAAGGAGGTAGACCTCTCGATTGACTGGACAACAAAGACGTGGTACGGGAAACCGGTGAAAGGACTCGGAAGTTCAGAGAAGGGAAGCTCGTGGAACTACGCAACTGCAACAACCAAATATAAGGGGAGAGTACTTTTACTTGCCTTTATTCCGCAAGTGAACGGTATGACTAAGGACGAGATAGTGAAGGCTCTTGTGGAGCAAGTTATTGCAATGGGGTTCAAGATAAGGTTGATAACTCTTGATGCTGGTTTCTACACTGTGGATGTGCTCAACTTCATTTCACAGTTTAAGTACATAGTTGCCGTCCCAGTTGGGGATGTGAAGGTTTATGAGGAGTTTGATGGCGATTACATGACTAATAGTAAGAGGCATAGGAAGGATAAGCAGGTCAAGTTCAGGCTCCTCGTGTACAGCAAGGAGAAGGTTAGGAGAAAGAAGAAGAGGCTTGTTTATTTTGCTAGGGCTACTAATCTAGATCTGTCCAAGAGGGAAGTGTTGGATTTGTACAATAAGGTGAGAGGTCCCATAGAGACCTCTTATATGAACACAAGGCTTTTCTTCCTTTTACTAGTTCTACTAAGTTTGTTTTCCGCATATTGATCTTCGTACTAGCCCTTGTACTCTACTCCTTATATACCGTAATCAAGGGGGTGGTGAGGAGAGAGGAGTTTAGATTATTATTAATTCTCAGCAGTTATGGGAATCTTAGGGAGGTAATACCAAGAAGTCGGTATTAGCGAGAAGTTTTTAATTTTAGACGTCTTCATACTGAAAAGATGTCAAACGGAAAAGGACAAATCGAGTTAGCTAAGGAGAGGTTGGTCAAGGCGGTCAACCAAGTTCTGGGCGTGATCAGGAGGAACGGGAGGAGCAAGAAGGTCGAGTTAGCACTAGTCCTCATGACCCTGCTAGGTGGTAGGGCCAGCGTGAAGAATGTTGCCGAGACGTTCGGGTTGGACTACGCGAACCTACTGGAGGCGTTGGGAGAACTCGAAGACGCGTGGAAGGACTACTTGAAGGTCCTGTCGGGGCTGGTGAAGGGTGAGGTTGTTGCCATCATAGACGACACCGTGGACCACAAGGAGTACTCCAGAGGAAAGGACGTGAGCCCCCACGGAAACTACTGGATCTACTGCCACGCCCACCGGAGGTTCGAGAGGGTCAAGCTCCTCACGGTCGCCATAGTGGACCTCTCCACGGGCAGGACGTTCATGGTGGGGGCTTTCCCCTACGCCGTGAGGAAGATGTTGGACTTGGGGATTGTCAACGAGTTCAAGACCAAGATCGACTTGGCCAAGGAGATGTTGGACGTACTCAAGGGGTACTTCCGCGTGTCCAGGGTAGTCTTCGACTCGTGGTACTGGTCTGAGAAGCTCGTGAAGGACAACGTGGTGTCTGAGCTCAAGTCCAACCGGAGGCTCCTCAGGGTCGAGTCGGCCCGGGGGACCCTCGAGGAGGTGGAGGGACACCTCCGAGTGGGAGACTTACCCCCCGGAGTCTACTACGCCGACCTAACCTTGGGAGCCCAAGTGATTACGGTAAAATTGTTAGTCCAAGAATATAAAGGTGACTCCGGTACACACGTTAGGTATCTCTACACGACTGATCTCTCGCTCAGCGAGGAGGAGATCGAGGAGGCATGGAGGATGAGGTGGGAGATCGAGAAGCTTCACAGGGACGTGAAGGCCTTGGGACTGGAGGACTCTTCGTTCTGGAGGAGAGAGAGGCTTCAGGGTTACCTCACGATCTTCACCATCATGACCAATGTTGTCAGGGAGCTGATAGGGGCTCTTAACCTGAGGAGCGTGGAGGCGTTCCTCAGGTTCGTTGAACGTTATTTAGGTGGACCGCCGGGGCTGATGAAAATCTTTAAGTTACGTTAAAGTCCCATAACTGCTGTGCTGTAAATTATTACCCTATGGTGTACATTACTATGAGTTCAGAATCAACATGATCAGGTTAAGACTTTATGAGGGATTAATAGAGCTCTATGGTACATTTAGGAGGATCATCGCCTCCAGAGCGTATGTAACATGCTTAGGTCTTGCCATAGAGGCTATTGAGAATGGTTATGAGCTATGGGAGGTGAGGCGGAGATTGCTCGAGATAGAGCTGGAGGCTAAGGCAAAGTATGGGAAGGTTTCGAGGGACTATGGTCATTAATGAGTACGGTAATCCTTATTTATCTGTTGTTTTATGATTATTCAATGACTGTTGTTGTTGGTTTTAATTGGCCTGTTGAGCATGATCATACGGTTGGTGTTATTGTTGATGGTGAGCTTGTCTTTGCGAGTGAGGAGGAGAGGTGGACAAGGCACAAACACTCAATAGGTGAACCACCAAGAAACGCCCTGAGGCAAGCCTTCCTCTTCCTGAGGAGGAAGTATGGGATAAAGCCAAGAGACATAGACGCATACGCAGTAAACTGGGACCCAAGGCTCATGGCATTGAGTGATAGAAATGAAAAGTGGATATATACCTTAGGGAACTTATTTGGTAAGGGTATTCGTCTTCGCTTGTTGAAGGGTAGTATCATTAGTAAGGGTCTTGGTGCTTTGAGGCTCGGTCTGCTTTATCTTCGCGGTGATTATCTTGATCTTGCTCGTAGGTTTGTTAGGTTTGTGATTTACTCCATTGGTGAGGATGCTCCTGAAAACATTAGGGTCATCCCCGTCCCTCACCACCTTGCCCATGCTGCCTCTGCCTACTACTTCAGTGGTTTTGATAATGCAACCGTCCTCACAGTCGATGGTTCTGGTGAGTTTGAGGCCACTGTTGTTTGGAGGGTGAGGGATGGTGAGTTTGAGAAGGTAGCCTCAATACCCACCGTCTATGGCTCACTTGGTTTTTCATATGAGGAGGTTAGTGTGAAGATTGGTTATGAATATCTTGAGGGCCCTGGTAAGGTTATGGGCCTCGCGCCTTATGGTAAAGCCAGCAAATACTACGAGAAGCTTAAGTCCTTCATAAGGTTTGATGATGGGGATTACCCGTTTAGGTTTGTTGTCCCTGGTAGGTGGAAGATCAAGGGCACTGTTGGTGATTATAGACAGCCCTATAAAATCATTGCCAACTCCCTCTATCCTGATGAGAGGGTTCCTTGGGATGTTCGTGGTGACCTTCATCCTGATGCTGTTGATCTTGCTTGGGCTGTTCAGTCCGTGACTGAGGAGACCATGCTTCACCTCGCTAGGTGGGCTAAGGAGAATGTTGGTGAGGATAGGCTTGCCTTAGCCGG
The DNA here is from genome assembly GCF_037389975.1 of Stygiolobus sp. CP859M. NCBI lineage: Archaea > Thermoproteati > Thermoproteota > Thermoprotei > Sulfolobales > Sulfolobaceae > Stygiolobus > Stygiolobus sp. CP859M. Next base: position 69,755 of record NZ_JBBHKS010000013.1, on the reverse strand, counting down.
TGGTGTTGCCTTGAATGCCAAGGCTAACATGGTTATTCACTACTCCAAAACCTTCAACGACATGTTCATATTCCCAGCAGCAAACGATGCCGGAGGTCCTATTGGTGCCGCTGCTTGGGTTTATGAGCACGTACTTGGCGGAAAAATGAAGAGACAGAGGCTCAAGACTGTTTACCTCGGTCCTGAGTATAGCGATGAGGATGTCAAGAAGGTGGTGGAAAGAGGAGGTTGGAACGCTAAGTATATTGGTGATGATATTAATGAGGTTGTTGACTTAATAGTCAAGGGCTTTGTTGTTACTTGGTATCAGGGTAGGGCTGAGCTTGGTCCTAGGGCCCTTGGTAACCGCTCAATAATTGCTGATCCGAGGAGAAAAGATATGTGGGGTATTGTGAATAGGATTAAGGGTCGTGAGTGGTGGAGACCACTCGCACCCTCGCTATTGGAGGAGGATGCTGGTAAGTACTTCATAGACCCGGTACCACACCAATTCATGATTTTGATGTACAAGTACAGACCGGACATATGTGAGGTTGTTCCGGTTGTTTGTCACGTTGACCAAACAGCGAGACCACAAACAGTAAACAAGGAAATAAACAAGACCTGGTACGAGCTCATAAAGGCATTCAAGGACGAGACGGGAGAAGGGATTATATTAAACACAAGTTTCAACTTGGCAGGAGAACCACTAGTCGAAACACCACAAGACGCGATCAAGAGCTTCGCATTCGGCGGCTTCAAAGCGCTCTACCTTCAGGGATGGCTAATACAAAAATAACCACTCATAGCCCACTTCCGTTAGCGCGCCTTTTATTTAAGTTAAGGAGCTTACTCCATAATTGATCAATGATCAGCATTAAATGCCACTCCATATGAAGTAAAACTTTTGCATAGAGCTCACGTATCGCTTAATTGAAGGGATTGGTACATGCTTAAGTATTGTGTTCGGTGTTTTTAGGAAAATGAACGACCTAATGAGGCGATATAATCCGCCGATATTAACATTAACTAGATATGCATTTGCATAGTTCTTTGCAAGAACCTTAAGTGAGTATATTGCATCGTCTGAGCCTGGTTTGATTGAATCTGTTTGAATGATTGAACTATTTTGCATAATCCTAACCGATCGAAGTTAGTAATTTTTGTATGCATATAAAATTCTTTGTTCACTATCAGGATTATTTGAAGCAACTGGACTAGGGCCTAAACGTAATAACCATTTAATCCCCTGCTTTATTGTAGAGTAATTATATCAGCAGTTATGGGACTTTAACGTAACTTAAAGATTTTCATCAGCCCCGACGATCCACCTAAATAACGTTCAACGAACCTGAGGAACGCCTCCACGCTCCTCAGGTTAAGCTCCCCCACCAGCTCCCTTACAACGTTGGTCATGATAGTGAAGATCGTGAGGTACCCCTGAAGCCTCTCTCCTCCACGGTAGACCCAAAATCACCTCCTTAATAATAAATCTATAGTGTAAATAAGTGTCTCTACTAGATTAATTGTAAAATTCTCCGGATTGAATAAATCGGGATATAAAAGAATTACAGCAGTTATGGGACTTTAACGTAACTTAAAGATTTTCATCAGCCCCGGCGGTCCACCTAAATAACGTTCAACGAACCTGAGGAACGCCTCCACGCTCCTCAGGTTAAGTGCCCCCACCAGCTCCCTAACGACGTTGGTCATGATGGTGAAGATCGTGAGGTAACCCTGAAGCCTCTCTCTCCTCCAGAACGAGGAGTCCTCCAGTCCAAGGGCCTTGACATCCCTGTGGAGCTCCTCGATCTCCCACCTCATCCTCCATACCTCCTCGACCTCCTCCTCACTGAGCGAGAGATCCGTCGTGTAGAGGTACTTCACGTGTGTCTCGGAGTCACCTTTATATTCCCGGATTAACAATTTTACTGTAACCACTCGGTCTCCCAGGGTCAGGTCGGCATAGTAGACTCCGGGGGTATCCCACTCGGAGGTGTCCCTCCACCTTCTCGAGGGTCCCCCGGGCCGACTCGACCCTGAGTTTGGTTGGACTTGAGCTCAGACACCACGTTGTCCGTCACGAGCTTCTCCGACCAGTACCACGAGTCGAAGACTACCTTGGACACGCGGAAGTACCCCTTGAGCACGTCCAACATCTCCTTGGCCAAGTCGATCTTGGTCTTGAACTCGGTGACCATCCCCAAGTCCAACATCTTCCTCACGGCGTAGGGGAAACCATGAACGCCCTGCCCGTGGAGAGATCCACTATGGCGACCGTGAGGAGCTTGACCCTCTCGAACCTCCGGTGGGCGTGGCAGTAGATCCAGTAGTTTCCGTGGGGGCTCACGTCCTTCCCCCGGGAGTACTCCTTGTGGTCCACGGTGTCGTCTATGATTACAGCTACCTCACCCTTCACCAGCCCCGACAGGACCTTCAAGTAGTCCCTCCACGCGTCTTCGAGTTCCTCCAACGCCTCCGGCAGGTTTGCGTAGTCCAACCCGAACGTCTCAGCAGCATTCTTCACGCTGGCCCTCCCACCTAGCAGGGTCATGAGGACTAGTGCTAACCCGACCTTCCTGCTCCTCCCGTTCCTCCTGATCACGCCCAGAACTTGGTTGACTGCCTTGACCAACCTCTCCTTAGCCAGTTCGACCTGTCCCTTCCGGTTTGACATTTTCATCTTTTCAGTGGGACGACGTCTAAAATTAAAAACTTCTCGCTAATACCGACTTCTTAGTATTACCTCCCTAAGATTCCCATAACTACTGTAGGCGAAATATTTTAAAAATTATAAATAAATCTTTTATTATATTTGTTTAGATTATATACTATAAAAATAATTGGATTATTTTAGATCATAAAGATCATATTGAATAATTATGTAATAATGCTTCCAATGCACTTCTTTGTTTTTCATAAACTTTTTTAATAAATCTAAGTCTAAGGTTAAAAGGTAATAGAGATGCAAAAACTAATCCCTTATGAGATCCTATATGTGAATTCTTTAATACTCTTAAATAGTCAGAGATCGTAGCTTTACATTCGCTCATTGGCTTCTTTGAAAGAAACTTATGTCTAACTTTAGACAAAGATACTTCATATTTATAAACCGATTTTATTTCATCATCTAGCATCGAATATACAGTTAGATGGTCTAAACAATAGTTATATGATCTATAAAATGAATTTTTTATGAAATTTTCTATCGAATCTAGTGTTCTCATAGAAGATGAGTAAGATAACCTGTATAATGTAAGATTCTTATTATCATAGTATATTGGATTTTTATACGCAAATCCAATGGTAAAGTAAAGGAGATCAACAGCTATTATCATTTTGTATAAATATTCTATCTTATTTAGCAATAATTCCTTCAGTATTGAAAATGTTGAGTTACTATGATATCCAAATTTATTACGTTTAAACATTCTCACGTAATTTTCTCCATCTTTTTTTGTTATAAGCAAAGGGTCTATTTTTTCTTCAAACTCTTTTTTGTAAATAATTTTTCCATTAAAGAAATATCTTATTCTATCTCTATATACGCTGAGATTTTTATCCTTAAAGTTCTCGTAAACCTCTTCTAACTTATTTCTTTCAAACATATCATCATCATCAAGAAAAGATATAATTCTTCCTTTAGCAACTTTTATTCCATCTATTACTTGCCTTCCCATATATAATTCGTTACTATAAATAAATTTTATTCTTTCTTTTTTACAAAATTCCTCTGCATCTCTAAAATTGGAAACAAAAATTATTTCATATTTATCATTAGGCAACGTTTGATTAAGTACGCTTTTTATCGCTTCCATATAGAAATCTTTTCTATTATAAGCAGTAATTATTACAGAGATTTCTACCATTATTATCCTCAAATTACTTAGAAAGAGCTTATCATATAAAATTATTCCTATCTTAATAGATACACTTTTTCTGAAGCTTATTAGTTAAACTATGATATCCTCGTACACGAGACATAACTGTAGCTATAGATTATTTATAAATAAATTGCTTAATTCCATTAATCTTTTTGTTCGTGGATCTACATTATACGCTATGCAAGAAAAATATATGATGTAGTAATTGTAGGGGCAGGAATTGCGGGGCTAAGCGCAGCCTTAACTACTTCAAGGCAAAGGACGTCAACTTTAGGGGCGATTCAGGGCTCCTTTGTAAATTATAATATATCTCTCGGTTTAGACTTATTCAATGAAGGAATTACTGAATATATTTGATCATATCATGAAGAAATAAGGGTTCTTGTAATATTATTACAAGGATGAGATAACAGGTTGAGAGGTTGTAGTTGAGGGATATGGCCGGGCGATCCGGAGTATCCTTCAGGGGGAATGGCACTTTCCGAACTCTCCAGGGTGGGATTGAAGGAGGTGATTTTGGGTCTACCGTTGTAGACGGTACCGTAGAGGCATATCTCCACCATTTACTTTAAAGGTAGATTAAAATAAAATAAAGCCTTTGAGAGGGGTAAGGTGGGTTGAATCCTTTTTCACGTTAATAGAGATCTTTTTATATCTGTTTATAACAAATTTTCGTTGGTATATGATAATCTCTCACACCGATGTGGGCTATGCCCAAAAGGGTGGGAGTGATTGCAGAGATGTGAGTCCCGTGCCGTTGGGCTCGAAGGAGTCCCATGACCCACCTACCGTTGAGTTTAGTAGGTGGCTGAGGACTAACTCCCTACACTCGATCATGAATGAACATAAAATGATTGAAATGAAAGTGTAGGGACAAACGGAACTTATAACGGTTTGATTAGACTATAGCTCTTTTAGAAAGGTATTCTATTGCCCCTCTTAACTTGGCAAGAAAGGTGGATGGGAGGGTGGTTGTGTTTCCCTCGACTAGCCCCAATGAGTTAAGGGTGACTGTGTATGATTCCTTAAGAGGGGTGCCCCGTGGTGGAATTAGAAGTAATTAAAAGTAAGGAAAAGTTACGCCACGGGTAAACACTAACAATTAATGTTATTAGTTTATATTGCCACAAATTATCACACTATGAAAGTACTCTTTATAGTAGGAGATGAATATGAGGATATTGAACTGTTATACTCGTTTTATAGAATTATAGAAGAGGGCTTCACTCCGGTTATTGCGGGTAAAGAAAAGGGAGGAAAGATAGTCGGTAAACACGGTTATACTGTAGTAGCGGATATCTCGTTTAAAGAGGTAAAGCCCGAAGAGTACTCAGCTCTGGTAATTCCAGGTGGTAGAGGTCCTGAGAGAATACGGACTTTGCCGGAGGTCAAGGAGTTAACGAGGAAATTCTTCGAATTGAAAAAACCCGTAGCCGCAATCTGTCACGGACCCCAAATCCTCATCTCCGCCGGAGTAATAAAGGGAAGAAAAGTCACTTCCGTGGCTTCGATTAAGGACGACGTGATCGCTGCTGGCGGAGAATACATAGACAGCCCAGTAGTTGAGGACGATAATCTAATATCATCGAGGCATCCAGGTGACCTACCCTATTTTGCATCAACGTTGATTAAGGCATTAAAGGGAAGAAAAATTAGTTAACCACCTATTTAGAATTCAACCTCTATTTCTTTTTTCTTATCTATTTTCGAACTCTCTCAAAAATTGTTCTATGTCAGTTGTCGAGGGTAAGTTCTCTTGATCTCCTCTTATCATAACGTTAAGTGTTGCCGCTACTATACCATAATCTAAAGCCTTTTCTAAAGTAAAACCTCTGTAATATAAAGACAGAAAAGTACCTCCTAAAGCGTCTCCAGCACCTACTACATCTTCGACCGGAACCGTATATCCGTGAGAGTAGTATTTCTTACCTTCGTAGTACAATGCAGCTCCTTTAGCTCCCATCTTCATTACCACTACATCAGCATAATTTAGGAATACTTTAGCTGCCTTATCGGGATCCGACTCGCCCAACACTATCTTTGAGTCGTCAGTATCTGTTATCAGGAAGTTCAGGTGGAATTGGTTAAGTATCCTCATTATCTCGTATCTCGCCTTATCAGGAGACCAAAGTTTAAGCCTTATGTTAGTGTCAAAGGATCTGGCTCTAGCAAAGTCAAAAGCCTTGTATACAGCCTCTTTAGCAGTGTCTGAAATAGCGAGGGTAATCCCAGAGGAGTGGACTATGTCAGCACTTCTGACATATTTTTCATCAACATCATTCGGGGAAAGTTTGCTCCCAGCACTCCCCTTTCTGTAATAAATCGAATCGCTCTTGTAAGGGACTGGATAGTGCCTTTGTATGAAAAATATCCCAGTAGGGCTTGAATCATCAATCTTTATCTGAGATACGTCTACACCTTTTCCTCTCAACCACTCTATGGCGTTGTACCCGAACTCGTCTTTCCCGACACGAGCTATAATACCGCACTCATTCCCTTGCCTTATGAACGCGATACAATAATTTGCCTCGCTACCCGCAACATGTTTTTCGAAATAGTTAACATGCCTCAGGGGACCGGGAGTAAATGAGTTAAACTGAATCAGAATTTCTCCCAGCGTGACCATTTTAGCCATAAATTCCACCAATAATATCTTCTAATTTTCTCTTTAAAGGTTCAACTTCGCTTTTCAACATTTTAACTTCATCGTCTGTTAAGGGATATATTGGGGGTCTAGGATAACCCACCTTATAACCTAACATTATCTCCACCATATAGTATGTTGCCGAGAGCTGCCCGTATTTCCTGATCGCGTCTAGTAGCATGTTAATCAACATCTGGACCTTGAGTGCTTCCTCCCTCTTTCCTTCTTTTATCAGCTTCCTCATAGCCGATATTATGTGGGGAGAATGGTTTGCAAAAGAGGCTACTGTACCGTCAAGTGACGATAAAGAATAGTAGATTAAGCTATCGGATCCATTAAAAACGATTAAATTAGGATTTACTATCTTGTATTCAAGTGTGTGAGCTAAGTCCTGCGTAGTGTCCTTTAGTCCTTTGAGCCCGTGGATCTTTCCCACTACTTTGGCTGATATATCATATCCAGTCGCCGCGGGATAATTATAAAGGAAGAAGTCGTGTTCACTCTTGCTTATAATGTCATTAAAATAATTGACCAGCCATTTCTCTGGAAGTCTCTGGAAGTAATAAGGAGAGTAAGATGCTACTCCCAAAATGTCGAGCTCCTTAGAATATTCGACAAGCTCAAAGACATCGTACAAATTAAGACCACCCACTTGAAATATTACCTTGTGTGTGACGTCATACACCGCCTTTAACGTTTCCTTCTTTTCCTCTTTAGAAAGAGCCGGTCCCAAACCTGTTGTTCCATTAAGAAAAATTACGTCTACACCGAGTTCTAAAAGCCTCTTCACGTGGTCTTTTAAGGCATTTATGTCCACTTTACCATCTTTCGTAAAGGGAGTAATGATAGGGACTACGACTTGCATAAATCATATTTATTAAGTTAGGATAAAAAGTCCTAATGAAACTATCGATAAACAAGTATTACCTGCTGCTGATTGCCGGTGGGATGAGCTTTGGTACCGCTTCTATTTTCATTAAATTATCGGCGATGTCACCTGGGAGTATAGCATTCCTTAGGTTCTTTATTGCAGGTCTCATCCTCACTTTAGGGAGGGTCGACCTTAAGAAAGTCGTGAGGTATTCGCCATTTGGATTACTACTAGCAATGCATATGGTGACCTTTATTATCAGTGTTTACTCGACAACGATAATCGATGCTACTGTTCTCGTCTCTACTTCCCCTTTTTTCGTAATTTTGTTATCACCTTTCTTAAAATTCAAGACAAACTTAAGGGATATAATTGCTGTCATCACCGGGTTTTTGGGAGTGGTATTAATGAACCTTCCTCTAAAGCCCGGTTTACTTTTCGGAAACGCCATTGCAATATTGTCAGCCTTTTTAATAGCCCTTTATACGGCTGGACTGAGTAAAGTCAAAGACGAGCCGATAACCTTAACTTCTTCTATATATATTTCTTCTTCAATATTTACACTTCCGTTTTTCCTAATTCAGGGACTTGGCACAGTTACCATAACTTCCGTCCTAGCACTATTAGGTTTAATCACATTACCTACCTTGCTGGGTCATACGTCTATAATAGTAGCCTCTGGGAAGGTCAAACCTCAACATATCGAGACGATAGGGCTGTTAGAGCCAGTAGTCGCAACATTATTGGCTATCCCTATATTCGGTCAGATACCGACTGTCTTCGAAATCTCTGGGGGAATGTTAGCGATACTATCGATACTTATAGTCGTGACGAGTGCAGAGAAGAGGTAGAACACTGAGTATCTTCGTTTATTCACAAATACTCCCATATTCCCTTTCCTTTGTAGTTATATACCACTGTTTTATAAGCCGTCACATATTCAATAGTGTATCCTATACCTTCTCTCCCTATCCCGGAATCCTTTCTCCCGCCAAAGGGGAAGTAACCTATACCATGCTTGGGGTACTCGTTTATGTAAACCGCACCTACTTCGAGCATTCTTACTGCCTTTCTTATCTTATTTATGTCATTTCCGAACAATGCTGCGTCTAGTCCGTACCTCCTACCGTTAGATAACTCTATTGCCTCTTCTATATTGCTTACTTGAGTGAGTACAGCGATTGATAGAAATACCTCTTTCTTGTACAAGTACAAGTCCTTTACTTTCGATTTATCGATTTCAATAAGCGTCGGCTCAATATAAGTGGCGCCCAGTCTTTTTCCTCCGTAAAGTATAACTCCTCCTTTGCTTACGGCGTCTTTTACGGCAAACTCGAATTCGTCTACGGTCTTAGGGTCAATCACAGGCCCCATAGTGACTCCGTCTTGTCTCGGGTCTCCTACTTTCACCTTCCTTAACTCCTCTACTAAATTCTCCTTTAGTTTATCGTATATTGGTTCTTCCGCAAATACGAACTTTATCGAGTCACATCTCTGCCCGGAATAGCTCGTTATACCGGTGACTATTTTCTGGGCTGAAACTTTCGGATCAGCGTCAGCCATAACTAACGCAGAATCGCCACCTCCGAGTTCCATAACGTATTGCTTTATTCCACCTATTTTCATTACTTGCTCCCCAGTCTCGGTACTTCCCGTGAGTGAAATAACACCTATCCTTTTGTCCTGAACTATCTTGTCCATTTCTTTGCCCGGTATAGTGATTACCGCTAAAGCCTCTTTCGGAAAACCTGCCATCTCTGCAAGTTTTGCGAACATTATCGCCGGTAGGGGAGTGGCACTGGCTGGTTTAAGAATAAAGGCGTTTCCTGCTACGGTCGAGTATACGAACTTGTTTACCACGTCGAAAAGAGGGTAATTAAAGGGGGTAATGGCTAACACTATACCTAAAGGCTCCCTTCTCACTATTGCCTCAGCCTCCAAACTTTCGGTACTCCAGTCACCCGGGACGTACTCACCGTATAGTTTTCTCACGTCTAAGTCAGCCCTCTCTAACCTCTCGATAGCTGCATTAACTTCGCCATTTGCAGCTGAAGGGGTCTTTCCGTTACCGATTACTAACACGTTCACAAAGTCCTGCCTGAACTTTTCCAGTAAAGAAGCCAGTGTGTGAAAAACCTTTAATCTCTTCTCCCCTGGCATATCCCTTATTTCCCACCTGCCCTTCCTATAAAGCGTCTGTAAAGCCATGTCAACCATTTCATAGTTTAACTTTGGGACTTTTACATAAACCTCTAAGTCTATGGGAGATTTTACTTCTTCTAAATCTTTCGTTGATGTCCAGATTCCAGCTATATACGTCTTAAAGGAAAGCACCTCATCTGAGTTTACTGTATATATCTCTCTAAGTTCATCTGAAAGCTCTCTGAGTTTTGCCATAAGATATATTTATTCATTGTTCATTTAAATCATTTTTTCAGTCCTCTGGTATAGAAATTAAAATCTCAAATTATCATTCATGAATCGTTCAAATTATTTTAAGCAATTAGAAATTGTTCACCTTCAAACCATGATTAGATACCAAGGATTTATAAACTACTTCATATAGTTTAAACTTATGTCTGATAGGGAAATAAAAGGGGGAGCCAGAGATTTCGGAACCCAATCAGATAAATTGTTAAGAAGATCTCTAAATAAGTTCGAATTATTATATCTCTCCTTAGGAGGAGTAATAGGTTCAGGGTGGTTGTTCGCTTCTCTGAGTACTGGTGCATATGCTGGAGGTTCTGCAATTCTATCATGGATAATTGCGGGAATCCTAGTAATGTTCGTGGGTTTAGCTTACGCTGAGCTTGGAGCTGCTATACCGAAATCTGGAGGAATAACCAGATATCCCCACTACACTCACGGAGGCGTAGTAGGTTACATAATAACTTGGGCTTATTTCCTATCAGCCTCTTCAGTACCAGCCATCGAAGCGGCTGGAGCTGTTGAGTATATAGCCTCATATTATCCACAATTAACTACTACGGGAACCTTTAACGGAACCCAGATAACAATACTAACACCTGAAGGAATAGCACTCGCCGGTCTTCTATTGCTCTTCTTCTTCTTCCTAAACTATGCAGGCGTTAACATCCTAGGTAAGGTAACACATGGAGTAGGCTGGTGGAAGTTACTAGTCCCGACGCTAACTGTTATATTTCTGTTGATATTCGACTTCCATACTGGAAACTTTACAGCTGGCGGAGGATTCTTCCCATCATCTTCCAACGTAGTAGGAGGAGCTAGTGGAATTTATGGAGTCAATGCTGTGCTTTACGCAATACCTACTACTGGAGTTGTGTTCTCATATTTGGGCTTCAGACAAGCTGTTGAATATGGAGGAGAAGGTAGAAATCCTAAGAAAGACATTCCGTTTGCAGTAATTGGTTCGTTAGTAATTGCCATATTACTTTATACAATGTTACAAGTAGCTTTCATAGGCGGAATTAACTGGAACCAATTATATCTAAATGAGTCAGATAAGCTAGTCCCAATATCAGTTGGTAATTGGAGCGCTCTACCTACAGCTGAGACAAGCAGTGGTGCAGCCATGGCAAACGGTCCCTTCTTAATATTATTCCACCTAGCACCCGAGGCTGGAGCTATTGCTGGATTATTTGTGTTATGGGCTATAGTGTTAACAATAGATGCTGTTGTCTCTCCATCCGGTACTGGATGGATTTATACTGGAACTTCCGCGAGAACTATATATGCCTTTGCCAGTAACGGCTACTTACCAGAGATATTCCTTAAGGTAGGAAAGACTAAAGTTCCAGTATTCTCACTAATTGCTGCATTAATCATAGGGTTCATATTCTTACTACCCTTCCCGTCATGGTATGCCCTAGTGTCTTTCATATCCTCAGCTACAGTGTTAACTTACATAATGGGGGGAATTAGCGTAGCGGTATTAAGGAAGCATGCACCAGAGTTAAATAGACCCTTCAAATTGCCTGGTGTATCAATAATAGCTCCCTTAGCGACGTTAGCCGCTGGTCTGATAGTATATTGGTCAGGGTTTGCTGTTCTATTCTATGTGTTTACTGGTATTACCTTCGGATTACCATTGTTCTTCGGGTATTACGCATTCAAAGTATTAAAAGTGAACAAGACCATTTCCGCCTTAGTTGGCATTATAGACATTGTAGTTTCTATAATGATCGCAATAGATTTCTTTAACGCCACTTCAGGACTAACAACAGCTAACAATACAGCGTTTTTAATTTACATACTCATTTTCGCAGTTCTATTGATGGCAAATGTAGCTCTCCTTAACTTATCCGTAAAGGATGAGGCTATTAAGAGAGAGGTAAATGCTGGTTGGTGGTTGGTAGGCTTCTTTATAGCAATATATATTCTGTCCTACTTCGGAGGATTCGGCCTAAATCCAATAATACCGTTCCCAGAGGACACCGTGGTAGCAGCTTTAGTAATATTGGGGTTCTACTTTGCAGCTGTTAAGAGCGGTTTCAGGACTGAGGCAATAGAGGAAATACTAAGCGAGACTCCCGAGCTGCCTCAACAAAGGTGAAAGCTTTACGAAGAACCCCATTATAGCTTTGTTTCTTTTTTTACATTATTTAAAGCCGATTTACGACAGTATAGTCATTGCATTTGTTTTAATATTTCTCTCTTTAATACTTCTGTCCTTAGCTATGTTTTCCGTTCTCAAAAGTTTTTAAAACTGTGATTTTAAAAACTAGATATGAATTTAAGATTACTGTTAACTTTACTCTTGATCACTTCTTTTCTTCTAGACCTCATTACATTCACTCCCATCTCTTCAACACCTGCATTGATCCCTAAGGTTTACACCAAAGACCCTCCTTATTATCCCATTGGAGTCTCATCTAACGGTGTTAGTCCCTCGGGGGTAAAAGTTGCAGTTGAGACAAGTTCTGTAATGGGTTATGTATATATAGGATCACTGTCTACGAGCGGTGCCTCTCTGCAGCTGAATGTGGTGCTAGTGATGAGCTCCTTAAGTAACCTCCAGGAATATTGGATACAGAATGCAATACAATTCGAAGGATCTCAAATGCGTTTCATAGACAATATTTGGAACTTTACAGCAAATGGTGCCGGATTGAACCCAGCATATATATATGGTAATGGTCAGGTGACAACAACAACCACAAATAATGGACAAGTGGTATCATATTACTACTATTCGACATCTTATCAATCCTTCTCAACTCCCATGTCATTGTTACTTTTCATAAATGTGTCAAAAACCCAAAGTGAGGCGGAAGTTTGTATAGGATATGAAATGGGTGGCTCTTACGTTAAATATGACACCGTGATAATAACATTAAACAATATCCTTAACGCCTATATCTTAGTGGCACCCCAATTAACCGGAAATGGGGAGTATTTTGATGCTGAGCTTGTCTGGGGAGGGTTTTCAAACGGAGCTATAGCTACATTCTCGTCAATGAAATCTCAATTAGCAATATATTATAAGGTTACGGGAACTAACTTATACTCACCGTTTCCAGAAGTTTATAACTATGGCTTCGACACAGCAGAGACTTCATCTAACATACAAGCAACCTTGGGTAATAACGGTATGGTCTGTGTGACTATCGGCAACCCAAACCCGTCCTATTTGACGAGCTATTTTACACCTTTGATCCCGGGGTGGACACTAGTTACAGTACTCTCAAACCACTACTACTTAGTTAACGGGTATAACACTACAGCAAATGTACCTTATAACACTCAAGAACCGGATTACGGAGAGTCCTATTACACATCTTACACCTCACCCTCCAGTATTACCGTACAACTTCCGCTGTTTAATACATCACTTTACCGCTATTTGCCTATAAGCAAGGTGCTAAATAGCAGTGGTAGTTATAATACCACTAACAATATAATCACTTTGTCAAACGGCTATTATCAAGTGTTTGTGAGTTATATCCGAATACCTAACTTATTGAAGGTCACAATTAATATACCCATGTGGGGGACATTGAACGGAACCCCCGCACTCATCAAATCGGGTGAATACTATTACGGAGAAGTAATAGAATTACCCATATGCAATTACTCTGTAATAGCACCGGGGGAAAGGGAACTTCTAATTCCTAACGTAACATATATAGTAATTACGACTAACATAACAATACACGTAACCGTAGTTTTACAGTACTTGGTAAATATTAAGACCGAGTACCCTTTAATAGTAGAAGTCAACGGGAAAACATTGAACGTGACTGGGAACCAGTGGTTTAACTCCTCTTCAAAAGTAGTGATCCCACTGCAATATTATTATTTATCAACGGGTATAAGAGAAGAATTACTAAATCCCACCAGCTTCATTGTAAGTCAACCGAACATAAACTACACAGCCTCATGGATAACACAATACAGACTGATAATAAACTCTCCCCTGCCATTATACGAACTGGTTAACGGGATTAATATGACGGCTACACATATACAATGGATAAACCAGAGCTCAAGAGTCCTCATCCCTCCGCAAATATACTACAGCTCGAAAACCGAGAGGTGGATCTTAACCAACAACCTTAACGTAACATTGAACTCACCCATTAATTTCACAGCAAGATTCTTATTACAGTACTACGTTATAGTCCCTTACAAGGCGTTAGTAGAAGTAAACGGGAGTTACCAGAACATAACTTCAGGATGGTATAATAATGGAACAATGATAACGGTGCCGAACAATTACCATTACCTTTCCAATGACGAAAGAGTAGTATACTACATACCAACTCCTTTCCACGTTATAGTTAACTCATCTATGACGATTACCATAATCTCTAGTTACCAATACTACGTAAGTATAAACAGAGAGTTGGAAGGGTATGTAAATGGGACTTTAATGGATGTTACAAGTGGGTGGTATAATAACGGGACTTCTATAGTGTTTAAGGTAGCCTACTACGATTTTATCGCGTCTAGCGAGAGGATAGCATGTTCTCCTAACATTACTTACATAATCGTCAATAAGCCTGTAGCTATAAATGTGTCGTTAGTTAAACAGTTCCTTGTAAACGTCCTTTCTCCGTACCCGCTAAGAGGCATAGCAAACGGGATGATCATGAACTTTACTACGGGATGGTACGACTCCGGACTTTCAATATACGTGCCGGTTCAATACCATTACGTTAACAATTATAGCAGGTATGTCCTGATTAATAATATGACAATAAGAATTGAATCTCCCCTGAACTTTACAGCTATTTGGAGGTTACAATTCTTCGTTAACGTGAGTTCACATTATCTTGTATTAGCCCTTGTTAACGGTCACCTCGTCAATTTCACTAACGGGTGGTATTTCAACGGAAGTAAGATACAAGTTCTGACTAACGTAACTTACCCAATAAATAGTACGGAAAGATATGCAGTCCTCTCTGTATTACCTTTCTCTAATTTTACATTAATAAAACCTACCTCAATTACAGTAATTTATTACCCACAATACTTGGTCACAATAAACGGACAGAAGTCATGGTACTTTAAGGGCAGTGAAATAAGGTTAAATACTACAGTTCCCTTTTTCGAGAGTGTAAAGTGGACTGGGACATATAATTTACCGAATGGAGTTGTGATCATGGTAAATAAACCCATAGTGGAAAACGCAGTAGTTTCTATCAACCTAGTAAATGTTGTGTCTGTGGTATTACTGATAATCTCCTCGCTTTTAATGCTATTTGCGGCAATTAAAAGAAGATAAGGAGGAAGAAAGTTTTAGACAAAACTTATTTCTCTCCACTAAAGTAAGGATAATCATTTAAGCAGAATATTATATTGAGTTGTATGAACTTTACACTGACTTTTCTCTCTCTATATCTTATAAGTATGGCTATAGGAAGGAAAGTCAAACTGCCTTCAGTGATCACGGAAACTACAGTGCTAGTCTTGATATTCACTATTTCCTATTGGGGAGGCGTTACAATTCCAGTCAACGAGATCGCTAGCGTTCTGTTAATATCCCTAATTATGGCAACCTTGTTAATCCTCATAACATATGTTATAGGCTTATTCTTTATAGACAAAGTTCATTTATACCCTATGAAAGTTAACTTGAGGATGCAAATAAAATACGTTATACCTTTGGTTTTGGGTCTTATCTTGGGACTTGGAATCAGGTTTGAGCTACCTTTTACATTCATCATAGACTATGAGTTATACTTTTTGGCTGTAATTATAGGTATTGAGATAGGCAGGAGCTTTAACATAGGATTACTCAAGAGGACTACGGCACTAGCGATCTTAGCAGTTACGGTTGACGTGGTAGGGGCTATAATACTCTCAGTGATCTTCTCCCCCTTAATTCCCTTAAAGGCAAGTTTAATGATAACCTTAGGATCAGGTTGGTATTCGTATACGGGACCATTCGTCGCTAAATACTTCGGTCCAGCTCTTGGCGTAGTCGGGTTTCTGAGCAACTTCCTGAGAGAGCAATTAGCTTTCATCTTGTTACCGATCTTACTAAGAGTGAAGGCAACTCCTATAGGTGCTATAGCCATAGGAGGGGCTACGTCTATGGACGTAACGTTACCTCTATACGTGGACTTGTTAGGCGGAGAATACGCTGTAGGGGCAATGATAAGTGGTTTTATTTTAACTTTGCTCATACCCATTATTTTGCCAACGATTGCATTACTATGACGAGAAAAGGCCTCTTTCACGGGACTTGAGTTATCCTCTTTACGAACTTACATTTTTGTAAAACTTTAAACTTATTTAACGATCTAGGTATAACGAGCTCATCCACTGACACGATAGAGTCGATATATCTATCTAGAGTAGGCTCATCTATGTCTTCTAACACGAGTTTTTTTATGTTCCTGAACAAGACGGGTTTACCCAGACTCGTTATCTCGTTCTTATTAGCCTCAAGTTCTTCAACGTCGGATATGATCACGACGTCCTTTTTAGCCTCGTTAAACCCATCGATAAATGCCTTCCCCGTCTCCCTAGCCTTGGAAACTGCATCGTCGATCTTTTCCCCAGCTTTTCCCGCTAATCCAAGAAAAGTACTCATAGCTTGGTTCATTATTTCCCCTACCGTCTTCCCGCTCTGTCTTGACAGATTTACTATCCTGTTATATAGATCGCTATCTACTCCCCTTATAGTAATGGTCTTTCTATTATTGTTGTTTTGATCTTGAGGATTTGAAGACATATGTTAATATTGTCACACTGTTTAATAAGTTTCACTGTTATACATGTTTAACACATCATGAGGTCATCCTCAGCCTCGATTTCACCATGTGTAAAACCTTATCGTCAGCTTTTAACCATTTTAATTCCACTTCTAAAACGTCTAAGCCTAGCCTGTGGACGTCATACAAGATCCTAGCCACTTTGTCACCTTTCGACATAGTTGATATCACCGCTTCCTCCAAACTTTCACCTTCCTTAACTTTCAGCACGATTTCGGCTATCTTGTTAAACTCGTCTGGGACTCCAACTACAGACCCCCGTAACTTTATCCTTACACGGGGGTAGTCATAGCTCCTCATCTTAGCTAACTCGGTAGTGGCGTATTTCAGTCTTCTTCCCTTATCTACAATTCCTCCCATGATGAATACGTCCGAATTCCTTATTATTTCCTCGTTTGCATCGACATCACCATAAGGGTCGAGCACTATAGCAGGGGCGTCAACGCTAAACGAGCTCACTGTCAAGGCTTTTCCAACCTTTATACCTCCGACTACCACCATATTCCCATCCCACCAAAACTTTCTCACCACGTTCAAAGTCATAAATAATTGCGTTAAAGTCTTCTTCTTCTCGTCCTCATCTAATCTGTTGAATAGGCCTAGGTCTACAACAATTTTAGGGTATTGCGGGGGGTTATCAAGAACGTTCTTACCACCTTTCCTATAAATACAGTCACTAATTTCCTCCCCCCTACCTTTCAGGAGTCTAATGCCGTCAATATTAGCTACAGTTACTCCCTTCATCTCACCCTCCACAATACCGTAACCCTTCACGAGCATTTTTACGGCTAGTCCTTGTAAATCTACTGGCTCTCTACCTATGTAGAGGGAGAAACAACCGAGTTCCTTTAGCCTTGACAATAAATAAGTGTAAAGCATAATACAGACTATTTTAACATACTTAATAATTTGTTGAGGTTTAGACAACGTTTAGAAAAGGAAGACTCGTATTGTAGGGTTGATGTTTTTAAAAAACTTCTAAGTTAGCTGTCATACCGACGCGTTAGGCGGTAGAAATACAGTTACTCCGTTCCCAAAGATGATATATATATCTGGTGCTGAACTTGACTGTATTAACAAGGTGTAGGGGGACGTAGATATATGTATATTTATAGGGTATTTCATTTGTTGGGGGGACGTAATCATCATCGGTTCAAGTCCCTGACTATTATACGCGATTATACACGTTATATTTACACTATAAGGACTAGAATAGTCAAATTGAGGATTAAGTTGAAATGTTATTTCCAAACAATAACCGCTATTCGTCGGAAAAGCATAGTACGATATGTTGAGTATATCGTTCTTTAACTGAGCCTCCATCAAGTCGTGTAAGTACTTATAATTTTCCATAACATATGTCGTGGTACTATACTCCGAGTTCTCCAACTGCAATGTAACTGCCGTAGAAACTGCTAACGTCACTATTATGATCAATATCAACATGGCTGCGACAACATTACTCACTCCTTTATTTTTTCTCACGTTTTTTATCCCACTCATTATCCCACCAAGACAGAGCTATTAGTACCTACTTGAGCGTAGTAAGTCTCGTTAAGGTACTCTAACTGGACTAGTAAAGTGTTAGCCGGACCATTAATTACAAAACATTCAGTATTCGATGAACTGGGATTGCCGGCCACATAATTTGCCTTAACCCACTCACCCTTTATCGAGTAATTATATATGCAAAATACTATTGGTTTTGGAGACCCAGCTGTCCACTGAATCAATAGCTTTGACGTCCCATATAGAGGAACAGTATAAGTAATATTGATTACCCCTATGTTAGGTTGAGGAGGGCTCTCTGGTACTAGATCTTGGGAGTAGGAATAGGTTACATAAAAGAGAAGAGGCACCATAACTCCTAGAATGAAAATTAATAAAATAAGAAACCCTATTATATCAGATAATCCTTTTCTAAGCTTTCTAACCATTTTTTCTTACACCTCTAACGAGGTAGAGAAAGAAAAATATAACTGTAACAAAAATAATTACAAGCAATATGTAAAAATCGAAAGAAGGATTAGTGATAGAAGATGCTATACTTTTATTGCTGCTAGCCGTTGACGCATTCTGAACCGGTATCGGTGTAGCTGAGAAAACTAACGTATTATTACCGTTCACTTGGTATTCCAAGTTAACAGGGAATACCTTATAATTAGGTACGGAGACGTTTATGAAGTAAGTAGTAGAATTACTTAAGTATAAATTGACTACGGGTGAAGACTCATTATATGGAGTACCGTTAACATAAAGTATCCAATGAGTACCGTTTTTAACTCCTTCTAAATCTACTTTGACTTGTACTAATTCGGAGGTGTACCTAACATCTAAATCTGTATTGCCAGTTAAGTTTAACTCTATCGACGTTATGTTAGGCTTAAATCCCAAGTAGTTCATAAAAGTAATATTATACAATACATTACCGGCTAACTTAAGTGTTATAGAACCGTTAGTAGATGTGTAGTCCTGACCGTTGATTTCAACTGTAAAAGTACCGTAAGAAGGTAGACCTAATTCCTTAAGCGTCAACACGTATACTGGTGGAGGGAGCAACTCAACTTTCACTAGTCCGTATTTAGTGAGCACATAAAAAGCTCCGTTATAACCTGTTGCGTCTGAGACCGGAGTAAAGTTAGAGTAAATTACTTGATATCCGTTAAGGGAATCTAAGACTTCATATCCCGTCTCCCCAGCCACATACACAAGCCCGTTATTATAGTATATCCAGTAGGGGGTAAAAGGTAGAGGTACGTAGTCGATGTTGTAATAAGGTAATTGAGAGAAGTAGTTTACGGGTATAACGAATAAGTCCAACACCGATAAGTTGTTAAAAACCCATAGCCCGTTAGGGGAAAAGCTCCCAGATATAAATGTATTATTAGCGAAAGTCATAGCTGTCAGAGCATCCTGATAGTAGATGACCGTCCTGTTACTCCCGTTATAACACAAGAAAGTATAACCTTCCTCAGAGTCGACAATAGCATAGGAATTTGTAAACGTAAGGAATCCAAAGCTCTCGTAAATGTAGTAAGACTTAACTATATGAGTGCCCTTAATTATGTACACATATTGATAGTTAGCTGTTACATACAGTTCGCTAGTATAGTTATCTACAAATAACCTTTGGGGTAAAGGGACGTCGATTTGTGTTACTGTCCCATTATAAAAGTACAGAGAACCATTTGTAGTTATGAAATAGAACCCATCAAGGAAAGCAAGACATTTGATATCATAGCCCGTCAAAATATAGGAGTTATTCTCTAACGAGAATATCCCATTAACAGTACCTAAATAAAGTTCACCATTTGCAAACGTGAAAGTGTTTGAACCCTGAGGGATGGATAAGGATATCGGATCATAAGACACTGTCTCCACAGAAGCTAAGGCAACTACTACAAAAAAAGCAAAAATAATTGGTTTTGCGTTAATTGTCATACGAATCACTCAGAAGAAGTTTGGAAAGAGCTAATCGGTACCGGGACAAACGAACTATAGCCGGGTGGTATCCACATCAACCCGAAGAATATACCTAATGGCTCGGATGTACTATAGTCGGATGGTATATTAAATGTAAAGACTATAGTAATGTTTACACTGCCGGTCAGGGTATGATCAAATGTTGGTTGGTTTTTTACGACCGCTGAGGGGTCATTTGAATAAAGGACATGTATCTGCTTATTACTACTCATATACCCGTTAAACACCAATTTTCCGTTTATGTAAACTTTACCATACTCATTTGCCCACACGAAATTGTTATTATTATGAGTCTCGGAGGTAATCCCCGGTGGACAATCCGTAAAGTTAAAGGAAAAGGTATAAGTACCCTTCTCAGGGGGAACCAAGTTAGCTTGGAATTCTATTGTCACATTCTGACCGGTCTCTGATAGTACAGCGGGGTTAAACACTAACGGGGTTGCACCACTCCATAACACCAAACTACCGAACGGTGTGAAAGCAGTAGGTATGGCACCACCTAATCCCCAAAACGCATCGTATTGGCTCTCGTTCACTAAGTTATATACCTCATACCCTACCATCTGACCGTTTATAGTTCCGTATTGTCCATTATTTGCATGAGGTTGTTGTGTACTATAACATTCCTCGGTTTGCAATGGATAAACATTATTTATCTTAGAGTAAACTACGTAGTTCTGAGTCCACATTACTTTTATGTCATTAAAGTCGGGTAGTCCACCGTGGTACAAGAAGTTTATCGCGTTAGGTGTAAGCGAAACATTATAGATAATAGTTGGACCTAAAGCACCGTCAAAAGAGTAATACTTTGAGTCACCTGTATTTACATCACCTGCGACCCCCGGTAATGATTTAAGTAATTTGTTACTACCATTATATACTGACCCGACGTCTATTATAGATAGTGGGCTATTATTTAGCTGTAAATTAGGTTTTAACTGTACTTGTGAAACTAATGAACCGTTGACATATAGGGACATAACGCCGGTTGAGGCGTTATATGAACCAGCAATCATCATAAGGTACGTAGCTTGTTTTCCGTTTAATGTAGTTTCAGCTGGTACAGGGTTGGGGTCTACTATCGTTACCCACGTGTCGTTATACAATTGTACAGTAAATGCTATATAAAATTCATTATTGTTGCCACCACCGGGGGGATTACCTGTATTAGCTATCCCATTACCTATTACAATGCCAGCGTCACCAGTCCACACTGCATAACCACCTAGCGGCGCGTAATTCGAGTAATAGGGTACATTTGCCTTAGGACCACTGCTAAGTAGATTAATACAATTTTGAGAACTTGGTCCACCTCCTGGTCTTCCACCACCTGGTCCACCTCCTGGTCCTCCACCATTAGGACCAGTAGAAGCTTCAACATACGGTATATCTAACCCTTGGTAGATTCCAGAGTCTGGTATTACCCACTGTATTATTGTTTGGTTCTGTAGCATTGGGTTGTTACTCCCGCCGCATTTCGTAGCATTTAACATGCCTATGTGGTCGTTGTCACTCTGGTACCCGGTGAGGAAAGAAGACAGAGGTAAACCGTTGGCGTGAAGGCATTTCTCTAGTATATACCCCCCACTAACTTCCACAGTCGCATAGTCCTTGATTATCTTAATAGCGACTACTCCAGTAGCTGTAGGATTTGGGAATATTATAGTAGTACCGTTTGGAAGAGCTACTATTTCCCCTGAACCTATTACTGGTGGAAGAGCAGTAGTGTTAGGTTCGAATATTTCCGTGCCATTAGGTAAGTTCAAAGTCATTTCACTGGTCACTGTTTCTGTACTAGGCGAGCCCTCAGCATATATATACTCAACTTGCGTATTCTGTCCCGGGTATAACGTGATGTATGCACTGGACTGTTGATTATTTAAGAACAAAGTCCATATGTTGGTACACTCCAGCCCACCGAATTGTTTTGGATAGAGTACTATTTGGTTAGCATAAGACGTTACTATATCTATAGGTCCCGAATAAAAGCTTGGCGTAAACAAGTATATCGTCAGATCGGAACTCACGGTCAAGTTTCCAGGGTATGCAGGTACCCATGAAGTCCCATTAAAGTAATAAATCCCCCTAATTTGCAGAGGATAAAAGCCGTGGAGGAATTCGAATTTTAATACGTCTTGTCCGCTCGGAGTTAGTACGTAGGATATTAAAGGATCCCCGCTTTCTATCTGGAACATTTGTTGATCCCTTGCTTGTGTAGCCTGAGAGACATATTGCTTACCTTGAATGTCGTAAGACGGTGAGGTCATAGTGAACGCGAGGAATGGTATTATCACACTAAACAACAAGATCATAAATATTAGCCCGACAATCACAGAAGCTTGTGCTTTCACAACCATCACCCCGTAGTATATGTGTATGCTACCCTGAAATAGTAATTTCCCGTACTATATATCATCCATATTATTAATATCTCCCCTCTTGGTATAGTACCACTTATCACGAACGGATAATTAGCCGGTAACGTATAACCCGTTATTGACTCTGTGAGTTCATGTCCATTAGTGTCATAGACGGGACCTACTGTTACCTTAGTCATACTTGTCCCGTTAGGGAAACTAGCTGAAAAAGGAGTGGATGAAGACTGGGGGGTAAGAACGGCTATAGAAGGTAGTGAAGACGCAGGTTCTTCAAACATAAAGACCGTAACGTTACCATTGAAACCAGGTATGTAAGGATATACTACAAAGGAATACCCATTAGTACCTATGTCTGGAGGAGAAACTGAAATAAGAGACGCTGACGCTAAAGTCCTAGCTTGTTGTTCGGCGAGTGTAAAAGCATATTGGGGGATTATTAATGCTTGGGTGAGCCCAAAGAAGACTAACCCTATAACTAAGGCTGCAGCGACTAACAGAAACTCACTAGCTGCTACTGATACCATGTAAAATAGTCTGTAAAACCTTCTATTTATTCCTTTCGTTCGATAATATTAGCTTAACTAATTATTTCCGATTATCTGTATAGAATTGAATGATGTATAATAGAGATTTTAGGATAAATATGCTAAAAATTTATTTATAATTTTTTATCTGTCTACTCTGAAAATGAACGTAAGGTTAGATGAACACGTCGTCTAACGGACGCTTCTAAACAGTGGATTGAGTAAGCGAATAGGAACTTTCCTAAGGCTAAGCATAGATAGACATAGCTTTGACGTGTTAACAACACTCTTCACTAGATTAGTGAAGTTAAAGGTGTAAAAAATATAGGGAAGTGGTGAAAGATAAATTAGATTACATAATATTCTATAATTTTGATTCAAAGTCTAAGCGGTGACGTAGTTCTTAACACGCAGTTTTTAATAAGAGTGCATTTTGCTAACCTATAGTCCTAATAATCGGTGAGACTTCAAAGAACAAGGCCTTTTGCTATCCTAGCGAAGGCTTAAACGTGTTCTTAGAGTGCTCGTTATCCTTGACTTGCTTTTAAAATACAGAGCGATCCAATTATCAGTCATCAAAGGTAAATGCAAATCTGACGAGAAAAAATTAGTTTTGCTAATATGATATATGTTAGTTTCACAAACATGATACGTTAATTGTCCTAAAAATTTTCGTTAACCTTGTATCTGAAAGAAAAATTAAAATAGAGGATTAGGCAAAATTCACTCATGAGTAGTGGAGTCACAACTCTAATTCTTGTTATGATTACGATATCCTTAGCTGTAGTTGTTGTAGGTTATTATTCGTCTCTAAGTGCTATCACCTCGAATAGTATTATACCCTTACAGACAGCAATGGAATTGTCTAAGGAAATATATATATCGTACTCACCACCGGTTATAAGCTACATAATACCTACAGAACCTAATATGCCGTTGAATTTATCAGTAAGGTCATTAGTAACCTTAAACTTAAACTTCAGTGGGCCTTTATATGTAGTACCCTTCTTAATGAAAACCAACTATGCCCCATACAACTACATTCCGGAGGGCTATTATGGCGGTTATATAAACCAAATTTCTAATCCTGACTACATTGGTTACGTCAGCGTTTTAGGGAGCGGAGTAACAAAAGAAGTGACATTCCAGAACACTCAAGTAAACCTACTAACTAGGAGTATAGCTGGTATTAGTTTTTACGCGTTTGAGGTAGAGCCAAATAGCGTTTTGAACGTGAGCTTCACGACTAACGCGTCTTATGTACCAGTCTTATGGATTTTAGCTAACGTATCTGGTCAAATGTTCAGGATTGCATATCCAGTAATTGAAGCTCAACAATATGTGAATACTTACTCAGGGAATGTATCTAGTGTGATCATAACTACTTACGGACAATTATTTGAACAGTATTTCGGACAATATTCGTTACTATTTGAAACAGCCCCCGGTTCTACGGTAACTTTTGATGGAAACGATGAAATAAGTATGCCTGGTGATATCGGATATAATGACGGAGGACAAGGTCAGCTTATAATTAATGGTCATGACCATGTTTCAGCCTACTACTTGTACTATTCACCTGGTACAAGCATTACTACACACGGTTCACCTCAGTTACCTCCAACTGGTCCCAGTAATAATATTCCTTACGTGCCTATGACCGATTTGCTTAATCCGTTGTATGAACTATATAACCCTTATGAATACCAGTTGCAATTAGAACATGAGGCAAACCAGATATACAACCAGTACAAAAGTCAATTTCAGACTAATCCGACTACCTCAATTTCAGTGTCAGAACCCGTAACAATAAATACTCCAACCATCTTTACTCACTCCGTAGTTTTTACCACGTCTGCCGGAAGTGGACCTTTCAACATTACCTTCAACGCTCCAGTTATATTTGAATGCCCCGTTACTGATCAAGGAGTGAACTTAACATTTAATAGTTTAGTAATATTTGAGGACATATTTACTGTGTCAAATGCAGCCAATATCACGTTTAATAGTATTCCAGTGTTTGAGGGAAGTGTAGGCGTAGAAAATAACTTAAATATGGTAGCCAAAGAGGGACTATTATTCAATTCCTCAGCAAGTGGTGCCTGCGTAACTTTTAGTGCAACTAAAATTAAAATAGTATCTGACGGACCGACGATTATGAACTTAACAAGTTCCTCCTCTAGTATAAAGTTCAATGGCAATGTATGTATTTATCAAAACTCCCCCGTAATGAGCATGAGTGCTAATCGTATTACATTTTATGGTGACACTGTTATAGACAGTAAATATCCCGTATTCTTACAGACTAATGGTCAATCAGGTAATGTCGCATTTTGCGGAAATAGTAATATAGATGTGCAAGGAGGTATGGTTATAAATGGTCAGTCAACTAACGTGGTATTCAGTGGAGGTTCACAGTTAAATATACCTAATGGTAATCTTATAATCAATGCTGGATCTTTATCATCTTCAACAAGTTCAACTAACCTCCATGGGAATAACATAATAAATGTTAACGGACAAGTTGCAATACAATCATACACGATAACCTTTAAAGGAGATACTTGTTTAACATCAGATGGCTATGCTATACTTTACGGGCAAGATATCTGCTTTAAAGGAAACAATAATAACATTATTATTCAACCAGGTGTTGCAAATAATTACGTAAATAATCAGGAGATTAAGTACGTGTTACCCTTGGGATTAGACAGCAATGCTCCATTATATATGACGGGTTGGTTTGACGTAGTTCCAAATAACGGGTCTACTACGGTTGTTAACGCCTTGTTAACCAACCAAACTTACCAAGTAGACATCTCTTTAAACGTGAAACCGGTGACCCCGACTGAATATAACGTGACATTGTATGTAAACAATACGTTAGAAGGTTATTCCTCTAGTAACGAGTTATTGAGTGCTAACAACAAGTACATGTACGTTATTGAGGGTTATGTGAGTGGTTCTATAACTTATCTCGAGTTAACAATATATAGTACTTCAGGGTCTAACCCAGTGGTGACGATGAATAAACAAGTATGCTTACCGTTAAATACCGGAGCCATCGTGGAGATAGGTCCTGAGACCAATTATCAGTTTATGATATATTCGGGCACGAGTTCGCTGACCAACCTCATGTTGGCTAACGGGCCTTACGTTAATATAACGAACCAACTAAGTAGTAATTTACCTAATGGGATCTCTCACCTCTATTATTACTATCTAATTGCACCTCCCGTTGATTCTCAAGTAGTATTACAGCCGACTTATTACTATCCTAGTAGTGGCAATGTACCGTACTTAGAAGTAACGGGCAACTCTTTAGTATAAAAGGTCGTCTCAGAAAAGGTATTTTTTGTTTCTTCCCTTATTTATATCCATATTTATAAACAGACTTAGAGATTTTCTTATACAATATTGCCACTGATTGTAGCTCGGACCCGTAGTAATACTTAGTGTTGATCAGAACCTTGTTATTATTATTGAATACACGAAACTGATCATGAAGAACGGAAAAGCCGCGGCCGGGATTTGAACCCGGGACCTCTGCCTGTCTGCCCTGTATACCAGGGCAGCGCTCTAGCCAGGCTGAGCTACCGCGGCATTTAAAAATTGCCTTGAATGGAATATAAAATCTTCGCCCCGACTAAGCAGCCCCATATTTTAATATTTGCTGAAAGGCACAAAATAATGATGTTAAAAACATTAATGAGTTTCTATTATACTTTTATGGATTTATAGTAGGTCACACCCACTCCTAGAATATAAAAGTTTATATAAAGTTTAAGTATATATATACCAAACTAGTGAGGCGTTAATAATGACAGTCACAGCATCGAGCTTCGTAGAGAAGCATATTAGTGAGTATCTGGAGAGGCTAAGCCTGAGTCGTTGTTGGCTCTTTAACTTTAACGTGATAAATGACAAAGAGGCTTTTCTTAAGAATGTAATATTCAGTAAATACAGCACAGTGGGATTCGTAACAAATGTGAATAAAAAAGATAAGGCAAAAGAATTAGTTGAGATTTCTAAGAAGTATGGTGTAGTAGCTGTTGCGTATTTGAGTGAAACGCTTAATGAACAAAACTTTCTTGTGTGCGTTAAAAGTAAGTAATTTATGTAGAAAACTAAGTATTTTAACTGAGTGTTATCATAACCTTATTTCAATACCGCCCAAAAAGATCGAGGACTTTATGTTCTATTAACCGACAATTTTTGTGAATTTAAATTTAAAGATGTAGATTTAGAGGATCTACGTAAACTTATAATGATTTGATGATTTTTAATACCTTCACTTAAGGCTCTCTATTCTGGGAAATTATTAACATGGACTTTAATAGCTGTTTCACTTATGAACACAAAATTTCTACTTCTTCTTTTACTTTACCTTTTATTTTTTTCTCCTTAATGTCTTCACAAAATATATCTCTATATTCTTCAAAATCCTTGACGAATTCTTGTGCAATCTTCAGGGCTTTTTCCTGATCAAAGTGAGACAGAATTTCAACCTGAGTAGAGATTAAGTACGGGTTATCTGGGTCTATTTCTAAAGCCTTACTTATCTCTTTAATTGCCTCCTCTTTTTTCTCTAATTCAAGAAGTATTTCGGCCTTAGTCTCGTAATAATATGGATTGTCAGGGTTAATTGTAATTGCCTTATCAAGATATTCGAGTGCCTTTTTATGCTCTCCCATCTTGTAATAAGTAAAGCCTATAGCGTAAAGGTTCTCGTCTTTTTCAATACCTT
Organism: Stygiolobus sp. CP859M; assembly: GCF_037389975.1. Classification (NCBI taxonomy): domain Archaea; kingdom Thermoproteati; phylum Thermoproteota; class Thermoprotei; order Sulfolobales; family Sulfolobaceae; genus Stygiolobus; species Stygiolobus sp. CP859M. The sequence continues at coordinate 42,042 of NZ_JBBHKS010000013.1, read as the reverse complement.
TTTCATACTCCTTTATAGCATCCTCATATTTACCGAGTTTAAAGAGTATATCGCCCTTAAGTTTACGCATTGACTCATCTTCTTTTATTATTATAGCTTTGTTAATAGCGTCTAGAGCCTCTTTATAATTTTCCAGCTCATAGAGAATGTTAGCCATATAGTAAAGGAACTCTGGGTCGTATTCAAGCTGCTTATTTGTCTGTAACGCTTTTTGCATCTCCTTTAGGGCTCTTTCAAATAACTCGACGTCTTGTTGCTCATATCCTAGAGAATAAAGTATGTAACTATAAAGGGTAGAAAATCTTGGTTCATTACCAGTCCTCTTAGCCTTCTCCGCAAACCTTAACGCTTCCTTTAAATTCCCGCTCTTGAAATAGATAAGGGCTAAGTAGTAAAACTTTATTGGAGTGTCTTTCTGTCCCTCGACTAGGTTTAAGGCATCTTTATATTTACCTTCTTTTATCAGCTTTTCTACTTCTTCCACATGGGATTTGTTGTACTCATGTTTAAAACGTTAGCGCAACGAGGATCGAAAAAGTTAGTCAATTTTGTAGAACTTTATATCAATAGTATAATATAAACTAATTAAATTAAATTTTACTACAAAGAAAAATAGGGAATAATTTTTTAAAGTAATAAAATATAATATATAATTTTTTTAACCTTTCAAAGTAAATTGCTTTCAAATTCATGTCTAAATTTTTGAAATAGTTAGAATTAGATATTTAGATGGATTGAAAGAATAAATAGGATCTAGATGAAGATAAGTAAGCATCGTTTAATTTATCTTTGCAAATTATTAAACCCAATATGAAGTCATTTTCTATTTTTCACTTGATAAAGCAGATAATTACTACGAAGCAAGATTTTTCCGTTAAAGTGAAATCGATGAAATAGTTCTCAACTTTTTGTAAATAGATAATTCTTAGTATATATTTTCAAATCTTTCAACTTCATCTTATCAATTTCCTTCAACTTCTCATTTATCTTTCTTAAATAGTCTTTGCTGAGCAGTGTTTTGACTCCTTCCATCTCTTCTTCTCCTCTCTGAGTAAGTCTAACTTGACTCCTAGTTAAATATAGAAATTTATTCTTAACCAGAGCGTTCAAGTGAGATTCAATTCTAGAGCTGTAAATGAAGTATAACTTTCCCCATCTAAACGTGAATAGGGGGTTCTGAACTGCGAGAGAAGAAGATATCATATCGTATATGAAAAAAGCGTTCACGTATAACTTATATTTTTTCTCCGTACGTTTCCCGTTCATAGCTAAGAAAATTAAGTTGTCTATCGTTATATCGTAATCAACTTCCTCTTCTTCGCACAAGTTATCCCGACTATTAGCCAAGTACTTCAGAATATAATATGCACTTTCACAAGACCCGAATTTTTCTATCTCCTCGATCGCCTCATTGATCAATTGGAACATTCTGCTGTATTTCATTCTTCTTCTCCTCCAGTTCAACTATTGTCATTACTACCCCAGAGTGCGGGAACAAGTGGGGAAAATTACCCCTTGCCTCACACGTCTTGAGGTCTACATGTTCACCTATTAAGCCCAGAGGGGAGGAGCATTGCCTAATTCTATCCAGTAACTCCAATGCCTTACCCTCTTGGTTTAATCTTACGTAAACTCTCGCCATCCACAAGGTCACTAACGTAAAGGGATTTACGGTAAAGCCCAAGAAGTCCTTTCTGTACCTTAAATATAAACCTTCCCCCACTTTCAACTCCTTTTCTATTCTATCTAGTGTGTTCAGAAACACTCTATCTTCGGCTTTTATGAAATCGTAGAGAGGTAACGTTAAGAGTGCGGCATCTATTTCATCTCCACCATAATACCTTATAAAAGACCCGTCTTTTACTCCGTTCCTCATTACATCCTCTCTTATTTCATTAGCTGTGATCTTCCATTCTTCAGCCAGCTCGCTATAACCGAGTGCTGAAGCCAGTTTTGAAGCCCTATCCATCGACACCCAACTCATGACTTTAGTATGGGTGTAATGTCTTGTCACTCCCCTTTCCTCCCATATGTCGGTGCTCGGGTCTCTCCACGAAGATTTAACCCAAGACGCTATTGATTCAATAACCCAGAAGTTCCTATCAACGTAATCATCATCTTCAGTCTCCTTATAATACGTGTACAAGGCGTTCATAAATTCTCCTTCCAAGTCCATTTGTATTTGTAAATAAGCTGCGTTGCCGATCCTAACGGGTTTACTATTGAGGAATCCGCTTAGCCAATCAAGAGTTTCCTCAGCTGGAGGTGGTGTACCGTCAATCGTATAAAATGGATGATCGAAGCTCTTTGAGGAGGGATCTAACACACTAATTAAGAAGTCTAATGTCCTCCTAGCATAGTTAGTTAACCCAGCCTTAACTAGAGCCTCTACAGCGTAAGAGGAGTCCCTGACCCAGACAAACCTATAGTCCCAGTTTCTGCTCTCTCCGACTATTTCTGGGATCGAAGACGTAGGAGATGCTATAATTCCTCCCGAAGGCTTATAGTACATTCCTAGAATCACTGATAGGGAGCGGTAGTACATATCTCTCAGAACGTTTACTTTTCTCGTTTGGGACAGTTCCTTTTCCGTATAGCTTATAAGTTTCGAGAAGGCATCGTAAGGCTTAGAATACACAAAGCCTTTTTGGCTAAAGAGTCCGTATCTCAAATCTTTTGAATAGAGTAAGTAGAGGTATCCCCTTCCGGGTTTAATAGTGATCTCGTAAGGTGATTTTATTTCAAAGTTCCCGTATATTAGGAGCTCTAAGCCTTCCTTCGACAAAGGGTTTTTGTAGACAACGCCTTTGTCCTCAACTATTTCAGTCCCAGCATTGATTAAACCGTAATTGAAAACGGGTCTGACGACAGCTTTCAACTCCACTTCACTATCGTAAAGCCTTATGATCGCAGGTAAGGAGAGGGGAAGAAAGTCTATTACTTTCGCCTCTCCCGAAGTAGTCTTGAAAGAGGTCTTAACTACTAGTGAATAACCTAAATACTCTTGCTGCACTTTGTACTCGTTTGATAAAGGGGTAAGTAAAAAGTAACCACCTTTTTCACTGTCAAGAATCTTGGTGAAAACTGAAGGTGAATCATAACGAGGTACGGGAAACCACTCGATACTTCCGTTTACCTCAAGGGCCGATGTTAATCCGTTAGATAGGAATGTGTAATTCATGGTATCATAATCTGAGCTTACTTTTTTAAACATGATAGCTAATATTACTCATTACGCCATGGTTTCAGTAGCAATTAATACTCAAACTCCTCCCATAAGGTTCAGACAGACCTACCGAGACCTCGTTGAGAAGTACGGTTACCTTGAGTTGCCCATAGACTTATCGGCCATAGACAGCTCTGATTACTACATATCTGTTGGCGGAGTTGCCAAGATGATGATGGCGATATTAGATAAGTTTTCAAAAGCTAGATGGGTGTCTCTAGGTCCTGGCTACCCTCCGGAGGTTATTTACAACCGTAAGGAGTTTTATTTCATCGACGTCCAACCGGAGACACTTAAAGGTTACACGGAGTTCAAAGAGGGGATTTACAACGAGTCCCACGGTCTGACTAAATACGAAATTCAACCCTTCCACTACGTCTCTTATGCCGATTATAACTGGCTATCCGCTAAGAAACTTCTACAATTTTATAAGGACACTGACATCTACTTCATCAACGATTTTCAACAGCTCTTAGTAGGAGGGATTATAGGCCCATCTGCTTCAGCTGTGCTCTGGTATCACATACCTTTCATACCACAGATCCTCTCTAGAAAGATCAGGGATTTCATCGTAAAGTCCTTTGAGGGCTTTGACTACGTGATAGTCAGTACGAAGAGGGACTTAGAGGGGTTGTTAAGAGCAGGAGCCAGAACAAAGGTTAAACAGATATATCCCTACATAGACACGTCGTTATATAAGAAACCAGGGAAAGGAGAGGTTGAAAAGGTAAGGGATAAATACGGTCTTAAACCTGACGATAAGGTGATAACTGTAGTAGCTAGGATGGATCCCGTGAAGAGCCAAGACGTGGTTATAACGGCTATGAAGGAGGTAAAAGCCCCTAACGTAAAGTTACTACTGGTTGGAAACGGAAGTTTTACTAGCGGGGCTCTAGGAACAGGTAAGGCCAGTTCATGGGTGAGAAAGCTAAAGGCTCTGGCTCAGAACTTAGGAGTCTACGATAAAGTAGTATTCACCGGTCATGTAGACGACGAGGAACTGTTTACAATATATGCGACTTCAGATGTAATTGTATTGCCATCTAGGATAGAGGGTTTCGGACTCGTAGTTTGTGAGGGCTGGGTTTACGGTAAGCCTGCAATAGTGAGCTCAGGTGCGGGTGTAAGTGAGTTAATTATAGATGGGGCTAACGGGTATATCTTTAGAAGTGGTAATCATCAGGAATTAGCACAAAAATAGATATTGTCTTGAAAGACCCCGATAAATATGGGCTGATGGGAAAGGAGACCGTGAAGAAATGTGATGTAAACTCTGCTTTTGAACAAATAAAAGATGTCTTTGTTGAAGCTATGAAAGATTATGGAAGGTAAAAAGTATTGATGATTCTTTATTTACTCTCGGTTGGCTTTATTATGATAGTACCGTTTTCTTCGTCTACTTGTAGCATGAACTTGGTACCGTGCTTTTCAACCATGGACTTCGGTATGTACAAGTTCAGCGGTAGTGTGTAGTACTCGTACTCATATGTCTTTCCCCTCACGGTCTTCTTTCCCACTAATCTTTTAGCCTCTACTACTCTCTCTTTCATAAGATAACGTATTACGTCTGACTTTTTAAACCTTATTCCTAATGTTTTTAATAACTTTACAATAGTTAAGGATGACAGTCTATCCTAACTTTTCTAAAATTTTTAGCTCAATATGATAAAAAATGAATTCAGTAAAAGGGAGCAAATTCAATTGCTTATAATCACATGTCATGATTAGTACACGTTGGATGATGAGCACCGGCTGTCATGAGTTAATGATATAAATTACACTCAATGCTGATCTTAATGAACCCGGTTCACATATTAGCTAAGAAAGGAGAAGTCGCGGAAAGAGTCTTAATAGCAGGTGACCCAAGTAGGGTTAAACTACTCTCAACTTTATTGGAAGAACCCAAGCTTGTAAACGAGAACAGAGGTTTTCTGGTCTACACCGGCAAATACAAGGATGTTAAGGTAAGTATCGCGACGCATGGAATAGGTGGTCCCTCGATAGCCATAGTCCTCGAGGAATTAGCGATGTTAGGTGGGAAGGTCTTCATTAGATACGGTACAGCCGGAGCTTTAGTCCCCGAGTTAGACAAAGGAGACTACGTTATAGTCACTGGGGCTTCTTACAACCGGGGTGGTCTCTTTCACCAGTATTTCAAGGAGGACGCATGTATCTCATCCACTCCCGATTTTGACGTATTGTTAGCACTGTATAACTCGTTTAAGGCTAAGGGGCTTAAGTTCTTTACCGGCACTGTATTCAGCAGTGATGCATTTTATGCAGAAGACGAAGACTTCACAAAGAAGTGGTCTGAAAGAGGTAATATAGCTGTTGAGATGGAGTGTGCTACTCTTTTCGCACTTAGTAAGTTAAGGAAATTGAAGAGTGGGGCAGTTGTAGTGATCTCCGATAGTTTAGTCAAGGGCGGGTGGATAAGTAAGGAGGAGCTGGAAAAGAAAGTAATGCAAGGAGCTAATGCGATACTTGACGCACTGATCAATTTATAAAATTTCTGCAGTTGTATTTTCCATAATGAGTAAGTTAATAAGAGACCCTATACACGGTTACATAGAAATAAGCGACAAAGTTCTGCCAATCATTTCTCACCCTTATTTTCAAAGGCTCAGGTACATAAGTCAAAACGCTTTAGCTCACATGGTATACCCTGGGATGAGACATACACGTTTTGAACACAGCCTGGGAGTGATGTACCTTATAAAGGAGTTTCTGCAATACGTTAAAAAGAACAGTGAAGGACTAGATTTTGTAGACGAGGACTACGTCGAACTTGTAGGTGTAACCGGTCTGCTTCACGACATAGGACATTTAGCCTTCTCCCACACTTTTGAATCGGCCTTACAAGTTACTAGGGACGTTTACGGGATTACAAACATAAATTACCAAGGTAAAAAGACCCATGTCTACAACGGGATTAGCGTAATCGAGAACGAGCTTACGTGTATACTCGAAAAGAACTTTTCATCTCACAGCGACCCCGTGAAGTTCGTCATCAACGTACTCAGAGAAGAACCTAAAAACGAGGAGGAAAAACTTGCCTTGCAACTTGTCTCCAACTTCGTTGATGCAGACAGAGGAGATTACTTACTTAGAGACTCCTACTACGCTGGTGTCGGCTACGGTTCTTACGACGTGGAGAGGTTGAAGAGGGTATTGACTTATGTTGACGGTAAGATAGCAGTTCTCAAGAAGGCTATCCCGATCGTTGAACAGTTCCTTTTAGCTAGGATGTACATGTTCGAAAACGTTTATTTCCACAGCGTAGTCGGCATGTATAACTCAATACTATCCCACGCAATAGCTAAGTTAATTTCAAAAGGTAAACTCGTACTAGACAATTTGCTCCACATAACGGATTTTAATGTTCTTGCCTCTATATCGGTAATGGAGGATCAGAAGTTCCCCCAAGCAATATTCTTCCGCTCAGGGTACAAGAGGATAAAGAAAGATATAGAAGGTGATTGTCTCAACGATATCAATAAGAAGGAGATAACCGAGTTGAGTAGGGAAACTGAGGGTGGTGTAATATATTACGAGTTCTTCGACACTCCATATAGGGAAGAAGGAGAGGCCGTCTATATATTTGATGGAGAGAATATGTATCAACTGTCGAAATTCTCAAATTTGATCAATGCAGTCAAAGATCTAAAGAAGGCGATAATAGTCTATCACGTAAACCAGACTGAAAAGGTCAAAAAGTATGAAAGAATAATTAATGAGTGCGTAAAGTCTCATCAGAAGCCTAGTTGATGATTTTAGGCCCTGAGCCAACTCTCGTTACGAAGTAATTTGCAATTCCTAACTGCTTTATGAAGTTTATGACTTCACCAACGTGTTTTTCAGTAGTGAAAATATGGGGGTTAGGACCTGCGTCAAAAGTGTAACCTGCTATTCCGCTATCCTGAATCCACTCCATTATCCTAAAAGAGGTGTCATTAAGATAGAAAAATGAGGGCCAGCTGTCAAGTATCACAGCATGCATATTGTTACTGTGCCTTATAGTCCAGTAATAAAACCTCTGCTCGTCTTTTTTTGCTATAGAGTCTATAACATCTTTTAACGAATTTTCTACGAACTCCACCCTGCACTTCATCAAAGCCGAAGTCTCGGAAGTCCTTATCATCCCCTTACGTGAGGACACCTTCTTCTTGCTGGACGAGACAATTGGTATGACGTCTACCAATTCCTTCCAGTGATATTCGGGGAATATTTGATAACAATACGAGTCTTCTCCGTCGTCTCTTTCACCTTTAGTCCAAAGGACGAAACCCCCTACCGTACTCCTGCATGCACTGCCAGAGCCTATCCTAGCTATCTTAGACAACTCTTTTTGGTCTAGACCAAGACCCAAGGCACTATTAGCTGCATAGACCAGAGCTGCAATACCAGCTGCTGAAGAAGCGAGACCAGCAGCCTTAGGGAAATTGGACTGAGAAATCACTTTCGCATAAATATCTTTACCGTAAATCTTGCGAAATATCTTTAACACTCTACCGCTATATTCCTCGACTTCCTCTGGGCTCGCCTTTTCCCCGTTTATGATCACCTCGTCTTTATCGAACTCCTCATCGAAGATCACCTTAGTCCTGACCTCTAAACCCTGTAAAGTTACGGATAGTGAGGAGTTAAGAGGCAAGTTAAGTTCTTCATTTCTCTTTCCCCAATATTTGACTATCGCTATATTCGACGGTGCTATAGCTTCACCTTCATGCCTCAAATTTTAATCCCTCGTCTTCTTTAAGTGTGATCACTGAAACACCTTTAATTTTACCCCACGCCTCTTTCACCCTTTCAAGGTTATCGCCAATAGCCACTACCGATTCACCTCCAGCTCCAGGGGAGAGAGAAAAGATAGCCCCCTCTCTTTCTGCTATTTCCTCCAATTTTCTGGTGAAATCGTTTTCAATCTTAACGTTAACTACTTCAGTAGCTAAGTTAATGAGCATGTTCCTAGCTAACCTTACGTGTTCAACAGCCTCTTCTAATCTTCCCTTTTCTATAAGTTCAATAGCAAACTTGTTCTCTTCTTCTATCATACTCATTATCTCCTTAAAACGCGGGTCCTCTTTTTTCTTAACGAACTCGGCTACAGAACTTACAGTATCAAAACTCTCCCCGATGAATGCCATCACCAGTTCCTTATTTATCCTTAACGGTTTCATGTAATAATCCATCTTCTCTAGGTTAGTAAACCTTCTATAGATAATTGAGCCATATACCGCAGAAGCCACATCGAAACCGCTGCCTATCCCTTTTTGTCTCTCGTAATTTGCTCTCTGAGCAATCTTGTGCACCTCGTCAGGGTTATTCCCTCCGCTTAAAAGGGAAAAGATGCACGCTGTTAAGGCGACCGTTGCGGCTGAAGAACTACCTAGACCGCTTTTTCTACCGTTGATTATGAACTCTGGGTCGTTGATTAGCTTAACATGAAATTTCGGTATATTGCCATACATCACTCTGAACTGGTTTAACACACTTTCGATCAACTCATTTCCTCTACCTTTAAAAATCCCGTATGATGTCTCAAACAAGTTCTCGTTGGAGATGTTACACTCGGCGTGAACTCTCTTGTTTACAGCTATTACATGACCTATTCCTCCGAACACTACGGAGTAACTGCCTATCCATAAAACTTTGCCTGGTGCACTGGCTACACTTTTTATCTCCTTCACCCCTATTGTAGTTATGGAGTTTATTCAAAAAAGGGATAGGCTGATATTAACTCTAATCTCTCAATCCGGTCCCGGAGGGATAGATGCAAACACCCTTTTCTCAGCACTCTCTGTATACATGGACAGGGAGTCAATGCAGAGAAGTATAGGAGACTTATACTTTAAAGGTTACATAAATGTTCTTAACAATGGAGGAGAGATCAGGTACTTTGCTTCAAAACAAGTAAGAGACGCTATGATCTCACTCGAGGTGCAGAAATACAGAATAGCAAGTTACGTTAACGAACTAAGTAAAAAGAAGGACGAGATTATACAGATACAAGATAGGGCTAAGCAGTTAGAAGAACTTAAGAACGTGGTGACAAAAGGGTTGAACTTGATCTCAATAGGGCTGATAAATCTCTACTCATCACTGCCTGAATTGACATTACCCGAATATATAGAAAGTATTCAAGCCCTTACAGATGTCTTAGGAAAACTAATTAAAATAGTAGAACCATCTTACAGTAAAGAAGATCTTGAAAACATCCTGAAAATTGTAGAAAGATTTAGAGGAGAAAAAGATTACAAGTTGTTAAAAGAAATCGTTGAAAAAGTCGAGAATGTTTCCAATGAAAATAAAAATACTTAAATAGAACGTGAAAGTTTTTATACAAGCGGGTTATACTACTTATATGTATGAGGAGTAAAAGAGACCAGCTTGAGATCATTAGTGACATTCTAGACCTCGTTGAAAAAGGGCACACAGCGAAATCAGCTCTAATGAAAAATGCAAATTTAAGCTTTACTATACTGAAGAAGTACACTGACTATCTAATCAGTAAAGGATACCTAGAAGAGACTGAAAATGGTTATAGAATTACTCCTGAAGGAGGTAAAGTGCTAGAGAAACTAAGAAGGGTTAGAGAACTAGAATTTAAATTAGCTGAACTTATTAATGAGTTATCAGAAGAATTATAATATATGAATGTAATTGAATTATTGACTTTTACAGTTGTAATAACGTCTGGAATAAACGGACTTTTTCAACACATATTACTTAATTCAAAGATTAGAAATCTAGAAGAAGAATGGCCTAGAATAAAATCCTTAATGTCTCTTATTTCATTTAAAAAATTTCTCGATGTTGTATCTGCAGACGAGGCACAAGATTTACTGGATGAATTAATGGTAGGTTTAAGAACACAACCAGCATTAGATTTAACCTCGTCCTTTGTTGAGGAGAAACTAACAAATCTTAAGGGTAACCTAAAGGCTTTGCTAGATACGTTAAATATAGTAGATGTTGTAAATACATTTTACACTCGTATAAAACACTACTACTATAATGGAATAATTCTAAACGTTACAGCATTGACCTCTCTAGTCTTGGTTTTTGTGCAACCCTTATCTCTTCTCTTTCTAGGGTTAAGCTTAGGTTTTGAGATGGATTCTCTTCTGTTTCTCTTCTATTCCTTTTACTACATTGAAAAGATAGAAAAAGTTAAAAATACTCTAAAGAATTACGTTAAAAGCTGACTTTTTAAAAATTAGACATACTTGATTGAATCTTTCTAGAACATTCAGTTAAATCATGCTTTAATTTTTCCATATAGTTAGATATAACTCCATAATAATATTTTGGTCTCCCTATCTTCTTTTCATCCCCTTTCTCCCTCACCACAAGCCCTACATCTATCAACTTCTTGAGGCTGTTCTCAACAGTAGTCTTACTCATCTTTAGCAGTGCTGAAAGTTCCTCTGATGTCACTGGCTTTCCCAGTTCTATCAATTTAAATAAACAGTCAATGTCAGTATCGGATATCTTATAGCAACATCGTATTACTTCTTTACTAGTTTTCAGTTTCTCGCTCATTGATATAATTACAACTTTTTTCCTTAATAAAAATTTATCAAGTTTATACTGAATTTTCTACAATTTCAAATTCTTTTACATTATCAAAATTTACAATACATTCTTTTAATCCTTTAGTTAAGAAAGAGAAAAGTTTGGGATAAATATATGGTTTACCATCTAAAAGGACATAAGCGAAAGGTAAGTCTATTTCGCTCTCAGCCTCCTTATATTTGCAGAGAATCTTAGGCATAAAGGTATACTTGACTTTTTTCCTGCCAAGAAGTAATTCCTTAATCAAGAGAGCAGTGCTGTCTATCGTGAACTGGTCTTTTCCTAAATTCCTCTTCTTAGCTTGAGGGAAATTATCGGAAAGGAACTCTTTTGTTCTGCCTCTCGGAGGATGATCTCCAAGAATTCCTCCAATAATTATAGCTTCATTTTCCGTCAAATCTTTCCTACTTAACTTTTCCTCTGCAAACGGATCTAATATTACCACCTTAGTAGGGTCTAACACTTCATGAAACCTCTTTTCAGTACTAGGTATATAGTCTATCTTTACGCCAGTGATGAGCACATAATCACCTAAAATATTATAAGCACTTTCATACTCGTAAAGGATCCACTTAGACAGCTCAGGCTCCAAATGTTCAATTATGACTTTCACGTGAATTAAATTAGTATGAAGGGATATATCGTTTTTTTGAGTTGCCGTAAAGGCGATATCAGGACTAAGTCTAAAGAGTTCCACCTAGAGGAGGGTTTCTATGCTTACGTCGGTTCTTGTGGGGCGAACTGTGCTAAGAGGGTCTCCAGACATATGAGTAAGGAAAAGAGGAAAATGCATTGGCACATAGATTTTGTTTCTTCAGAACTTTGTGAAGTAATAGCGGTTCTCGTTCTCCCTTTAAGCGAGAAGGAAATAGTGAGAAGGCTCGTCGATAAATACGAATACGTGATAGGTTTCGGTTCATCAGATGATACTGAATACCCATCTCATCTGTTTAAGGTAGACATGATCTCCTTCTTGAGGTCTATTAATTCCTTAGCTAAAGATTGATGTTTTAACGCAAGTCTATCCATTTCCGAGAACCAGTATACGCCCTTCCTGAAAAACTGTAAATATACGTGCTTAAAGTCGTCAGAAACAACGACCTTGAGTAGTTTAACTCCCTCTCCGAAAATCTGGGTGAGGATAAAGTCTATCTTTTCCTTGTCCAGCGAAGCATATACATCTATGCCTTTCACAACCGTAACCTCTATTCTTCCTCTCCTTTTGCTGGTCTGACACAAGCCAATGTATCCACTAGAGGATGAAATCTTTTCGCTAACCCATGTGTAGATGTACCCCAAGTCGAGTAAATTAATGACCTTCTCCTCGTCTTGGAAATAAGCCTTTAAGGTACCTCTGTCAATTTTAAGCGTTAATCTGCCTTTTACCTCGTGGTCATACCACTTGATTTCTCCTCTTTCACCTTCACTTCTGCCTACTATCACGAAGTTTCCCGTCTTACCCTCTACTAATTTGTCCCATACTTCTAAGGAATATACATTGCAAAAGTTAACCGAAACTTTTTGTAAAGTTAACAGTATACAGTTTTGTATGACAGATGAGAGCATTCAAGGTTATAATAAGATCGAGATAGTAAAAACTTTTGACGTGGATAGGATAAACAAGATCTTGTCGAGAGAAAACTTATTCAGTTACTTGGGATTGAGAGTTATCAAAATTGATAAGGGATATGCAGAAACTGTATTAAATTACTCCGAAAACGTATTGAGAATAGGAGGAGTGTTACACGGAGGAGCTATTATGAGTACTATTGATTACACGGGAGGGTTGGCTACTATGACTGTTAACGACGGTGATGATCAAGTAACACAAGAGCTAAAAATAAACTTTCTTGAGCCAATGAAAGACGGACCTTTTAGATGCGTCGGGAAAGTAATGAGGGCTGGTAAAACTGCTGTAGTCGTTGAGATAGAGTTCTACGACAAGAATAACGTTCTAGGAGCTAAGGCTTTAGGTACATGGTATATATTAAGAGGGAGGAGTGTTTCAAAGTGAAGGTCACAATTATTGGTGGAGGTCATAACGGGTTAATTTTATCAGCGTTATTGGCAGAAAAAGGGGTTAAAGTTACTTTATTTGAAGCCAGAGACAAGCTGGGAGGGATGACTGATACCGTAGAAATTAAAGGTGTAAAGATAAGTAGGGCTTCTTACGTCTTGGGGTTAATGCCGGAATTTTTGATAAAGAAGTTTGGGATACCTATACTAAAGGGAGCCGTATTTCAGACCTTTTACGTTAACGGAAAAGCCATACCGTTTTGGAGGGATAAGGAAAAGAGGGTAAAAGAACTAGTTAAGGCGGGGGAGAAAAAGTATCCTGAATTCGAGGAAAAGCTATTGAAGTTCAAAGAGTTGTTAAATAAGAAATTCACATTCGTTAAGTCCCCACCAACAAGGCAGGAAATTAGGGAAGAGGCTGAAAAGGAGGGATTAGGCGAGTTCATTGATACTCCCGCTAAAAAGCTGTTATCAGAATACATCTCGGAAGATTACCACTACTTCTTTATCTATCACGGAATGGAGAAGAGTTCAGCTTACGTTATAGCCTATTATTTTTCTCCAAATTGGGCTTTAGTCGAGGGAGGGATGGGGACTGTAGCTGAGAAGGTTGCAGAATACGCTGAGAAGTTAGGGGTGGAATTCAGGGTTAACTCCCGTGTAGAAGATATTATTACTCGAGACGACGAAGTTAAGGCAGTTTTAGTTAACGGTAAAAAGTATGAAGCTGATGTCGTAGTGATCGTGACCAGTCCTCTCGTATTTTACAACTTACTTGGCATTAACGTTAAATTACCGGTCTCGAGGTGGAGAAAATACAACATAATTCTGAGGAATTATCCTAGAATACCAAAGCCGTTAAAGGGATACGAATACTCATTACTCGATACTGAGGTGGGAGAGATTCTTATTCCGTCATATTTAGACAAGACTAGAAACGGTATCGTCCTAGAGACTATGGGTGAACTGGAAAACGTTAAGGAGTTACTGGGAATCAAGGATGAAGATATACTATACATAGATAAAATAGACGGTGAAGTAAGCCAACAATTGTATAATTTGCCCTTTGGTAACCTTAACCACTTACCCATGACTGATGATTTCCTATTTGAAAAGAGACTGTCCTACATTACCAAATACAAGAACTTATACTTGTGTAGTGCTGGGACTTATCCAGGGGGTCAAGTAACTGGTATCCCCGCATATAACGTGGCTAACTTGATCCTGAGTCCTTTATCTGGTTAAATCTCTCAATATCTTTCATTGCCTCATCTTCTTTTCCCATTTTCATTAGAGCCTTTGCTCTTCTGTAATAAGCTTTAACCAGCTGAGGCTTAACCTCTATAGCTCTAGAGTAGAACTTAATAGCTTCTTCTATCTTACCTTTAGTCTCTAATACAACTCCTTTATTATAGTATAACTCTGCATAATACGGGTTTAGAGATATAGCGGTATTCAAGTCTTCTTCTGGATCCATATTCAATTCTGTCTTAGTAAGGGCTCTGTAATAAAACAGTTCAGCGTCATAAGGGTAAGCCTCTATTGCTAAGCTAAGTTCCCTTAACGCGTCGTAATAATTTCCCATATAATAATCCACTATGCCCTTTGCCTTGAGGGTTATCGGGGAGTTATCTTCTATGCCCGTTAATTCCTCCTTAGCCTTCTCGTATTCTTCAAGTTTTATATAAGCTAAAGCCCTCAAAATCCTCGCCTCTTTATCGTTTAAGTCCTTTAGCTGGTTCAATGCATCCCTATACAAACCGTGTTGTAAATAAATTCTAGCAACTTCAACTCTGTTACCTGCTTTCAAGAAAGCTTGAAGGGCTTCCTCGTCCTTTCCCATTTCCTTTAGAATCTTCCCGAGTAAATTATACGCTTCCTGAGATTGAGATTTCTCGATTATTTCTTGAACCTTTCTCAGTGCGTAATTAAGATTTCCTTGCTTGTATGCATTTAATGCGTCTTGAATCTCACTCATCAATTTATTATTTACCAAAATAAGGCTAAATATCTGATCATTGATACATGTCATTCTTTATGTAGATTCTTTGTTTATAACACTTCCACTTACAAGGAAAAGAATATGGAGCCTTTCTACTTCAGGTCATATGATAGAGTAGTCGGAGTAGCGCATAACGAAAAAGAACTCGAGAAAGAAATAATGAGGATAGGTGCTACAGACCCGGCATGTGTGAACTGGCACTTAGAACAAGGGCACATAGTAGCTTGGTTAAGATATATAGGGAATAATACACTTGCGGAGATGTTAAAGGGCGTAAAAGATTATAGGGAAGCGTTAGCGAGAATAAGGGACTACTTTATAATGAAAGAGACGAAGTTGGGGACACAAAAAAGTGAAGTTTCTAAAAAAGTTGAAAATCAGAGAAAGCCTGAATTAGGCAAACGCAGTGTCAGAGGAAGGTATTTTGTGTAAAAATTTTCACTTATTTTCTCTTTAATTTTTGTTTTTAAATCTTTATTATTATGTAATTAAAAACTAAAAACCCTAAGAAGAACAGTGGTAGAAATAAATCACTCAACCCTATAAATACCTCATTAAACCATAGTGTACCAAGGCTGAAAAGTAGAGCGGATAAAAAGAATTTCATATGAGGAAGCCTTATCCTCGCAATTTGAGATTTTAAGGTGTACGTGAGAACTATCACTATAATCGAGGCTATGATAGTGCCAAGCAACGAGGCGTAATAATCTTCACCCATAAGTGCTATCATCACCAATGCAGCCTCTAATGCTTCAACAGCCGAGATTGTAAAAACCACAACTACTCCCTCCTTCTTTTCATCATCTCCTTTAGCCCTTTTAACTCCCTTAAAATACCTTCTAGCACTGCGTAACAACTTATAGCCGAAATAGAACAATATTATTGCCGATCCGATAAGGACGTAATTTAACGGTAGAAGGTAAATAAACTTTCCTAACGCGAATGTAGGGATCAACACTGTTATTACACCTAACGTAGCGTATAGAAATGGTACGTTACTCTTGTAAATTCCGTGGTATATTGACGCTACAGCACCCGCTTCTGAGAGCTCTAATAGTGAAATCCCTAAAGAAGCTAAGAATATCGCTATGTTCATAACGGGAGAAGGTTGTGGTAAGGAAAAATAAAAAACTGACTTTTTATTACTCGCTCTTGTATCCGAAGAGCCTTGTAAGATACGCTTGCTCCCAATTGTCCTTTTGTATCGTATACTCCCTCTTTAACTGAGGGTCTTTGGCAGCTGCAGGAGGTTGTTTTGTCAAGTCTAACTGGAACTGCAAGCTCAAAGTCTCCAGCTTACCCTCTAAATTCCCTAAGTAAGCCCAGCCTACAAACGCGTATTGCACGGGGACCTTCTCACTTATTCCTTCCATCTCAAGGATCTTATTTGCAGCAAACTGAGAACTTTCAAACGCTATCTCTTGATTCTTAGGGAAGGGTAACTTAGCTGCATCTCCCACTGCTAAAATATCATCGTATTTTGGATTCCTCAAATCCTGAGGAGATCTCACCTCAGCAAAAGGCGAACCTAACCCTGCTTCCTCGATAAACTTTGGAGCCCTGTTAGGCTCTAACATTGCGAGTATAGTATATTCGTACCTTTCTCCGCTCTTAGTCACAACATAATTCTCTCCTATCTCCGTAATCTCTTGGTTAACGACTAGTTGTATCCCAGCTTTTTCATAAACTTGTTTAACTACGTCAGCAATTACCGGGGGTTGAGTTTTGTCATTAGCATCAATATGTATTATCTTAAATTTATCCCTAACACCTCTATTAGTCAGAACTGTGTGAGCTAACATAGCAGTCTCAGTAGGGGCAGGGGCACATCTGTAAGGGGCTTTAGGTGCGTAAATAATTATACTACCGCTCTCAGCAGTCCAGAGCCTTTGTTTAAGGACGTTTACCCTACCGGGGTCATAGACTGTAGTGTTCTTCCACCAATACTTTTCATAACCACTTATTGAAGAGCCGTCAAATACTATTCCGGGGGATAAGACTAAGTAGTCATAATCTAGTTCTTTCTTTGAGTTAAAGGTCGTGTCTGACAAGTAGACTTTTCTATTCGCAGGGTCTATTTTGTATACATTTCCGACAACCACTTTAATTCCACTCTTTCCTACCTCTTCATAGCCTCTCAAGATTCTACTATATTTCTGCTCGCCAGTTAAAATGAGTGGTCTACTAGGTCCCGATATATAGTAGTCATCCTTGTTTATAACGGTAATTTCTGCGTTCTTCAGTTTCTGCACCAATGTATTTGCAACTCCCATTCCACCTATTCCGCCACCAACGATTACGACCTTTTTCATTGATTATACATCTTTTTCTCACTTTAATTAAACTTACAATTATTACGACGTCGAGAAAACTATTTTAAAGTTAAATCGATCTGTTTTGGCATCATCATTATTTTTCACTATTAGTTTCATGCATCTCTATCTGACTCTTTAATGAACAAATTATGCATGAATGAACAAGACGCAATGAATATAGCAAGAATAGTGCTTGAGATAATAAAATATAACATACCGCTGGACTGTGAGGAGGATTTCGAAGTATTGGCCAAAAAGCTACTAAACGACTTAAGGGATCTGGGTCTTGAAAAGACTTTAGACAAGTGGTTAAAAGAAGAAGGCGAAGAAGTTGACTTAATACTTAATTCTTAAACACTTCTGTAATCTCCGCATTAGCCTCTTCGTAGTCCTTTAACGTGTCTATTGATCTCCAGTATACGTCATCGAAAGTTATCCCCTTAAGAAGACCTTTTTGAGCTAACAAAGGAAAAGTTTCTTTTTCTATATCTCCTTTCTCAGGAAGATACTCGAATATCTCTGAGTTCATAGAATATATTCCAGCGTTTATCCAAAAATCTTTTAAAACTGGCTTCTCGACGAATTGTATTATATTTCCTTTGCTGTCTACCTTAACTATACCGAAGGGACTTCTCAGAGGTACTAAAGATATAACAGCTACAGCCTCATCGTCCCCCAGCTTAGAGAGGTCGAGGTTAGTTAGGATATCCCCGTTTAAAACGAAGAACTTTTCCCCGTTTGATATAAATCCATTAAGCCTCTTTATAGCACCGCCCGTTCCTAGAGGTTGATCCTCAGTGAGAATTGCAATAGGTATTCCTAACTTATCTTGATTTTTTGCCACCCAATCGATGAGAACCTCTTTCTTATAACCTGCAAGAACAAACACGGACGTAACTCCGAATTTTTTCAACCACTTTATCTGCCACTCAATAATCGGTTTACCTGCTATCTCGATAAGGGGTTTGGGCCTCTCGTCTGTTAAGGGCCTGAGCCTCTTACCAAAACCTCCAGCTAAAATTACAGCTTTCATTATTTATATTCACGTTTTACAGATTTTAAGGTTATTTGCTTTCTTTATCTAGTTTTATTCCTTCTAGTTCTAGTAATTTTCTCTTTAGTTCAACGCCTCTTGAGTAACCGCCGATTCCGTTTTCAGCTACTACCCTATGACAAGGTATAATCAACAACACGGGATTCTTAGATAGGGCTACTCCTACAGCCCTGGGAGAAGTCTTTAATGTATCTGCAATCTCTTTATAAGTCTTCACTTGCCCCCACTTAATTTTTCTTGTCTCGTTAAACACTCTCCGCCTAAAGGTATTAACATTAATGTCCAAGGGTTCCATTGAAAAATCTACCTCCTTACCTTCAAAGTACTTATCGAGTAGATGAAAGAAGTCTGTGAAAAAAGAATTGTCCAATAACTCCTTTTCCACACATTCACAGAAATCTAACATTATAAACCCTTTTTCACTTCTGGCAACAGTAATTGTCCCTAAGGGGCTCTTATACACTCCGTAGACTATCATTTGAGTTTACTTATTGTATTATTCTGGCTCAAATCTCTATTCTTTATCTCCTCAAGTAACGCTGAAAGGAAGCTATTGAGCTTAATCCCTCTTATTTCGAGGTTACCTCTAGCCCTCACAGTTATTTCTCCCTTCTCCATCTCCTTCTTTCCTACTATAACAATATACGGTATACCCTCATCGTAAGCCCTCTTTATCCTCTTGGATAGGGTCTCCTCACCACTATCAACATCAACCCTTACTCCCTTCTCCCTGAGCTTAAACGTTACATCTTTTGCATACTCATCTACTTCCTCAGTAATCGGTAATACCCTGACCTGAATAGGAGAGAGCCAGGTTGGTAACTTACCCCTAAAGTGCTCTAAGAGAATTGCCATAAATCTGTCCATGGAGCCGTAAATGGCTCTGTGAACAATTACAGGCCTCTTTTTCGTTCCGTCTTTGTCAACGTATTCCAACTTAAACCTTTCCGGTAGATTGAAGTCAACTTGTATAGTAGATAACTGCCACCACCTCTGCAGGCTATCCCTGATGTCAAAGTCTATCTTAGGCCCGTAAAAAGCTCCTTCCTTTTCTTTAACTACGTATTTCAGACCGAGCTCGTTAAGTGCAGAAACTAAAGCATCAGTAGCCTTATTCCACTGTTCATCAGTACCTATACTGTCATCTGGTCTAGTGCTCAAATTTATCCTGACGTCGTCCTCTTTAAAGCCGAAGGTTGATAGGACTTCAAGAGTCTTCTTTACTAACATCTTAATCTCGTCTTTGAGTTGATCGTCACGTAGGAATATATGTCCGTCGTCTTGCGTGAAACCCCTAACTCTTAATAAACCGTATAACTCACCCTTCTTCTCCCATCTATACACATGACCGAACTCCGAAAACCTCAGAGGTAAATCACGGTAGCTCCTTGTTTTACTCTTGTAAATAAGAATATGTGCAGGACAGTTCATAGGCTTTATTCCCAGTTCTTCGTCCTCCATTTTAAACAACAGCATTTTATCTCTATAGTGATCATAGTGACCGCTAATTTTCCACAATATTGCCCTATAAACATGGGAAGTGTAAACTTCCTTGTAACCCATACTGTTGTTTATCTCCTCCATATACCTCATTAACTCCTTTCTTATTGTCTGCCCGTTAGGATGAAATAGGACTACTCCCGGAGCAGCTTCGTCTGGAAAACTGAAGAGGTCTAATTTTTCACCGATAACTCTGTGATCGTACTCTGAAACCTTCTCCAACCAGCTTAGGTAGTCCTTAAGTTGTTCCTCTTTTTCAAACCCAACACCCCTGATCCTAACGTATTGTAACTCAGGAGTGGGGTGGTGGACTGAAACATTCAAGATCTCAAAATACTGAGGTTCTACCTGAGCTATTTCACCACCGCTAACCCTGATCCTCATACCATTGTACTCTACTTCTCCGTCCTTCACTTGGAAATTGAATTTCTTATATTTAGCGAACTTCTTGGCTTCGTCAAGTGTTAACGTAGTCTGCGACTCTATGTCAACGTAAAAATCCCTTTCTCCTAACCCTACTTCTACTGGCTTTAGGCCGGCTTCGGCTAGGTTTAGAGCGTATATTATCCCTGCCTTCAGCCAGACGTTTTTATACTCTTCCATGGATACCATTTTATCCTGAAGCAAATAAAATAGCTTAATGCAAAATAATGACGTCCTGATCATAGCCAGCGGGGGAGGGCATACAGGTTTTGCAAGAGCTATCGCAGAGTACCTCTCGCTAAGCAGTAACTCGTATAAAGTTGACTTTGTAATACCCGAGAACGATAAGTACAGTGAGGAAGTACTTAAACCCTTTTCCAGTCAATTCTATTACGTTAAAAAGGCTAAAGAACCCAATCAGGGAAACGTTGCTCTTATAACAAATCTACCTCACGTGTTAGCCCAAAGTCTGAAAATAAAGAAATATAAAGTAGTCATCGCGACGGGCTCAAATCACTCCCTTTTTCCAGCTTTAGCCCAGAGAGTCAAGGGAAGTAAACTCTTCGTAATTGAGAGTCAGGATAGGATAGTGACTAGAGGTAAAACAGTATCAATATTATCAAACTTCGCAGAAAACGTCTTTCTCCATTGGCAGGAACAGAAAGGTCTATACCCTAAAAAAGGGATGGTCGTTGGACCTATAGTCGAAAAGCCGAAATACACTCCGAAAGATGACGGTTACGTTCTAGTGACTACAGGGACGATGGGTTTTAAAAGACTGTTCGACATTGTGGTCAGTTTAGACCTCGGTAAAGAAGTTGTAATACAAACAGGTAGAGTACCTCCTGAACAATACGCGAAGAGAGGTGTCAGGGCTTTTTCCTTCTCTACGGAGCTGGAGAAGTACATAAGTGAAGCATCTCTAGTGATAACTCACCAAGGTAAAACAGCAATGGAATCCGTGGTAATGTATAAGAAACCTACGATAGTGGTCTACAACAAGGACTGGAGATACGCAGCTACGAAAGAAGACTCTAAACGTTACGCAGAAATTTTAGGTGCTACCTTCCTAGACGATCCGTCCCAGTGGGATTCCGTTGAAGAGTTAACTGAAGCAATTAAAAAGGTGAAACCTCCTAAAAAATATGAGATCGGGACTCCCAATCTAGTTAAACGGATTTTGGAGGAGCTTCCATGATGAGACGAGCGCTAACCGATGAGGTGAAGAGGTCACTGCGTACTGAGCTCCTTAGGATACTGGAAGAGAATGTCGATTTGTTGAGAAGAGCAGGGTGGATAGTAGCAGATGCCGAATCTCCGAAGTGGTGGGATGGGGTAGAGACTGTCGACGAGTTGCTAATTTCCTCAATTTTAGTTCAGATGACTAAATGGGAAACAGTGAAAAAGGTTCTCCTGAAAATGAGAGAGAAAGGGGTAAACAGTTTAGAGAAACTAAGTCAATTGAGTGAAGAGGAGATTGCTGAGCTAATAAGGCAAGCAAACTTCTACAGAACTAAAGCCAAGAGGTTGAAACTACTATCTGAAATAACGTCAAAAATAGGTGTTGAAAAACTGGTTAAGGACGAGAAATTGCTGAAGGACGTAGAGGGCATCGGAGACGAGACTGCGGAAGCGTTGTTACTCTTTGCAGGTAATATTCCCGTATTCCCACGTTCCAATTACGCTAAGAGAGTGATGAGCAGAGTACTTAATGTAGAGCTTACCAGAGAAGAGGCTAAGGAGATCGTTGAGGAACTTGTCGGGAAAGACCTTTATAAGTTGAAACTAGTCCACGCAGGGATAGTGACGGTGGGGAAACTTTATTGTTTTTCTAAGCCAAAATGTAATAGTTGTGTATTTAAAGAATTCTGCAAATATTATAATGTGAATCGTAATGAAACTTTATGAATATGAAGGAAAAGAGATCTTCAAACTGGTTGGAATCCCAGTCCCAAGAGGTGTGGTAACAGACAAGCCGATAAAGTGGGAAGGGAAGGCTGTTGTTAAGTCCCAAATCCTTGAGGGTGGTAGAGGGAAGAAGGGGTTAGTGAGAGTAACTGAAGATGTGTATAATACAATACTCGAGCTCCAAAAATTAGGCGTAAGTAAATTCCTAGTTGAGGAGTATATCCCACACTATAGGGAAATTTACCTCTCTTGCCTTATAGATCGTGAGGCAGCAGAGCCTATAATAGTAGTCTCTCCTGAGGGAGGGGTAGATGTTGAGAAAGCTAAAAACATTAGGATCTTTCACATCCCGATTGAGAGGGGAGTAAGGGATTTTGACGTACTCGAAGTTGAGAAATATTTGGACGTGAAAGGGTTAAAACCTATTATTCAAGGTCTTTACAGAATAGTAAACGAGTTCGAAGCTGAGCTTGCGGAGATAAACCCCTTAGCGGTAACTGAAAGCGGTCTAGTAGCATTAGATTCGAAAGTGATCTTAGAGGACAACGCTTTGTTCAGGCACCAAGACTTATTGCAGAAGTTCGGCAGGAGTTACGAAAAGACCGACTCATATGTCGAACTAGATGGAGACATAGGGATCATAGGTAATGGTGCAGGTCTGACCATGGCAACGATGGATATGGTGAAATTGATGGGAGGTAATCCGGCTGACTTTCTAGATATAGGTGGCGGTGCAGGAAGTGACAAGGTTGAGGAGTCAATAGTTAGGCTAGCTAAAAACCCCAAGGTCAGGAAGATAGTAATGAATATCTACTGCGGTATAACAAGATGTGACGAAGTGGCTCAGGGAATAATCAAAGCCCTTGAAAAGGTGAAGATCCCTATCTACGTTAGGATTGTAGGTACCAATGAAGAAGAAGGAAGAAAGTTACTTTCCCAGAGAGGGATATCAGCATATGAAGACCCTATAACCTGCATAGGTGATGCATTACGCTCGTAAATAGGAATACTAGGGTATTAGTTCAGGGTATAACTGGGAGGGAGGGAAGCTTCCACACTAAGCACATGTTGGATTACGGCACTAAGATAGTTGCGGGTGTCACGCCCGGAAAAGGAGGGACTGAGGTTTACGGTGTACCGGTTTACGATACAGTAGCTGAGGCATTAAAGGAACATGAAGTCGATGCAAGTATAATATTTGTCCCTGCTAAATTCGCTATAGATGCACTGTTTGAAGCTATAGACAACGGTATAGCTCTGGTAGTAACCATAACGGAACACATTCCGGTCATAGACATGCTCAGGGTAAAGAGATATGCGAAGCTTAAGGGTAGTAGGATAATAGGACCTAATTGCCCCGGTATAATAGTTCCTGAAGAAGTGAATTTAGGGATTTTCCCGCCTAGGGCTTTCAGAAAAGGTAAGATAGGGATCGTGTCGAGATCCGGTACACTGACCTATGAGATAGCTGAAGTAATAAAGAGAGATTTTGGTCAATCAACGGTAATAGGGATAGGAGGAGACCCGATTGTAGGTACTACTTTAGATGAAGTGGTTGAAATGTTTGACAAGGATCCGGAGACAGAAGAAATAGTTATAATCGGGGAAATAGGAGGTACTATGGAAGAAAAGGTAGCGAAAATGAAGAAGGAGGGTAAAATATCAAAGAAAATAATAGCGTATATTGCTGGGATGACGGCTCCTAAAGAGAAAAGGATGGGTCATGCAGGTGCAATAGTGTACATGGGTATGGGGACTTTTGAAAGTAAGATAAGAGCGTTCAAAGAGGCTGGTATACCGGTAGCTACTACCCCCTACGATGTTTTAAAATTACTGTAACTACTACTGCTAGAACTATTACCATAACTAGGACTATCCAATACTGTTGTAGAAACTCAGTAAAGGGATAGTATGGGGAACTTAAGTCCGTAACTTGATAACTTACTAGCGGATTCTTCAAGTTCTGAAGTATTATTGAGATGTTCCCGCCGCTAGGGAATACAAGGAGGAAGTATTTCCCTATTGTAAACCCCATATACGGGTTTGATGTATTACCTGGTATAGATTGATAATAAGTACCAAAAGGAGTTGTCGACTCATTCATCTTGAAGAAGTAATTTGACCCATTAACAATCACTGTGCCTGTCGGTTCAACTAAGGGAAACTCATCTATCGGAATAATTACAGTAATATAATCTTTAGACTCCAAATTAATAGCCGCTAGAGAGTATGTCTTGTTCTCTAACTCATGTGTTACGGATTTCACGGAAATATTGGCTTGTGGAGTTACCACATAAACACTTTCTGTTACATTAGGGCTTAACTTCAAGGTAAGTTTGTATAAAGACCCTGATTTCTCTAGAGGAGGAAGAGGATTAATCCCGGTCATATTTATGGATATGTTATCATTGGCCTGAAGACTGAGAGAAGATATGTAATTATATGCTACACCCTTAATCGGAAAACCGTACTGGGCTGAAATAATCAGGTAAGAGTTACCGTTATAAAACTTGATAGCTGGAATGCTAGTCCCATTAACAGTAGCAGAAGTCAGGGTAAAGTTGGTAAAGAATAATATGAACTGTAACCCACCAGTCTCGTCTCTATATAAAAAGGAATAGTACGTAGGTTCTTCGCCCTGTTCATTATATGGGGTTACTTGAGGTTTCACCAGAGGAGTAGGGTAATAAGTGCTTTTACCGGTTATATTTAGGGCTATTCCTAGATCTTGCCACTGCATTGTCATGTTATAGTTTGAGATAAAGATTTGACCTCCTCCTGAAATATAGGAAGATATCGTGTATGATAATACTAGTCCTTGTATTAGAAACGCGTAAAGGACTATTTTTTCGACCATCACTTTATGCATTAATCCAGTTGATTAAAGTTTAATCCATATGTGGGCCCGGTGGGACTTGAACCCACGGCCTCCCGGTATCTGATCACCGGGATTATCAGCCGGGCGCTCTACCATGCTAAGCTACGGGCCCAGACTATTAATATAGTCTTAAACTATCATTTTTAAGACTTATTCTCCTAATTATCAGACCTTGAAAGCTTCATCACATATCTAGCCGCCCATCGATCATCATCAAATATTGTATAATCTGGATTAAGCTTATATAAGATACTGTGGTTTATGAAAACGATGCAGTCGACAAAAACTGCCCAAAGACTGAAGTTTGATAAATTCAAGATTCTCGATACATTAGTCGTTACTGGACTCGTATTTGTATCCATTGTGATAAGAATAATAAGTGCTACTGCTTTTCCCCAATCGGTAAACGAGTTTGACCCATGGTACTTATTCTATAACGCATTACTAATAGCTCAGCAAGGTGGAAACTGGTATGCGGTACCTCCAGATGTCCACGGGTGGTTCCCGTGGGGATATTTCATAGAACTAGGAAATACAATAGGTCTACCTTGGTTAGTAGCGCTATTTTCCATGCCATTCTTCTCTCAGTTTGGAGCTAATGCTGTTTATACTGTAGCTATAGTGTCAGACATTGTCTTAGATGCAATAGGTGTTGTAGCCGCGTTTCTTGCAGTTGACGCAATAACTGAGAACAGAGTGGGTGCTTACGTAGCAGCTGCAGCAGTAGCCGTATCACCGTCCCTAACATATAAGAATTTGCTCGGTGGATTACCTAAGACCTCATGGGGAGCTACATTTGTTCTACTTGCAATATACTTTATGACACTAGCAATAAAGAGGAAGAAACCCATATACGGCATACCTGCAGGTGTAATGATCTTCTTAGCGAATATAACTTGGGGAGGTTATACGTACATAGACTTAAGCCTAGCGTTAGCGGCATTCTTATTAGTACTTCTTAACAAAAATGATGAAATAACAGCTAAGTCTTTAACCTTATTGGCTGTAACTTCAGGGTTCTTAACCTCATTTGCACCGAACAACATTGGATTTTTATCAGGTGTTGCTCACGGTCTTTCTTTACTAATAATCCCGTTATTCCTATATCTCGAACTCTACTTAAGGAGGACCTTACCGAGGGAAATCACGGATTCGAAGAACATAATAATAGGGGCCTTTATAGTGTTCATAGTATCCTTAGGAATTCTAGGATTAGCAGCGATAGGGAAAAGCCCAATACCTTCAAGATATTACGCAATTGTTAACCCGTTCTACCAGTTCTCAGTTCCTATAGATAGGACTGTAGCCGAATACATTCCGCAGCCAATTACGGCGATGATACAAGATTTCGGAATCTCATTGTTCTTGTCGATTTTAGGTATATACTTCATCCTTGTAAAAAGACAAGAACTACCTGGTCTATGGCTCTTAGTCCTCGGAGCAGCAAGCATTTACGGAACATCAGAACAGCCTTACCTATTTAATTACACCGCATATATAGTAGCCGCGTTAGCAGGTGTGGGAGTTTCAGAAATAGTTAGTAAATTCATGGAGAAAAAAATTAGGCTGGTTCCGATTTTGATGTTAGCAATCGTAGGAGTATCTTTGTTAGCGGATGCAGGGATCGCTATAGAGGTAAGTTACGAACCACCATCCCTTCTGAATGCTGCTACTCCTTATTTAATAGTAAACTATGCATGGGTATCGGCGCTAGATTGGATAAATCACAATACTCCTCATAATGCGTTTATATTGAGCTGGTGGGACTACGGATATTGGATAGAGACCGTAGGTAATAGGAGCGTTATAGACGAGAACAACACGTTGAACAGTACTCAAATCAAAATGATGGCGGAGATGTTCCTTAATAACGAGACGTTTGCAGCTAATGTATTAGAGAAAGACTTCCACTTATATCCCTATGGTAGTCCTAACTACACTTACCCAGTTTACATAGTTGCATACGATGCTGTTACTCTCTATGTAAACAGTAGTGCAGGTACTAGTATGTGGTTTATTGGATATCCGTCTAATTTCCCGAGCACGTTTATAGGATATACGACCAGCCTAGGTGATATAGCTAAGGCTATGGGAGCTATGACTACGATAGCAGGATATCCTTTAAACGAATACGTGAACGTATCATACATTAACTCCACTATATTCTCACTAGAAACCTCGGGTCTACCACAAGCAACACAATTAGCACAGATAATAGCGAATTCGGAGCCAATGGCATGGACTCCTAAGGCTTATAACTCGTTAATTGTAAACATGTTCGTAGAAGGGCTTCAGTCTTTAAATCAGGGACCCGTTGCAGCTCCGTTCAGCTTCTCCTTAAACTCCATACTCTCTGGGCAGATAAATCCTAACTTTATACCAAGAGTGAATACGTTGTACTTTAAGCCTGTTTACATAGCACTGTATCCAGTAGGAACAGTACCTGCTTTAGGAGGTGTAGCTGAGGTATATATTGCTGTATTAGTATACCAGTTCGTAGAACCTTATGTCATTATTCCTCCAACAGTGGTAGTAAACGGGACTCAAAGCTAAAGGTTTTTACTTAATTTCTTTATTTTACAAAGTTGGGGGTTAAGGGGACGGAAAGTCTCGCCAGCGGGGATGGATAGCCCCCCTTATAGAGAGTTTAAATATCTCTTTTTTCAAAAATCTCTTAGTGACACTAATGACGCTCTTCCCCAGCTCGATTGAGGGCTTAATGGGACTGTGGGAGGAGCAACCATCATCTTCCCTTTCCTTCAAGGGACTAGAGCTCGGCAATGAAAGTCCCCTTTCAAATGGGAGTGGTTCTCTGAGCCACTCGACTGCTCACCAGATGAGAGATGTAGTCCCGAATCAATGGTGGGAACGATGAACCCCCTTGGGAGGGAACCCTCACCTTTCCAGGGCTGGGAGGAAGTCAGACACAATTAAAACTGAGTGAATAATAAGACGGAAAAATAATAAAAAACATATAAAATTAACAGTTAAGTTTTATTCCCTTTTTAAGCTCTATCCTATATTTCACGTATTTGTCTTCTGGGGAAAATCTCGGAGGAGATGTAATTACTGTCTTATTCCCGCATATAGGGCATATATCTTTCATAGTATATATCTTGTCCTTAGGACATTTCCTAAGTTTCCACTTCATTTCTTAACCACTGTAAAGGTTACTCCTTCTTTTTGACTTATTTCTTTCATAGTTTCTATTAGTTCTTGTAAGGTTATTGAGACCTGCTTAGGATCAGTACCGGTCACATCGACCCTATACCTAGGTGCTCCAATTGTGTAAATCCTGATCTCCTCCTCTTTGTCCTCAAATTTACTAACAGCTTCGCTGAAAACTTTCCTTATCTTCTCTATCCCGTCTGGTGAAATAGATCTTAACGTTACAATCTCACTTGCCTTCACTTTCTTTTCTTCAATGTGTTTACCTATTTCCTCCATTAACGGTTTTATCCATATTTCGTTTACTCCTGCCTCTCTCAGTATATAATCTCCCTCTTTAACTGCCCTTACCATACTTTCATAAACGTCCCCATACTTGTTTTCGAGTTTAAAAGCTACTTCTCTCCACGCCTCTTGTTCGTTTCTACCCAATTTTTGAGAAATTATTTCAAGGATCTTGTCTACCTTTTGTAACTTCTTCCACTGTAAGTTCTTCTTCCTTTTCTCGTCTTCAGTGACTTTCTTTAAGGAAACGTCTATAGTGCCTTTCTTTCTGTCCACTCTTATGACTTTAACTACTACCTTCCTCCCTTCCTTAACTATATCCCTTATATTCTTAACCCATCTACTACTTATTTCACTCCAAGGGAGAAAAGCTTGTAAATTCCCGTATTCGTCTAGGGTTACATAACTGCCATAATCAAAAACTTGTTTTACCGTTGCTATAAGAACTTCTCCTTCCGCGGGTATTTGCTTTTGGTTGTATATCATTTCTAACCAAGTATTCTAACTATATCTCCCTCTATTTTTGCTTTACCACCGGTGGGAATAATGAGCTGATATCCGCATGACAGACAACGTACTGGGAAGGTGGAGTGGGAGAATACCGTTTGCTCGTTACCGCAGTTTTTACATTTCACTCTGTAAAATTTGCTCTTAGGCTCCGGTATTAAGACCTTGAACTTAGCCTTCATTTAACCACCTCAACTAACTCCAACTTCTTAACTCTGATTCCCTCCTTCATAATTGTATAGCCACACTTCTGGCACTTCAGAGTTAGAGTTTGTTTTTTCGTAGTTTTAGCGAACCTTTTTTGCTCCGGCTTTCTCTTGCTACCATATCCTAGGTTCTTCCTATCATATCTCCTCTGTCCTTCAGAGAGAGTCCTTCTTTTTCCGCTCTTGTATAACGATACTGAATGTTCTGTGTGTGTCTTGCACTTAGGGCAATAAGTCTTGAGAACTTTTGGGATTTTCATTTTGTGATCACTCTCTGACTTCTACTGGAGTTATATAATTAGTGGTTATTAAAGCTAAAACCTTGTTTAACGGTAGTATTATTACGTCACCCTGCTCGACTACAGTATTTCCCAGACTGAACTTAGTATTACTGAGGCAAAGTACCCTTCCCTTGTACGTGTGGTACCTCCCAGTCACGTAGTCGATGTACACCTTCTTCATTACGTTCACAAGCGATAGTACGTCTTTGTCAAAGCCTTTGGGCTCAAAACCCTCAATGACTTTCTCAAGTCTCAACTCTAAGAGTGATTCAGCTAATTCTTCGTATATTTTCAGCTCCTCTTTGTGAAGTTCGTCACTGTATTTCCTCCTCAGCCTCAAAAGAGCTTGTATTAACTTCTCTATAGTGTCTTTTGAGATCTCAGTTATCTCGTTATCTCGTTTAAGCTCGTTACTCACCAACTCATCTAGCATATGCCTTAATCACCCCTAAACCCTTTAAGCTTAAATAAATACCTATTTCTGCGGGGAGCTTTACTACTGTGTCCTTCTTGAGGTCGATCTTCCCGTCTGGTAACTGTAAAGAATAGGTAACATATGACAGAAAGGCTACGTAACCCTTAAAGGGAGATAAGGACTGGATGTTAAAGTCAAATGTGTCGCCCTTGACCTCATAGACCTTTAGCCCTGCCTTACCATTTATAGACCCCGGTATCCTCACTAGTCTTTTCGGGTCTACTGTGACTTGCTGATCTATCCTGACTCCCTTCAACCCTCTAGCCAGTCTCCCTACCCAACCTGGAGAGTTGACATCGCCCTCATAAGGAGGGGAAGGATCGGAGATATAGTCCGCTATATCCTTTCTGTCTTCGGAGTCGAGTAATGCGCAGTCTCCGTGACATTCAACCCTTACATGAAAACCTCTGTTGCCAGAAAAGTAAATTTTAGCATCCATCCCGAAATCCTCTTTGAGTATGTCCTTTATCAATAAGGCTTTCCCAAACACGTTTTCCATACAATCCTTAGTTAATTCAACGTACTCTATTGAGTTCTCACACTGCATTAGAGCTTCCATGCCGTCGCAAAACCTCTTGACTCTTAAGTCACAAATCTCGTCTGCATCTAGGTCGAATAGGAGGTCTGAGCCCAACCAACCCTTTTCCTCCATGTTTTTGGCTTGAGGTAGTTGATACCTCGCCGATGAGTAGTATAGGTGTAAAGGAACTTTCTCGCTGAGGAATAATTTCAACTCGTCAGGATTAGTAAATGAGAGGTGTCTCACGTACGTTTCAGCATCAAAAGGCTGATAAGCGAACTCCCTTAACTCCATGTCATTCGGCAGCTCTAAAATTGCGTTCTCGTAATACTCTTTGAAAAGTGTGTAAATTATTTTATTCAGTTCTCGGCGAGATGTAGAAATCAGCATAACCCCCTTGAGGCAAGTTATATCTCAACTTTAACGGAAGTTGAGAACCGAATTCTATGTTCACGGTATCAGACGGTCTTTTCATTTTGGTAGTATTGGCTATATATTCCAAACCGTAAGAACTCTCGGCATCTGATCCCTCACTCTCCATTAACCCCCCGTTCTCCTTTGATAACTCTATTGACGCCGAAGCCAGATCTCCCTCGACGATGATAATGAGTTTACCACCCTCACTCTTAAACTTTATTATATCACTTCCTGTCTCTACCAGTTCGTCTATCAAGTCGGCGAATGTTGCAGTTAACATTTGAGCCTTAAACGGAAACTCCAGCTTTATCTCAGGAAATTCCGTCTCGGTAGGAGATAGGACCGGTAACGTGAAAGACCTCTCGTACTCTCCGTCTAGCTCAAACACAACCTTGTCTTCTTGTATATCTAAGGATAAGGAGTCGTTTTTAGTGGCAGTATCCAAGATATCGGCAACGTCCTCAATTTTCATCCCGACCTTGGTCTCTTCCTCAACTTCGTACTCCTCGAAATATCCCGAGGGAATCAAAATGTCTATTAAGACAGTCCTCGATGGATCTATCCCTTTTATCTTAAGACCATCTTTGTCTAACTGGATCGTAGTCTCGTCTATGAACTCAGTTAGCGTCTTAAATATAAACGAGAAATTGTTGGCGTCCACTACCTTGATCTTCATGATATTATTCTTTGCTAACAAAATTTTAAAGCCTGAGGTTTCGGTTATTCACAGCTTGGGATTCGGTTCCTCAGTTTCATAGTCCTCTCCACCCGCTAGTACCCTCTGGATCTCGGCGTATAGTTCATCCATGCCTTCCATCGTGGTCGAAGACACGGGAACCGGGAAATTGTCCAAGTTTTCAACTACAGTTTTAACCAGTTCGAAAGAGTACTCGTCTAACACTCCCATCTCGTCTATCATCCTACCCTCATCGATCCAGCTCTTCATCTCTTGAAATTCTTTAGGAGTTAAGAGGTCTGACTTAGATAGGACTAGTATTTGAGGTAATTCGAGCCTAAACTTAACGGAGCTAGAGAGTAATAAGAGGGACACAAAACTCCTAGCCTCTTTACTTAGGAACGAGTCAAGTAGGAATAGTGAAACGGACTTATTTACATCACTGATTAACTTCGACAATATTCTACCTGTCTGCCTATAGGCAAATAATTCTATTTGACCCGGTGTGTCAACTAAAACGTAATTAGCTTCTATCTCGTTTAACTCATCTTTTAATTCCTTAGCCTTAGTAAGAAGTAGATCTATAGAAGCTACGAGTGCCGAGTTGGGTCCTAGGGAATACCTTTCCATGACCTCAAATGCATCTACATAGTCCCTGACGTCGAGGTCGGGTTTATAAGGTAGGCTCTCTACTGCTGGGTCTAAGTTAATAATTGCCGTGTCGAGTTCTTCCCCGTTTAAATAGTCACTCAGTGCTTTCACGAGTGTAGTCTTACCGGAACCGGCTGTACCGAGGACGAATATAAAATACATTAAACCATCACGTTTAATCTTAAAAGCCACTTACTCACTTAATAGTTTAATGATCATTTTAGGAGGAACGGCAACTAACGGGATAGACGAAAAGGTCTCGAGCTTACTTAATTTAAAGCTTGTAAAAATAGAACATAAAGTTTTTCCAGACGGAGAGTCTTACGTACGAATACCCGAACAAATAACGGATAAAGACGTCGTAGTGATACAGTCCTTATATCCTCCCCAAGACAAACACTTAATCGAGTTGTTTCTAGTTGTTGAGACGTTAAGCGACATGAAAGTAGATAAAATCACAGTTGTTATCCCTTACCTTGCTTACTCGAGACAAAACAGAAGGTTTAAGGAAGGAGAAGCCATAAGCATTAAGACAATCCTGAACCTACTTAGAAAGAGCGGTGCCAGTTCACTAGCGGTAGTAGAACCTCATCATTATGAGGAGCTTGAGTACTTTGAGGGAGATATTAAAGTCATTGACCCCATCCCCTACATATCCAAGGTCGTGTCACAGAGGACTGAGAAACCACTAGTCCTAGCTCCTGATAAAGGAGCATTAAATAGGGCAAAGAGGTTAGCTGAAATCCTATCTACTGACTATACCTTTATCGAAAAAGAGAGGGATCTGAATACTGGGGAAGTAAGGATTAAGAACTTACCGGAACTAGAGGTAAAAGGTAGGGATGTGGTACTAATTGACGACATTATAAGTACTGGAGGCACTATGGTTCAGGCTATAAACATGGTTAAAAAGCAGGGGGCTAGGAAGGTTTATGTTACTGCTGTTCACGGACTCTTTATAGGAGACGCATACTTGAGACTAATCGAGGCAGGTGCTGAGGAAGTGATCATAGCCAATACGATACCGCAAGATCCAAGTAAAGTGACGATAGTTGACGTATCAGAGGCTATAGCGAGAACGTTATGAACTATGCTTACCTCAATTTAGACAATATTTTTTTATCACTAGACGAATTAAGGAGTATTATCCACGGGAGCGAAAAGGAGTATTATTATGGAGTCGCGCTCTACGAAGGAGACGAGAGAGTAGCGTATAAGTCAGGGGCGATAAAGAAGACCGGTAAAGCCTTAGCTATTTCTACTGACGTTAAAGATGTAGTTGAGGCATTAAGGGGGAGGTGTTACTCAGTCGATATAGACGTCCCTATGAGGGAGTATAAGAACTATGCAAAGACCGTTTACGGTGAGGTTGTATCGTCGATAAAAACCTCCAAGAAATGCGAAAAATTAGACCTGATCGTAACAGAAGGGATTATAATAGCAGGAGAAAGAAAGGCTGAAAAACACACCGAATCTATACTATCTCACTCTAAAAGACCTTACTCTCAATCGGGAACTCTAAACCCAGAGATAGGAAGGATAATGGTTAACTTATCCGAGAGCCTAAGGGAAGTTTACGACCCTTTTGTGGGAACGGGAACTATTCTCATCGAGAGTAGGTGGTTGGGACTTAGATGTATAGGGAGTGATATAGACCTTGTTATGATAGCAAAAAGTTTAGCAAACCTGAGGCATTTTAATTATGAATGCGAGGTATTCCAGGCAGACGCAAGAAATTCACCCGTGAGGAAGGTGGAAGCTATAGTAACGGATCCTCCTTACGGTAGGTCTTTCTCTCCTAAGGGACTGAAAGAGCTTTACCGAGAGTTCTTCTACCAAGCTAGCGAATTAGTTGACGGAAAACTTGTTTTCACTACGGACTTCAAATTTGACTGGAGGGACGACCTAAAAAGTGCGGGATTTAAAGGTGTTAAAATCCATACTATATACGAGCATAAAAGTCTAAGTAGGGCTATTTACGTGGTAACCAAATGATCAAGATATACTTTATAGGAACCGGAGGAGGAGCACCTAACAAGAGAGGGTTACCGGCTTACCTTGTTCAAAGGGAGGGACTTTACGCACTTTTCGACGTGGGAGAAGGGACGCAACAAAGACTTATAGATTCCGGACTGGGCTTCATGAGGATAAGGGTGATAGGCATTACTCACTTACACGGAGATCACGTATTAGGCTTACCGGGACTGTTAGAGACCATGGGGATGTATTCTAGGAAAGAAAAACTGACCCTATTAGGACCTCCAGAGCTGAGGGACTTCATCTCAGAGGTCTTTAATAGGACTTACTTTCGCCCTAATTACGAGATAGAATTTGCGGAATCATATGAGGACTCTAACATAAGGATAACAAAGTTCAGGACGTGTCACGTAGTTAATTCCTATGGCTTTATCTTTGAAGAAAAAGACAGAATAAATATAGATGCAGAGAGGCTCAGAAGAGAGGGAATTAAGGACTGGAGAATAATGAGACTTTTGAAAGATGGTAAGAGAGTCGAAATAGGTACCAAAGTGCTCTTGCCTGAGGATTATCTGGTGGTTAAGAAAGGGATCAAAGTAGCATACACTGGTGATACAGCACCTTGCAATGACGTAATAAATGCCGTTAGGGAAGTAGACCTACTTTTGCACGACTCAACTTTTTTAAATGAGAAAGAAGCCTACGAATACGGGCATTCCAACAGTAAAGACGCGGCTGCTGTAGCTACTAAAGCTAACGTTAAACGGCTCGCTTTAATACACATAAGTCCACGCTATGACGATGCAACGCCTCTACTGAAAGAGGCAATGAAAGTTTTTGAAAAGACCTTTCTACCCGAGCCCTTTTCCTATTATATCCTTCAGGAGTGATAGAAAAATCACTCCTGAGGTATTGGGTTTTCCCATAGCGGTACCCCTTTTGCTGTCTTCGGGGTGAGCCAATCGATTACTGTCTGTGGATCTTTGTACTCTATCCTTACTTTTATAGGCCCTAAGGGTGACTCGTTTTCACTATCTACAAACGATATTCTCCTCACTGCAGCTGCTTGTTTGTTTAACATAAACGATATGCTGTTCCCATTAATACCTTTGTATAAGTATTTCCTAGCCGAATCTAGAATTTTCTCTTCTCTTAATGCTCGGTGAAACCTTATAAGTGATCTTAAAGTGGACGATTCTCCTATTATCACGAGAGATATACCTACTTTTTCCTCACTTATCCTTTCGAAGTCGAAAAAGTTCAGCATAGCCTGAAGGACCTTGTCCTTGTCTTCTGACGGTCTTACTTCGACTTCTACCACGACTCTGGTCATATTAATCTATTAATTAACTCTTCAGCCTCCCTCTTAAATTCCTCTAAACTCTTGTCGTTAACTAGTACGTGGTCAGCTAACGCTATCACAGTCCCTATACCCATCTCTAACTCTTCGAAGTCCCTCTTCATTAACCCCTCAACTGTGAGCACGTCGTCCTTTCTCGCCCTCCTCATCAACCTCTCATATCTGGTTTTTGGGCTCGCGTGAACGTTAATTATAACTACTTCTCCCCTCTTCTTGAACTCTTCTATTTCCTCCCAGTTTCGCACTCCGTCAAATACGACGACCTTCTCATCTCCAGAGAGTTTCTCTAAACACATTTTTGCCACAACACCCTTCCCGTATAAACTCCTCATCCTAAAGGCGAAGTCCATCAGCCTTTCTCCTTCCTTTGCCTCAGCTCTATACCTCTCCCTCAGGACATCACTCATCACAATTACCTTTATCCCTTTTTCCTGAAAGAGACGGGAAAGTTCTCCTTTACCCGACCCAGGCATTCCAGTAATTGCAATTATTTTAATTAATGACCACCTACAATCTCATCAGTGGGGTTTTAAAAAGTGTTGAGGCTGTTTATTGCATTAAAAATCCCTCAGTTACCTAAAATAACTGAGGCTCTCGAGGTTTTGAACAGAGTCGGAGGAGACGTTAAGCTCGTTGAGCCTTGGAACATTCACTTAACACTGGTCTTTCTCGGGGAGTTACCAGAAAACAAGGTAGACCTCATAAAGGACTCGATGAACGCCGTGTCTTTTAACTCTTTCAAAGTAAAGTTTTTCGGTACCGGGGCATTTCCTAACCTTAACAAGCCCAGAGTGTTATGGATAGGCTTAAGTGAAGGAGCAAGTGAACTCAGAAAGCTCAGGGGTGAACTATATAAACAGTTGGTCTCAAGGGGGATAAGACCAGAGGACGAAAAAGAGTTCTCTCCACACCTCACTTTAGGAAGGATAAAAGGACCTAGAGGAGTTGTTAATCTAATTCAAATCTTAAACGATTATGCGAGTACAGATTTCGGAGAAATTACCGTGGAGGAGATCACCCTCTTCAAAAGTACGTTAACTCCAAAAGGTCCCATTTATGATCCTTTATATAGCGTGAAGAGCGTTGATAGAAGATGAAGTACTGAAGATTATAAAGCCAGGAGAGGCTGAAAAGCTAAGGCTAGAGAAGATACTGGGAGAGGTTTTAGAAAGACTCAAGGGCTATGAAGCTGAAGTCGAGGGCTCCTTTAGAAAGGGTACTTGGCTCAAAGGTGACACGGACTTAGACGTGTTTGTGTTCTTCCCTAAAGAGGTAGGAAAAGACTACCTGAAAGAGAAGGCGATAAAGGAGATCATCTCGCGTTTCTCGGACGTGAAATACACGATAGCATATGCTGAACACCCTTACCTTATGCTTTACATTGACGGTATAGAAGTCGACGTAGTTCCAGCGTTGAAAATAAACTCTGGGAGTGAGGCTATAACAGCTGCAGACAGGACTCCGTTCCACACAAAATATGTATTAGAACATCTAGACGAGAGGGGAAAAGATGAGGTCAGGCTACTGAAGAGATTTTTCAAAGGAATAGGGGCTTATGGAGCTGAAATAAAAGTACAAGGGTTCTCCGGCTACGTATCAGAGTTATTAGTCATAAAATATGGGAGTTTCAGGGAAGTGCTAGAACACGCATCAAAGTGGGTTAAACCACCGATAAAAATACACCTGATAGAGCCAGCGAAAGATTTCACGGAACCACTACAGATACCCGACCCAGTAGATCCGAAAAGAAACGCCGCTTCGGCTGTGTCATTAGAAAAAGTAGCTCTGTTCTCGATCGCGGCTAGGTATTACTTGAGAGAGCCTTCCGTAGACTACTTCTTCCCCAAAGACTTGAAATACGATAAGATCAAGGGAGACATCATACTAGCCAACGTCCTTATTGAAGAGAGGGTAGTGGAGGATATTATTTGGGGGCAAGTCTGGAAGAATATAGAAAAGATTAAGAATATACTAACGAGTGTAGGGTTTAAGGTAATTGATGTAAATGCGTGGGGTAATGAGGAAAGGTTGACTATTGCAATCCAATTAGAGAGTAAGGATATTGGTAAGTATTATTTAAACGTAGGTCCTTATTACTATCAACAAGAGAGTGTGGACAAGTTCATCAAAATGAACGAAAACGTATGGGTAGGTAAGGATGGTAGGCTTTACTCTGTAAAGGAAAGGAAGGAGTACGATGTTTTTGAGATACTCAAAAGGACTATCTCGTTCAAGTACAAGTTCAAGCTTGAATTCGAGACCCTTAAGGAGGTGAAGGACGATTCATGGTTACACCGTTTCCTGAGAAAGACGCCATCATGGTTAAAGTAAGGGAAATGATTTACCCCTTTTACGATGAGAGGATAGAGGTAGAGCTTAAAGAATACGGTATAACTGAAGTGTACTCTTTCGGTGACGTTCAGTTAGGTAAGTACAGAATTATTGGTAAGGGAAAGACTGGAATTGTCGTCTATATAGGAGGAGGCAAGGTAGTGAAAATAAGGAGGGCTGACTCACCGAAAGAAAGCCTTAAAATCGAAGGTAAGATTCAAGAGTTGGCTTACCCAGTAGCTCCTAAAGTATATTATTATGGTAATAACTTCATTGTTATGGATTACATTCCCGGTAGGCACTTAGAACACAACGAGAAGCTTGAAGTGATCATAAAGCTCTTAGAAGCAGCTAAAATCCTCGAGGATAAGAAGGTAGAGCATAGAGAATTGGTGAGACCATATAAGAACGTTTTGGTTAGCGACAGAGTTTACGTTATTGACTACGATGACGCGTCAGTCAAAGAGAACCCGAAAAATGTCACCTCGATATTATCGTGGTTAAAAAGAGTTGATCTAGCACGCAAGTACTTAAAAGGGGTACCTTTCGATCAAATCGTTAAAGAATTGCTGGAAGCTTTTTCTTAGAGCTTATTATAATGTCTTCCAGAGCTGGTGCTGAGATCTCATGACCGCACTTGGGACATTTACCGCCATATATCAGCTTTATTTCTGATGGGGTTCTGACTCCATAAAAGTCTTGCCCTACCTTTTCAAATTTATACAAAGTATACCCACAGCTCTTACATGTATACTTTACCGGAATTTTTAGTCACCGAGTATTCCCTTAGTGGTCTATTAATATATCCGAAACGCCGTGTCTTACTTTAGAATTTTTCGTATAGTCTCTCTCAGTAATAGTATAACTAACTTGGGGAGAGTAAACCGAAAGTATTCGTATTATAAAAGTATTCATTTAAATATAGGAAATAGTCAACTTTTTAGTGCTTAGAACTATAACATACATTAAGGGGCCGTAGTCTAGCTTGGACTAGGATGCCAGCCTGGGGTTAAAAACCCCAACCACCAGTACGCTGGTGGTCCCGGGTTCAAATCCCGGCGGCCCCATATTATGGGGATACCCACCAACACCCCTAATGCTGTTATCTTTTTCATTATTTAGATACGATTTGACAACGTCGGCTAAAGAAACGACGTAACGCTCCTTTGTCTCATCGTTTACATTTTCTAATTTATGAACAAAGTACCGACCTTTTTCCTTAAGATATAGTCGCCGAATTTATAATGATGTTGTTTTTCGCCCATCTTATCGTCTAGTATTATGATTGCCAATTTGCGTTTATAGGCATTGTCATCCCGTCAGTTTTGCCTTCAAAAAAGTTTGAAAGCAGACGGCAAAGATTCCTCAGTTCCGCAAAAAACTGAATATGCGATACTTGGCACTCTGTCTAAATTGATAGAGATGCTTCAATTAGGAAAAATCAATATTGTTTTATTATGACGTGTGAAATACCTTCTGAAATACCTTTTTCACGTAGGGCTAATTCGAATTTGAGAAGATAAGATGCAGGAATTTCGATCTCAATAGTAAGGAAATATGCGATAACAGTAAGGAATATATAGAGAGAGGAGGAAAGTGTGTTAAAGCTTCAATTATTACTGAAACTAGACCTCCTCCAATAATGTAACTGACACTTTGCCAATATCTGTGACTCTAACCATTCTTATCTATTAAGAATTTCAGAGATTTACCTAACCATTATCCGTTATCTTCCTACGTGGAAATCCTTGCTGATTCTTCTTTCCTATATAGTTAGAACGCTAAAATCTAAGGAATAAATTTCTTCAAGTATAGGGGCATAACGTATTTATAATCAAGATAATAAATATAAAATAAAATTATAGATGCAATTCCTAAAATGTAGATAAAGTTAATTCGTCGTAAGTAAATACATGCCCGAAAGTTAGATAGCAAAGAATCCTAGATACTTAGGCAA
This sequence comes from Stygiolobus sp. CP859M, assembly GCF_037389975.1. Taxonomy (NCBI): domain Archaea; kingdom Thermoproteati; phylum Thermoproteota; class Thermoprotei; order Sulfolobales; family Sulfolobaceae; genus Stygiolobus; species Stygiolobus sp. CP859M. The sequence continues at coordinate 2,331 of NZ_JBBHKS010000013.1, read as the reverse complement.
ATTAGTTGCAGTTAATAGAGAGTTCAATATCTTAGGTACTCAGAGTCAAAGGATGAGTTGGGGAAGAAATAACTAAAAAGGCTATATAATAGTAGGTTTGGATAAAAGAGATAAAATCGGTGATAGAATGCAATCATTAAGATTTTACAATGGCCTTTCGTTACTCATCTACATTATTGCATTAACTGCAACTTATGGTGTATTATTGCCCTCTGTAGATGTATTGAGCTACTTGATTTCAATTTCTCTTAATTTCATTCCCCTAAAAAATTACAACATTAGAGGAGTTAAAATTAAAGATGTAAAATTAATACCTTCAAAGGATTACTTGGGTCTCTATAACATAAAAAGGAAAGAGATATCTATTTCGTCAATAGCAGTGGACATGCCAGATGTGTTTCTCTTTATAAAATATCATGAGGAAGGACACTCTAGACAGCCATTTTGCTTGCTATATTACTTAGCTAGAAAGCTATCTCCATTTGCTCTTGCTCTATCTATTATAATTATACCAGCCGCTGCTAGAAAATATAAATGGTTAATTAGAATTCTAGCCTCTTTTCAATTAGTCTTATTCCTTTTCCTTTCTTCGGTATTACTACTTATGATGAGGTAATGTTATTTTTTATTGTAGCATTTATAGCACTAATTCTTAGCCCTGTTGTAGAGAATATAGTTACGTTACTTTATTTTGGTTTACTATATACATTAGTAATTGAGTTAATTACTTCACTTCCGGTAATATTCTTGGACTTTGCTAATTTTTTATTTATATTTAACCTATTATCGCTATTATTGTTTTATATAGGGTACACAATTTCTAGCTTAGCATATGAAATTGATGCAGATACTTATGCGGCATTAAAACTTAAGGATAGAGTATTAATTGCGTACCAATTATTTGGAAAAAATAAGATAAGAGTAAAACGTCGCGTTTCGATATCAACTTATTTATCGCTATTAGCTTTTACTCACCCTATAGCTGAGTACGAATATTTAAGGTTTATAAAAATTGTTAAAAATATGAAGAATCAAGATCTTTCTTTGCACAATTAAGTTTACAGTCTTAATAATATACACGAAAATACTAGGCTATGAGAGTTTGAAATAGTATTTTACTAAAAGAAAACCTACAATACTTACTATTATTGAAGGAATTGCTACAATAAAATAATTTGACGAACGAATTTAATTAACATATTCTGCCAAGCTATCAACCATGCCTAAAGGTGCCATAGAGATTATGTACTTTAACTCTTTTCTCCAGAAACTGTAATACGCTGAAATCCCCCAACTATAATAAATGAGAAGAGAGGAAGTTCTATCCATTATCTTTATAATTACGATGTAAAGTAAGGGTAAAACAGTTGTAGTAGTTTCAATAAAAGCATTAGGTAGTTCGAGTAAGCCTACGAATATCGCACTCTCCCAGAAGGCTAAGCCTATTCCGTAAGTCTTAGGATTTTCTTTTATAAAACGTGAGAACAGGTACGCAAAACTTGGTTCAAAGATGATAGTTAATATTCCGTAAGCAATATAAGTAGGAATCTGAGGAGTTAAGAAAAATGATAAGAACGCCAGTTGTATGATGGCCTTTCCTACTATGGCTGAAGGCTATTGATGAGTATCAATATCAAAACGTACAATACAGCTTTATTCTTACAAGACAAATGTTAATACCAGAATTTAAGTTTAAACTTAGTTGAATGTATTTAAGCTAAACAACATGAAGATCTTAAAAGGGGAAAAATAAGAAGGAATTAGCAAGATAATATATTTTAGTGAAAAATAAAATGGGAAATACATTAGAGATGAGAGTACTAAATTTAAAAGAATTAAGTAAAAACGAGAATAATAAGAAATTTGAACCAACTCCAATTCCAATGACGTGTTCAATGTGACCCCGTATCTGCTGAAGCCATAGAAACGGGAAGGGGATTATAAAGCATGCAACTAGAAATATACGAAAAGGTTAGTAGTAAATGGATTCCCATAAAAACTCCTTCAGGTTCATAGCCTCTACTTTAGTAATTAAGGACTTTCTTTTAGGATTTCAGTTCTTAGGCTATCCCTTGTACATGTACTTATTTGGTATAAGTCCTTATGAGATTGGTATAATATATTCGCTTGAGTTTTTATCTAAAATTACATTCATTCCAATTCTTCATTATTTTAAGGGAAAAGAGAGGCTAAGCTATACTTTGTCTTTTTTACAGCAGTTATGGGACTTTAACGTAACTTAAAGATTTTCATCAGCCCCGGCGGTCCACCTAAATAACGTTCAACAAACCTGAGGAACGCCTCCACGCTCCTCAGGTTAAGAGCCCCCAC
>NZ_JBBHKS010000012.1:0-135623 GCF_037389975.1 Stygiolobus sp. CP859M | reverse complement strand
GGTGGGGGCTCTTAACCTGAGGAGCGTGGAGGCGTTCCTCAGGTTTGTTGAACGTTATTTAGGTGGACCGCCGGGGCTGATGAAAATCTTTAAGTTACGTTAAAGTCCCATAACTGCTGTATGTAAATATATTAGCTCTTTTAGTAGTGAAGGAGCTGTTAAGGAGGCTAAGAAATACGAGAAATGTGTTATCGATTATAGGGGCTATCCCAGGTGTGACTCAAGGGTGTGGGGTTGGTCATCAATTCCCTCAGAACGAAAGAAAGCTCTTACGGTGATCACTGTTTTCTCTAGGTTAGGTTTAAAACTTCATGCTGAACCACTCGATCGAACGATTTTTAAGAGTTAGTTGGTAATCGGAACTATGGATGATGTTTATAGGCTAATCCTCTCTACTTCAATGAGCGGTGTAATTTGGGGAGCTAACACTATTGTAGTCTCGTTATACTTACTCTCACTTCATTACTCGCCTTTGTTCATTGGGGCTTTGTTTACCTTGTCAATTTTAGTTTCATCAATAGAGGGTTTTATATTCTCGATATTAGGGGACTTGTATGGAAGAAAGAAATTCGCTTTATTGAGTAGGGGTTTATCAGCGGTCTTCATTCTACTCTTTTACCTGAAGTTCGTTTACGCATATATCTTTATGGTAGGATGGGGTAGTGGGGCTCTAATCAGTGCGATCCTTGCAGATAAGGCTAAAAACCTCGAAAGGGTCTACAGCTATCAAACGTCTTTAAATATCATTTTCAGCGTTATAGGATCTTCTCTTCCCTTGTACTTAAATTACGGTGAGATATTTCTCTTGGAGTTTGCGGTCTCAATAACTTCCTTCTCGCTTTTACTCACGGTAAGAGAGGATTATAAGGGAGGAGGAAAAATCAAGTTATCCTCACTTCCCACGATAGGTAAGTTTTTGCCAGAGGCGTTAATAGGGTTTGGTGCAGGGTTAATTTTGCCTCTAATGTCTTTATGGTTTAGGCTCAGGTTTCACGTAACTGCATCAAATATATCACCGGTGTTCATGGCTTCTGAGCTGACTTTAGCCCTTGCCGTAATTTACTCCTCAAGGCTATCCGACAAGTTGGGGATGGTTAAGACAATAGTTTACACTCACGTCCTTGCAATACTCCTGCTGTTCGTCCTCCCCTTATCACCGACGTTTTTTGAGGCTTCGGTAGTATATGTTCTGAGAAATGCCTTGATGAATATGGCTTCACCGGTCTTTAACGCTTTAGTAATGAGCCTAATACCTAGGGATGAGAGAAGTAGGGCAAGTAGTCTTATCCAGTTAATTGATTCTCTCCCGAGGGCTTTTGCACCTTCCATAGGAGGTTATTTATTTAACGAGGGGAACTTGGTCCTGCCCTTTCTGATAACCGGTGCATTATACCTCACTTCAACAGTCGTCTTTTACAACTTTTTTAGGAATGTGAAGAGATGAAAGTATGAACCTTAAAGATTTTATGAAGAGACGTTAACAACAATACGATCCTCTCCCTTTATTTTAAATAATGAAGTACTAAAGAACTAAAACCAAGCATGAGAAATTTATGAAATTGACTCTTTGCTATCATTTCCGGATGTTAATCATTCCCCATATAAATGATCTGCGTATTTCGCTAAAATAAATTGTGGGTGACCTAGGGTTAAAATTTCGCTCCAAGCTTTTTTAAATCCGAATCATTACTTATCATTTCAGCGTTAATCTTACGTGAACAGTAGTAATGTATTGCGTCTTCAAAGTCCAGATTGTTCCTTTTAATGGTTTCGTATACCTCTTTTAGTTCGTAAGGTTCTAGGTGTACGAACTTAACGTTTAGACCCTCAAATACTTCAGATATTTTTCTCATAATTTCCTTTTCATCTTCTTTTGTTAAATACTTGAGGACTACGATAAGCTGAAAGAACGTGATTTCTGAAGTGTAGATCTCATTAGTATGTTCTATCCAGTATTCTGCCCTATTACCGAATTCTGGGTCATCGATTAGGTAGTATACGAACACGTTTACGTCTAGATATCTTTTAACCACTTTTTACTCCTCTCTTCTAAAGCCTCTTTTAATATTTCGTCTACATCCTCTGACTTTAGACTAGCTTTAAATAATCCCTTATAATTCTTTTTTATATAAGGTAAGAGTTCTATTTTACCGTCTTCAACAATGAGTTTTACTTTACTGGTGATATTTAACTCTTCCCTTACTTCCTTGGGGATTACTATTCTCCCTTTCTCGTCAACGCTAAGTAAATATTCTTTTTTCATAAATTCCACTATTATTCCCACATATAAAAAGCCAATGTAGTTAGTAGGTAGTGAGCGAGTTGTTAGTTTAATATTTATTCAGATAAACAAGAAGAACACTTTGACTTAACGTAAAGTAGTGCAAAAGTTATATTAATGATTTTTAAAAATCAAGGAATATTAATAAGATAAGCCTGTCTGCCTTGTTTAAGAGACGAAAACCTCACCTTTTAAAAAAGGAGAGCTAGATTGAAACGTTCAACTTATATTATACGGTTTATCAAATAAGTTGAGAAAGAAAGATATGATTATTCTATCCAAGGATGTTAGGGAAAACTTGGGATAAGAGAAAACTTCCTTCAACCTCAAACTCCTAGGAAATACACCCTTTCAGGAACCTCAGCTCTTACTTTCTTTCCCTCCTTCGCCTTAGCTTTCATATATTCATAAGCCTCACCCTCGCTATCAAAGGTTTTCTCACCTTCACCCTCAACTATAACCTTATACTTATTTCCAACACTTGCCGGCAAGTATATTCCTAACATCTTCCTAACCCAGTCCTTTAACCTATAAGCGTCCTCACCTTTCTTCTCAACCAAGCCCTTCGATTCAAGAACCGTTATAGGTATTCCTAATTCACTGGCCCTCCTTTCGGAAAGAGTATAACCTTGGTTAGCAAATCTAATAAGCCACTCAAGGTATTCTGGACTTATCGTTATAGGGAGTGAGGGGAGTAATACGACTTCATTAAACTCTTGGTATTTGTAGTAGATCACATCTGCACCGGCCAAAAGCCCGGCTAATGATATGAAAGTAATTTCGGGCTTTAAACCAGGGGTAGCGTTAATATAAACCTCATTACCTTCTTCCTTAAACTTAAGGATTTTATAAACTACCTTGTCGAACAAGTCCTCAATCCCCTCATAAAAAGTTTCCTCAGAGGATATGCTCTTGACAGTGACGAGCTCACTCCTAATCCCCTTCTCTTTCAAATAATCCCTTATTGACTCACCGGCTAGTATAGAATTACTAGTATTAGTAGTGTAAAGGAAAACGTAGACCTCTTCTTCCTTGTGTTTGAACTTCCTCATTGCTGAAAACAATGAGTCCAGTTCAGCTGAAGAGCTTTCACCCTTACTCTTTATAAAGTTTAGTAGTAATTTTTTCATATAGTCAAAGTTCTCCTTTATCACATTTTGCCTATCGTCATTAAATTTCAACCTATCCCAGTCCTTAAGGCTTAACCCCTCCACTTCTTTTCTCACTTCGTTGTTCTCTAACGAGTTCTTAAGTAGAGAAGTACCGACGGCTGAGACATGAACTTTCATAAGAGTATATAAGCCCACCCACTTTATATAGATTAACGTTTAACGGAAAAATCGCGACGGGCAATTCAGGCTCCTTTGCGAATTGTAATATCCCCTTTAGAATATAGTATAGGATACCTTTATCTTAGAACCTTCTCGATATGGAGATCATTATTGTTAACGAATTTATAACAAAATGGCGATACGGTATACTAACAATAGTGATAAACCCTGAAGACGTAGATAGGTTAAAAGTACTTTCAGAAGAGGCTGAAAGGATAAAGGAAGACTTTGAACTGTACTCCTCTCGAAAATGATCCAACAATAGGAGAATAGGCAGAAATAACAACCAACGCATTACTGAAACTCATTGATGTATTAAGGAAAAATGAAAGGAAATTTTACGAGAAGGTGCTGAATTCTAGAAATCCTAATTTTTCTGATAACTACTTATTATTGGCTGTATTTACGTTTCGTGACGATATTATATGCTAAGTTATACAAGGTGAGCTACCCAGAAAACACTCAACTCCATGGTTTTTGTTATCATCCCAAGCTTGTACAACAAATCAAGACTGTATTCCCCGGCGGGAATGATAATTGGTGGTTAAGGAAAAGAAGTAAGCTAGAGTCACTATCCAAAACTGAAAAGCACCATATTTTTTACCCATGAGCATTCTGTTCCTCTCTTTTCAAAGCGTCGAAAATCAAGAGGGAAAATGTGGGAAGTTGGGGAGTACCATCTTATTGGATTCGAGAAAGGCATAAGGAAGTTGATGCATTAGAGGCTTTCTGTTCTGAGATAAAGAGTTTCTATTCATACTTTAGGAGGAATAAAGGATACAAACTTGATGAGGACGTTAAGTTACTGATAAAGAATTCCCTCAGCTTTAGATATGATAAGGATTTAATTCTCTTTACAGACCCTCCTTTCTTTGATGAAGTTCAATATAGGGAGCTTTCATTCTTATTTTCTGAATTCCAGGTGTAGGTCTAATGTGGTTTTTTCTTAAGTTCTTCTCTACTTACGCACTTCCAATCCTTGGGATTTTTACTCGGTATTATTGACCTAGGAATTGCAGAAACTTTAAGAATCATGTAGTATGGCCATTCTCCTTCAGGCCAATATTTTTCCTTAAGTTCTCCAGTCTCTCATTTCTCCTGCCAATACTATACAGCCTTCAAATTCTCTTTCTTCGTCTCTACTTAAATAGAGTAAAATCTTAGTTCCAGCCTTTTCCGTAGAGTAAAGCCTACTAACACCCCAGATAAAAACGCCCTCCTCAAAATTTCTTATCAACTTACTTTTCATATTGAGATAATCCTCTAATGAAAAGAGGAAATTATCTATCTTTCCATTAATTATTATGTACATATGAGTAATGAAAAGAAGAGAAGTAATTAAATCTTTGAGATATTCTTAACTGCTATTGAACTCTATTTCTTCTTTTACTTTGCTTAATATCTCCTTATAAGCATCGTTAGTATCTTTATTTGATAAAATTCTTAAGATTTGTATTAATTCGTAGGCTTTATTAGCTGGAATTTTCCTTATAACTGTAGGATCTCTTCTTACTTTAGCTAAAAGGCCTAATAATGTATTATTATTCTCATTAAATTTTATTTTAGTCCCCCTAGTAATCATATATAACGTTCTAAAGAATTTTTTGCTTCTGCCATAATATTTGCCTATTATGTAATATTTGGCCATCCTATCTGAGATGTTACAATTTATTGAATTACATAGGACATTAATTACTTCATTAAATACGTCGTCTAATCCTTTCATTCCTACTATGTTCTTATAATTTGTAAATTCTCTCAATACTACCTCAAATGCGTTTGCTAAAGCTTCCACGTCCTCTCCTTCAATTTTCTTATCTTTTAGTTTAGCATGAATTTCTGCTATTGTTGTTACAGTTTCTTCTCTATTCTTATCTATATGTATTCTAAATCCTTCATTTTTATACTTTACTGAAATAATCCTATATCCAGAGCGTAATAACGATATTATATCATCTTCCCTTATTATTTTTAACAAGAATATTGACTTTCCTTCCAGTAAATCGTCTAAAGATATTTTTTGTCTACTTTTTTCAACAAAGGATTTGCATTCTGCATCTAAACAATCAAAGAAATACTCAAAGTAAAGATGAGGAGTTAAGATTCCATCCAATAAATTACTTAAAGTAGATTTAAGAAACTGTACGTAAAAATTGTAAATTTCCTCTTGTAAATCGTAATTAAGTGAAGGAACGTATATTTCTTTGTTTTGTTTAAGCACTGCATAAATAGACTTAATAAAGTAAGCTGAAGGTAAAATAACCCACTTCCAACTTATTTTAGGCTGTAATGCATAAAACATGCTTTTTATATTATTTCCATTAAGTCTAGCGAACATAGAATTATAAGATAAGTAATCTAAGAGAGCTAAGGATAGTATTGGTCTTATACTATCTTCAGTCTCTCTTATTTTAGAAATTAGTGTAGATATTACGTGAATTTGAATAGGTGAAAAGAATTTAAAGATTCTATTGAAGCCATAAATACCAACTCTAAAGTAAGTTTTTGCGAGGAAAGCGTTATCTACGTTCTTTAATAGTTCAAAGTTTGTATCAGAAGGTATTACCGCGGATTCATTTAATTCTTTAGAACTTATCTCAAAATTTACATACTTTTCTATGAGATAGTTCCAATTTTCAAAGTTTACCTTCTTTATAACATTATTACAGTTAGGACATCTTATTACTTTATTATCTTGGACCTCGAATCTATATCCACAATAAGGACATCTAATATTCCATTTCCCTATTATTAATTTGTTAAAGCCGATCTCCTTAACAATATCCTCGGCAAACGCTATGGCATCCTTTCCATTATTTGTTTTATTACTCTTTATAATTCTAATTATTCGCGGAGATACTGATTGTCCTCTCCAATAAGGTATAATTGATTTTGCAAGTTTCACTTCTTTCTTTTCTTCCATGAAAGATTAAGTGTTATATTAGAAACTGGGAGTATAACGCCAGTAATTATTTAATCAGTATTACCACAATAACGGCCTATTTATAATGGACTTGCGCACGTATACCCGAGTTTTTTGACGTATTCACACATTACAGAAGTAGCTTCTGTATGTATTGGAATTACTTTCTTAGGTTTAATTGTATTAAGTATTTGCTTAAGCTCATAAGGGTAATAATGTCCAGAAATTCTCAACCTATAAATAATAAATCCTAGTGTCCTATACCAATTATCCTCTACGCTCTCATCTTCACCTGTCTCTGACTTAGTTTCAGTAGATAACGATATTATTACTGAACCTTTACTGATATCGCTTAGTTCTCTTCCTAAATTTATTAAATTGCTCTTTGCTGTAAATATCACATAATCTTGGGGAGATCTTTTTATTTCTTCTTCATCCAAGATTTCAAACTCAATACTATTTCCTTCTTCAAACTGGTAGGCCTTATCTATAATTTGAAACCTTGAATTCCAAAGACTAGACATTTTCACTAGTTTACTTCCTAAAAATACAGGTGTTTTATTTCTATTTTTAACTATAAGTAATAAAGTTGCTAAATCTTCTAGATCGACGGGATCAGCTGATATCATAATTAAAGAGTTCTCGTGACTATCAAAGATATTATTCATTTGTTCTAGGAAATAGTGAGGCTGAATTGGAGAAGATGCGGAAGAAAAATTAGTTCCTTCTATTATAAGTACATCGGTGTCTAACCCTTTCTCTTCATACTCCTCTAAAATTGTTTTATCATGAATTCTACTGTGAAGTTGAGGATCTAATATTCGCAAAGGAGAAGATAGCCTTAGATCGCTAGAATACAATATTTTAACGTCTCCATTATTATAGTATAATGAGTAAGCAGGATAAGCACTATGTTCTACAGAAAGAGGCGTGACATTTTCATTGTTATCTTTAATATCAAATACATTGACCCCAATAGGCGGAGATATATATGCAGTCCAAGTATTTGATTCCTTATAAGGCTCAATAAATTTCTCAAATATGTCCTTATCTGGAACGAAAAGTGAGGTTCCTACATTTAATAAGTGAAGAACACCTAAATGATCTAAATGTAGGTGAGAAATGAAAATTTTATCATACTCGTTAGACGGAGGTATAATTCCAAACCTTCTCAATTCTGAAGCACTAGAAGGTTGAATATTGACATTGTAGAATTTTTTAAACCTAGAAAACCTTATTCCTTGATCAAAAACTACTTTATTTTCTTTATTCTCGATCACAACAAAATTGCCACCTATTTCATTAAATCCTTGCTTAATCTCAATTTTAGTATTATTAAACTTAAACTCCATTTTTTACACCTATTAATGCGTTATTAACGTAAGTATATACCCAGCTAGAATCTTTAGAGTTAAAGATCTCTAAAGGTTTTACAACATTTATATATCTCACTTCACCGGGTTTTTCAATCCTTATCTTATCTCCTAAGGTTATTTTCCAACCTTGCTTTTGTAAAACACTTACTACATTGTTTCTGACTTCTTCGTTATGACCTTTTACACCGATAATAGCACCTATTAATTCTATGTTTACTTTGAAATCTTCCCTATTATTTGGAATCCAATTATCTTTACCCCTACTTTTCCTATACGAAACAAATTGCTGTTCTAAAGAATATAATTTTTCTTGAACATAATTAATTCCCTTATATTTCCAAGAGTCATCGCTCAAATTAACTTCCGCAGCATATATTATATTTCCAGAGAATAATTGGGGAATAATTGATTTAATAAAGTCTTTTTCTTGGATTATATCTCCTTTTGAATTCAAAATCAAAGGAATCTTTATTAAAATATTCCTATCCTTGCTCTCTATTTCTGTCTCTATAAGGTATACGTTATAATCTAGGCTATTAGAAACTACAAACCTTTTATTACCATCTTTTGCATACCTGCTAATTAGCGAATAAAGCAAATAAATATCCTTTCCTATTCTATTCTCATCATAATTTTCAATAAATTGTTTACTCGGTATATTTATTAGATTACCATTAAACGTTCCACCTTCATGTTTTGCAAATTCTCCTAAAAACAACTTAATAGATTCTTTTAATTCCCTTCTGTTCTCGAAGCCGGAAATTAATCTGACAACGTTTATTTCATTTAATATAGCACCTTGCATTTTCTCAAATAACGCGAACCTCTTCATGGTATCTTTCAATATTTTTATCCTCTTTAGGAGAGTTTCTACTAAATTATCTAGATTACCTTGTAAAGCTGCTTCCCAAACCTTTATTGGAGTTACTTGCTCTTTTTCATTTTTAGGATCGTTATAGGTCATATAGATTGGTATATTTTCTTTATCCTCGCTTAAATCAAAAACCTTGTTAACAGTAGCACCTTGATATATTAAGGCATCAACTACCTTATCATTAGACCCGGTTCCCTTAGTTATTGATAATAATTTATTATAATAGTTCTCCAGTAAAGCTTGTTCAAGGTCTATTTTTAATGAAATGTAATAAATATATACTGGTTTTAATTGTTTCAGTCTCCAAACTCTCCCGTTTCTTTGCTCAAATTTTACTATACTCAGTGGAATTTCATAGTGTATTAATACGTTAGCACTCTGTAAGTTTAATCCCTCTGAAGCAACATCAGTTGCAACCAAGATTTTCCTGCCTTTACCTTCTAACCATCTCTTAATACTATCTATCCCCTCCTTACTTACTGTTTCGCTTGAAGCTATCTTGATTTCATTATCACTCAAATTGAGGCTTTCTTTTAGCTTACTTTCTATATAATTTGCAGTATCCTTGTATTCTGTGAAAACTATTATTTTATCCCCTCTGTCTAAATGAATTTTTACTAAGTTTATTAACGACTTTATCCTTGTATCGTTTTCCATTACTCTTTTTGCTGATTCTATTAAACTAGGAATAAAGCCCTTAAACCTTTGTAAAAACGGTTCATTAATTTCCGCTAATTTATTAGCTATATCATCAGGCTCTACCGATTCCTCAGTATCTTCTTCCTCTGCGTATTCTTCAGCCTCATCTACAACTTCTTCCTCATTTACTGTAGACCTCCTATTTTCAATTATATGTTCAAAGGTCTTTAATCCTGCCCACGGACTTGATAAAGAACGCCTACCAATATTAAAAGCCAAAAGTTGTAACGCTTTAGGCTGCTTACCTACGGTATTATAATACTCCTTTAGTATGGATAACGATAATTCCCTAATTAAAGTATAGTACTTCTTCTCATCTTCCGTAGGCTCTGCTAAATACTGTATAAAATAAGCTCTAGGAAATATATCTTCCCTTTCATAAACCTTATTAACGTTATCCTTATTTCTCTTCAGTATAATGGCCCTTACCGTGCTTCTCAATATTTGGTCATTTACATCCCTAAGGTAAGGATCGATTAACATAAGCCTCTTTATGTAGTCATTATCATTACCTTTATGCGGAGTTGCAGATAGACCTATAAAGTGAATATTAGGATTCCTACTAACTAATGATGATAATGCTTCATATCTCTGATTTTCCTTATTTCCTATTATACCAATCTTATGTATTTCATCTACAACAATTAAATCCCAAGGTAATGAAAGAAATCTCTCTTTATGATTTTTCCTTTTTAAAGTATCAACGCTTACAACGTAAATTCCATTCCCGTTTAAAGGTAAAGCTGGATTATATTCAAAAACTGAAATATTCCATTCTTTTGTAAATCTCCTCAATTCGTATATCCATTGGTTAACTAAAACTCTTGGAACAATTAATAATATTCTTTTAACTCCTCTAAGCTTAATTAATTGATCTATTATCATTATACCTTCAATTGTTTTTCCTAATCCTACATCATCTGCAATCAAAAACCTTACAGGATGCCTTGATAAAACTCTATAGAATATCTCTGATTGATGAACGTAAGGTTCGTAATCTCCGCCAGTTAATAACGGATATCTGAACATTGGATGAATTTCTTTCAATTTATTTAAATAATAGAACACAAATTCACTCATAAAGGTCACGGAAAGCTTTACCGACTTTATACGTATCTACTATATTATTCCTTTGGGAAAATCTAGTTAAAAATTCAGTATACCAAAATTGCAAACTAAACTCGTCCATGTTGATTAAAACATTACCAAGTTCATTGATTCTCGAAGCAAAAATTTTCCTCATAGATTGCCGTATTCCCCCGTATATTACTAAGATTTTAAATAACCTCTCGTTTTCTGTCCTTAAGGCCTTTTTAGATCTCTTATATTCTATATTAACTTTCTTAAGGATAATATCGTTAATTTCACTCAAAGTAACTGATGCCTTAAACACCTTTGAACTAGAATTGTCCCTAAGTATGTAATAATAAGAGTTAGAACTTCCTTCCCTTATGAGGAACTCCATTAGCACACCTTCGTCTTTATTTTTATAATTTGCTTGGATAGTAAATCATTTACGTTCTTTAATCCATCATCACTTATTCCTTTAAATTCCTCAATCCTTACCTTTAAAGATCCAGTAACCTTTGCTCCTAAGCCGGCTAAACTTAATTGAGGCGATAGGAAAGCAATAAAGTCATTAATTAGAGAGCCGGTAGGCCTAATTATCAAGTTTATCTTCTTATTAGAATCCTCTATGATTACTTCTCCTTCCAATAATTTTTTCCCTATTATAGAAGAGTTCAATTTACTTAACGTATTCCTTAAATCAACAGTGTTTATTATATCAATTTTAGTAACTATAGAATTCTTAGAAACCTCATTAACATACTTTTCACATTCATTTTGTACAACTCTTACAGGTATATTAAGTACCTTTTCTTTACTATCGTATTTAACAGTTATAACTGCAATGGAATCTTGATTAATTGTAAGCTTTAGTGTTGATTGAAAATCTGGCACTCCTTCTTTTATGTCAAGTTCCCCTAGATTCGACGAAAGAGAAACTCTAGAATTAAACTTACCTACTCTCTTTACAAATATCTTAACCTCTTTAGTTTCGCCTAACATTCCCTCAACTGCGTTAGGCTCAGCAGAAATTTCTACGCCACTTTCAATTTTATCCACAATTAACTTAATTTCTCCTATTTTAAATTTATCTAACCAACCTTGATCATTCTTAAGGTCACTTAAAGGAATTTTATTACCATCGGGCATCTCTAAAACATAATACCTCTTTATGATGCCGTCCTCGACCTCTTCCATTTTCTCCTGAGATAGCAATTCTTCTATTTCCTTTTCTGCTGCAGTTCCTGCCGGATATATTATTGAAGATTCGTTAATCATTACTTCCCCAGAACCTTCATACTTCTTATAATAAACCTTACTCCCATTTAGAATACCTATCTCAAGCTTATCTACGCCATTCTTTATAGCATTAAAGAGAGTCGATTCAGTGATAAATGGCAATGATGGATTAGTGTAAAACATTTCCTTTAAATCTTTAACCGAGGTTAACTTATTAGTTATATCAACGTGAATATTTTGTAATAACATCTTTAGAGTCTCGAAATCAAAATTATCTTCACGCACTATTTTCATCTCTTCAGTTAATGTATCCTCTACCTGTTGCAATAACGTTTTGCTGCTACCCTTTAAATCAACTATATTTACTTCGTTATTACCATAGGGATAAGCTATTTTATCAAAATATTGAAATATTTGATTATATATTGCGTTCTCTAGGCCATTAACATAATCGTTAAGTATCTTTTGAGCATAATCCTTACTAACTTGATCTCTGTAATAAGGGGTAACGTCCATGTTAGAACAAGATATATATTTTCTTACATACTCCTCTATTTTATCCTCATTATTTCCAGTTAGTGAGAAGAGTAACGTTATCGTATTAGAATATCTTCTAGGCTTTTCGGATCTGCCAGATGAGGCATAATATATAAATTTTCTAGCTATTTCCCTGGCTTTAGCCAATGCGTCGGTACAACCCTTACAAATAGGCCTTCCAAGTATCACAAGGTAATAAGAAGGCTCGTCAACTTCCACTGGTTCATCTAAATTTCTAATAACAGTTCTATAGAGCTTTAATAACGTACCTCCGATAGGCTTTCTTCCTTTCTTTTGTATTGTATCTATAGGAATCTCGGCCAGATTAATTATCATTTCATCCAATTTTTTCTTGGCATCAAATGACGGCACTTTACTCGCTTCCTTCTCGCAGATCGTCTTAGGATCCAAGAACCACGTAACCCAATATCTGCCTTTATCCGAAATCAAATAAGGAATAATCATATCCACATTCTTAGAGTTGCTTGAAATACTATCCAAAATTTCCTTAATATCTGCTGGATTTTTACCAGAAGAACTTAGATATTCTGGATCCAGTAATGAAGTGACAATTTCCTTATAGTCCGGTAGTGCTGAAATTAATTGCCCTGGATCCAAACCTAATTGACGATAATATGTAGATATGAAAATATAATTGGCCAAAAGGAACTTAGTATCTATTCCCTTTGATCTCTGAATAATAGTCTCAGCTACAACGTCATAGCTCTTATAATCCTTTAATAGTAGGAGACGAATTTGTTGATCTTTAATACTAATATCAGACGGTAAAATTAGACTCCTTGTGGGCTTATTTTCCCAAAGGTTTCTTATTACGTATCTAGTAATTTTTATAGCCTCACGAGTACCTTCTAAGTGAGGATTACCTTCTAAAAGCTTCTTAAGTAGATTAACGTAAAGTGGATGGAAAGGATAAGTATTCACTAAGTCACTTGATACATTAACGTCTAGATACTCCTTAAACTTATCAGAGTATTTCTGATAATCTTCTATTACCTTCCTCTTAACGTCCTCATTAACTTGTTTAAATATTCTCTTAATTAGCACATTAGCTAAATCTAAGGAAGATTCAATAGGTGCCCTATATGGCTTCCCTGCCCTCATAACTCTTCTAGCCAAAGCTTCAGTAACTTCCTCATACCCTTTTTCTATATAACCTAGGATACTGTCTTTACTTCTCTCAGATAATATAGCAGGAATAGTAACTATAACTACTACTGGCAAATTGACTCCCAAAGAAGATAAGTTTTCAAAGAATGTCAAACATTGTTCGTAGAAATTATTTCCACTCTTTAATCCTTTAACTCTGGATAAATAAAATACTATCTCATCAACTAGGATAAGTACTTTTTCTCCTTCAAATAATTTCTCTAGTACATCTTTAGGAGGGGAAATTTGATCCTCATCATATTTCTTAATTATATCGTATTTACCTAGTTTTTTAGCAATATATCCCCATAAAGTCTTTATTTCTATTCCATCTTCTTTCAAAATATCGATAGGAGAAGGAGCAGTCCTACTGTCTTTACCGCCAATTCCTATTACTTTAACATTATCAGGGACTTCTAACCCAAAATCCTTGGCTATAGAAGGATTAGTAAAAGTATGATAAAGCAATAGAACGGTATGAGTTTTACCACCGCCAAACAATGAAAACAATCCAAGAGTTAATCCTTTACCTTGGTTTAGTGCATTAGTTATCTCAGTAATTAAACTCTTCATTGAATCCGTAATATAAGTTGAAGATAAAAACTCTCTAGGATCTAGATAAATTATAGGTGCTTTCTTTACTATTACATCACTAAGTTCTGGAGCTATTTGGTCATCTAGGCTTTTATTAAATACATCTTCCCTAACCTTGTTTTCGTAGATTAACAAGGTCATTGAGCCCACCTCAATATACCAGTTTTATCTTCCCCGGCTATACGCTTTGATGGTTCTTTTTCCACATCATTATCGTCTAGAACTCTAGAGAAAATCTTAGCAATTGCCAGAGCTTCATCTACAAAACGAGTCCTTTCTCTTAATTTTTCTATCTCTTCATTCAGCCTATCACTATTTTTAAGAGCTATATATTCTAGGTAATGAAAGACCTGAACCGGATTAGAAAAGTTATAATTTCCTTGAAGGGCCTTCCTAACGTCAGGAAGTTGCTCTAACGCTGAGATAACGTCAAGTTCGCCCTTTGCTGACTGATCTGGCTCTATTATAGTTATTGAATCTTTATCTATTGCTACAATTCCATTATCCTGTAATTCCTTTATGTTTATGTTCCCGGTAACATTTAAGAATGTTAAAGAATTCTTATCCAGTTTTCTTACTCCTTTTTTAGGTGTAGGTAGTAATAGCTTTACTAAAATATAATAGGAAACATACGGATTAGATATACTAGTACCAACCCCTTTAGATAAACCCTCTATGATTGATTGCGTAGTAATGGAAAAGATGTAGTTAGTAACTAAGTCACTAACAGCATTAATTCCTTCTCCCTTTAATCCTACAATTTTCTCATATTTTGTGAATATACTTAAAACCATACCTAAAATCTCTATATAAGTATCTAAGGAAAGCTTGATTTTTCCCTTGCTTAACATCGTTGATATCCAATCTGAGACAGATAAAATAGCCTCTTTTCTGGCTTCTTGAACTAGCTTTTGTCCTTCAGCTTTCTTCCTCCACACTATAGCCATCGACTTATCTAATGAGATTGTAGTGTTCTGTGCCTTTATTCTTGTCTCATCTTCAGTCGTTATTGCATGAGTTGTAGTTATCCTAAACTTTGAAACATACCAGCCCGCATAAAGTAAAGATATCCATGCATCTGGAGATGTATGGTTATAGAAAGTAATTAATAAACCATTATCTTTTAAAATTTCAGCGAGTTTACTAAACGCTTGAGCTAATTTATCTCTGAAATACTCGTAGGAGCCTATATCATCTCCGAATACCTTACTTCTTTCTTCATCAACTCCTATATCTCTTGGTACGAATTCTTCCCATTGCGTTTTATAGGAAAATGGAATTATTCTCTTTAACCATACGTAATAGAAGTCACTAACTTCTGGGTATGGGACATCATCTGCATAGGGCGGATCAGTAACTATAACGTCTACTTTATCGCTTAAAGTTAATTCATTGATATCGCTATTTATTATCTCAATTTTAGAGTCAGTATTAGTCTGCATTAAGTATTCTAATCCTTCTACAACGTGATTTAAACTCCTAGATAAAGATCCTATTATGTTGGCTAAAGGAGATATCTCGACCCAGTTCCATGTAAACGAGAACCCCCTAAATGATAAAGCATGAGCAATAAATGTTCTGTTAGGGTGAACTGATGTAAAGAAACAATTATGTCTGATATGATTTAGAAATCCTATAGTTAAATATGTTATTATAGCTTCCTTATATTCCTCATCTCCCTTTATCCTTTCTCTAAGCTCATTCAGCTTAGCGATAATTTTAGAGAATATTATTAACTGCCTTGCATCAAATAATTTGTAAAATTTATCCATTCCCCACGCTATAGTTGTATATCTTGATGCGTAGCTAGCCACACTTTCTGTAGGTATATTGTTAATATCAATATTCCTTAATTTTTCAAAACTTTCCCAGAACTTCTTTATGTCATCTCCATTAATCTCCTCAAACTCTAGGTCTTTCCCTTCTCCTTTAAACTTAACTAAGAGTGTTGGTCTTGCTTTAGCGTTTCGTAGTTCCTCTAGACTAATTTCTCCATTTAAGTATTTTTCATATTTCTCATTCCACTCTTTTATTGCTTCCCTAACATACCACTTATCACCTTTACCTGGAAAGACATTATTACAGTACAAACATCTGGCATTACTACTTTTAGCACTAACATTTCCCTCGGGTACTTCATAATCTTTTCCATCTACGATAATCTTATTTTTGCTCACTTTCGCTTCTATACTTTGTTTATCTAACTCTTTATTTAGGTCTAAAACCTCTATTCTAAGGTTACCTCCATTAATTTCTGGCTTCATAAAAACTATTCTCTTAAACTTTCCAGACTTAACTCCTTCTTCGTTTTCTCCTTCATTACCTTTTATAGCCATTAGCCACCACTGTTTAGCCAAAGGAGTGTAATTACCGCAATGGGGGCATTTAACTTCCCATGTTCCCACAAAGCCACTGTTGTCTTCATACAATTCTTTCACGTCTTCTTCTAAGCTCTTAAGGAGTTCATCCCCGTATTTTTTAACGTCGTCTATAATTTTCTTTCCGTATTTAGGATATTCTAATACTGCTTTCAGAAACACATATGCTGTGGGCAAAAGCTCTGAGGCGATTACTTTACCTACTCCTAATCTCTTTGCCTCAAGCGGAATTGAACCAAAACCTGCAAAAGGATCTAAAAGCGTAAAGTCCTTAAATCTGCCATTGGTTATGGGTTGTAATTTATGAGGAATTTCTGATTTTGAAGAATCTGATAACCTTATCATCCTCTTAAATTCGTTAACAGGGAAATTCTCTGGTAGTAATGCTGCAGCTATGAAGGCTCTAGCTGAAATGAGTGGTTTTCTAGTCCACCAGAAAATCATCTCCCAATAAGGTGGTCTTCCCGGGCCTTTTTCTCTTGCTGCCTCCTTATCTATTAAAGGAATTAACTCAGCGAAAGTGTCGCTTTCTATGAAACGTTTTGTCATAGAAAAGAGTAATTAGATCACATTTATTTTTATTTCGGTTGAGAGTCTGTTAAGTTAAAAAAGTGCATTTACTTGATTTACTAATCGCGTCGTTTCTAGAAAATTTTGCAAGACGAAAAGCTACTGAGGAAATTATCTACATCCTTAGCGTCTAGACACTATCAGTACGTTTTTCTTCCTTTGACATGTTAGTCATATCTACATCTTCCAGGTCCTTAGGCTTTACTCCGGCTTGCTTTAGAACCTCTTGCATTATTCGTTCATCTGGGAATGATATGTAGATGTTTTCGAACTTTTTTATGATCATAATTAGTGTGATACTCTATCAAGAGGAGAGTGTTGGTAGACACTTTTCGATAATGCAATAAAGTCCTTCTGAAAGTCACGCAAGGACACTATGTATAAAAACCCTTTACAATTAAGAAGAGTTATGAGTCCTAAATCTCGATAACAATTCGACTCAGACGTCCTTTGTCCCTAATTTTTAACTCGGAGCAGGCTGTTGATTATTTCCTAAACGCTGTGT
Source organism: Stygiolobus sp. CP859M (assembly GCF_037389975.1). Lineage (NCBI taxonomy): Archaea > Thermoproteati > Thermoproteota > Thermoprotei > Sulfolobales > Sulfolobaceae > Stygiolobus > Stygiolobus sp. CP859M. Next base: position 118,081 of record NZ_JBBHKS010000012.1, on the reverse strand, counting down.
TTTGTATTTAATGAACTTTTTCAAAATCCTCTCGTCTGTAGTTCCCAATGAGGACTCTAAAGCGTCTAAGAACTTTTTCCTTATCGAACTTTCATCGTCATTATCTTCTACAATTTGTTTAAGCAAACTAAGAGCTAGTTTAACACTAGCTGGGGAGATATTAAAGTTCATTTTTTCCTCTCTTTTCCTCTCCTTTAACTCATAACACCCAAATTCCTTTCTTAACGCGTCTACCTCTTCAGATACTACTTTGGGGTTTGGGCTTCATAGGATTTCATAATATTTAATATCAATCCTCAGCCGTTGGGCTTCACCAGAGTCACGGGGCATTGCCCCACTCATACCCCTCCGCCCCTTTAGCGGGATAACCCCGACCCACCTACTCCCAGTGGGAGTAAAAAAGAGGTGGGGAAACCCGCACATCCTGAGGTAAATATTGAGTGATGCGTTCAATTGCCTATCTAGAGTGAACCCGCACCTCTCGCAGTGAAAAGTCCTGCCTACCTTTCGGGAAACCCATCCACATCTGGGGCAGGACTTAGATGTGTGGTAAGGGTTAACCTCCTTAACGAAAGAACCATAAAGGGGAGCCTTGTACTTTAGCACACGGTGTATAGTCCTCCACACAGTCCTTGAAACCCTCTTAGACAGCTTGTCGTTGGCATCTCTAAACATCTCTTGTTTATTCAACTTCTCAACAGCAAACATAGTGAGAGGATACATTTCCAACAGTTTGTTCACGAACTTATGAACATAATCAAGCACGCGGTTCCTCTCCCTATGAGAATACTTCTCCATCAACTCCTTCCCCTTCCTACCGTGTTTAGAAGCAAAAGATTGTATTCTACCCCTCTTCAACTCCATACCGAATTTTAGACTATACAACTCCTTCAAGGAGAAAGTGACGAACTTATCACCATCGTAAGCGTCTAATGTGTACAGGTTACTATCAATTGCTAGGAAATCTAGGGGAGTAAACCAGGGTAATTTATAACGGAATGGTAGGTGAACTTTATCCTCCTTTATTACTGGCTCACCTAACTCAAGCCCTTCAACCCTTCTAGAGAACCAAGTGTGAGACCAAGAGAAGGTAATATACTCATAAGGTCTTACTGTAATCCTAACTTCTTCGCCCTCAACCTTTCTAAGTGTCGACTTTACCCTAACGTAAACCTTCTTCAATCTAGGTTTCCTTAATGACGCTTGCCCTTTTTCAGCCCTCCTCTTCCACCCCTTTAATATTGAGTAAGCGTCGCTTATTGCCTTGTCCACGTAGTGGGAAGCTAACTCGTTAACCTTTTCAAGCTCGTCTCTGAATACCTTGTAAACCTCCTTTTTCTTAGGCAGGGTTATTTTGATCTTAGTGGCTTTCTTACCTTTCTTTACTTCCTTCCTCTCTGTCTTAGTCCTTTCCCATAACCAGTCTAAAGCCTTCTGTAGAAGGACTCTGTAGTTTTCTAATAATATCTTGCTCTCCTCCTTCTTATTATTCTTCAGAGAGTACGTTAGGTAGACGTATTCCTCCTCTGGTTGGAATGATTTAAGCCTTAAGTTCTTCGACACATTTCTTCACCTTCTCATATTTATGGCTCCTCATTCCATACAACTTTCCACTAAAGGAGACTAGTATAGAGATTAAGTCTTCTATTAACTCTTGTTCTGGTGTTTTGTCCTCCTTATTTAATACCACGAGCTCACAGTTGTGTGCTTTGCATACTTCTTCAATTATTTCAAAGCCGAACCTTACTAGTCTGTCCGGGTAGGCTATGACAACTTTTGACACTTCGTTATTCAGAATCATTCTTAACAACTTGAGGAATCCTTTCCTCTTCATATTCAATGAAGTTCCGACGTCAGTTATCACTTGGTCGTAGTCCTTAACGTTCTCCTCCAAGTATTTTACTTGGTTTATTAAGTCGTCTTTGTGTGTGTTTGATGATACTCTTGCGTAAAGGATCACTTTCCTCTTTCTAACAATCCCCACAAGTCTTTCGACGTCTTCTTCCTTGAACCTCCACTTCCCAGTTTCTAGTATCACGGGTTTTATGTACCCTTTCTTAACATATTCTCTGAGTGTTGCGTATGATATTCCTAGGCGTTGGCACACTTCTTTAGGTCTTAGCATTGTATAAAATTTTATGATGAAATAATATAAACTTTACGGTTTATCGGAATCTGTTAACAACGGCTCTGACTGAGTTAGTCTCTGAGAGAGACTAAGATCCTTTAACAACTGATAGTCTAATAATAAATACAGAAGCTTGTATAGATGCGGTTAAAAGAAAATAGTATATCTAGTAAACTTTTGTGTAGAGAATACTCTGGACAACAGAATTGTTGAGCTTCATATCAATAAATTTTATGAAATTTTAAAGCGTCTAGAAGTTGATTGAGTGAGAGTGGTTTACTAAGAAATTCGGTATTAGCAGTATTGACCTTATAATATTTGACGAGGCCCAGAGGATGACCGAGGAGGAAATAAAGAACTCTCCTAGAGGTATAGTTAACGTTTACTTTTACGATGATTCTCAAGTATTCATAAGAAATGAGGTAGGAACTAGGGATAACTTTTTGAAATACTTGACTAATGTAAAAGAGTCCGAGTTACCTTCTCCAGTGAGAGAACCAAAGCAGTACCTAGATTTCGTGAAAAGGATTTTAGAAGGAGTAAAAGGAAATCTGGGTAATTTTGATTTTATAATTTTTGACAATAACGTATTTTTCGAAGATAAGGAGACTGCTAATGCTGTAAAGGAGTTGATAAAAAATCCTAGTAACGTTTAGCTAATTGTACAATTAAAATTAAGAAGCTGTTAAATTGTGTGTATTCTTAACATACACAGTATTCTTGGAAGAAGCATGAAGACATGTTTCATAAAGAAAAGATTGCTAAACCTTATACCTTATATCTGTTATTAACTTAGAAGCTATTTCGTCTCCCTCTTTCGTCAATTTCACAAGCGTCCTAGTTTTCATGAGCATCTTTAGTTTTTCTATATCATTTTCAATTTTTAATGACGGCTTATTTTCCTTTAATCTCTCCAAGAATAATATAAGGTTTTTAATATCTCTTCTTGTAAATTTCTCTGGAAGAACAGGAGGTAAAACAAACCTATGACCCAGGTAGGGATAGTATAATACTACTTCTGGAAGTAAATAATCTTGTAAATAATCTTTATATTTCTTCACTATTTCATATACTTCTTCACTGTCTATTTTTTTTCTCCAACTTCACTAACCCTACGGTGGTTAAATAATACAAGGAGTTAGCAATCAATTTTTTATCGTCAGGATCAATTTTATCGCATATTTCGCTCGTGCATTTAGAGTTGTAGAATTCTTTAATTCTCTCTTGCAGTTTGTCAATATCGACCTTTCCTCCCTTTTCTCTCAGTGTTAATAGAATTATTTCTGACGTGCTCAATTTATCATACATAATCTTTCACCTGCCTGATGTCAGATTGTCGTAACCCTTGTCAGCTATCCTTATAATGTGAGCATTCATATCATAATATTCTCTTAACTGTCTAATTAAGTATTCCATCATTATTTTTCTGCACCATATGATTATAATCAGTGGATCTTGAACATCAGTAACGTTAAGGCTAAAGTGTTTTGCAATATCCTTTTTATACCTCTGAAAAGGGCAAATTGATGAAATAGGTATTACGATGTAACATTTTAAAATTCTACAATTTAACTTACCTATATCCAAATCTATATTATTTAAATCATTCAATTTCCACGCCGTATATATTCTTTTGCAGTTACTACAATATTCAGCTTTGAAGGAGAGTAAATGCGAAGTCTCTCTTAATAAGTTTGTTGAAACGCCAAAAGATAGAAAACTAAATCCTAGGTTTATATTGCGTCTGTTAGTGCTCTGCCCTACATTTACGTCTATCAAGTACTTAAATCCGCAAAAAGGACATTCCATACCGTGGAAAATTTGAAGCGAGTTAAAAATTCTTCCATTTGGCACGTCTAAAGAACGAGATTTTAATTATTTGATTCGTAATACCATGAGCAAATATTCTAGGCTGAGAAAATCAATTATCGATTTGTTTAATAACTTATGTCTTTCAAAGAGAGCGTGCTTGCAAATTTTAAATGAGAAGACTCACTTTATATACTAAAATATTGATCTTACATAATATTCAAGATCTTCTACAGTTTATTTCATCTCTCTCACTTTTTAGCTAATGCGTTCAGATATGATAGTTAGAAGAATAAAAGGAATAACCCTAATATTCCTCTCAGAGGAGGTAATAAAAGAGGTATTAGAGAACGTTGAAATGGAAGATATAAACGACGTTAATAAGGAATCCAATTAGTTATAAAAATTAAAATAAGTTTATATTTCTATACCAATGAGTTTTATCGGATATTTTAGTTGAATAAAATTTCTACACTAAAAATTGAGTGAGTGGTTTTGGAATAAAGCATCCAAGGTAAATGTAAGAGATTATTAATAATGCGACTAATTACATAAAAGAGCGTGAGACTTAGTGAGATCGAGAAATTAGGACACGAGCCGATAAAGGAATCTAATCTTAAAGAGCTACTTGAGTTGACTCAACGAACCTATAGGTATTTCTAGGAGGGGTGATGCTGTTTTGGGGAGGGCTTTCTATCTTGTAGCTTTGACTGCCATCAAGGTTTAAACCTGTCATCAAGCTTTTTTTAGGATCATAAGGGTAGGCTTAGGGATAAGAAGTTGAGTGTTGCGTGTGCTAGAAAGTTGGCAGTTATTACTTGGGCTATACTGTATTATAATAAGCCCTTTGATGCTAGCGAGAAAAGCAGGTTCCATTGCGTAAGTAGTGTGGACTATGCTTAATTTTTAAGGAAAGGTTTTTATACCGGAAGCTTGTATAGAATATATATTAATTAGATCAATATTGCAGGATCTAACTAAAATGTTTTATATAAGACGTAAGTGGAAAGTACCGCAGTGACTTAAAGCTTTTTACTCGTTGGTGTGTACTTAACACGTGGAAGGATATTTAGATTATAAAAATAATTCTAAAGGTTATATTTACGCTAAATTATACGATAGTTTAGTTGAAGGTAAACAAGCTTTAGAGATGATACAAAAGGGTCTGTTACAAAACGCTTCTTTAAAGGCATTTTTAGGTGTAAAATCCGCTGTTAGTGCACTGGTTGTAAAGAACCTTAACGAGATTATCAAATTAAAAGACGAGAAGGAAAAGTATTGGCACGAGAACGTGGGGTATTCAGCACCTACAACAGGTTTAATAGGGATCTCAAAAGACCTAAAAAACTTAGGCATTGACGCTGAGAACGTGATAAGAATTGCTTTAACTTTACACAAGTTCTCTTATAATGGTTTCGATCCTAACTTTGTTGATTATAGGAACTCTAAAGAGGTAATAGACGACGTGAAAGAGGTCATAGAGTGGTTACTTAATTTAAAATACTATTTTGACGATTTTTGGGACGAAAAGTTAGAAAAAGCAAAGAAGGATTTAGAGGAATTATTAAAAAACACGATTAATTAATCATTCCCGAAAAGTGAGTGTGACATAATGCCCAAAAGGGAGATCACGGAGATGTGAGCCCCGTGCCGTTGGGCTCGAAAGAGTCCCATGACCCACCTGTGGTTGAGGGCTAAGTCCCTACACTCGACCATGAATGAACATAAAATGATTGAAATGAAAGTGTAGGGACAAACGATCAGTTTCGATGCTAATTTGATCTTTTTCCCGAATTCTCTATAGGACGCTATAATTATCCATACCGAGATAAACTGCTTTCCTATTAACTTCATTAAGGGAATTGAGAAGCACACTTTCGTCTACAAAGTCCCGCAATTTACCTACTGAGAGCATAGTCCCGACCAATACCGAATTTACAGCCTTAAGGTTTCCTGCTTTCAGGGCCAAGTCTTCAGCGTCAATTACCACGACTGTCTTTATGTATTTCTTAACTAGTCTGATGACATCGTCAATGGTAGGTAAAGACACTTTCGGGATAGCTGGTCTCTGTATTTTCGTATTCATTATAAATATACCAGAGGTACTACTGGCGTATTTTATATTCCTAAGACCTTCAATTGCCTCAAGTCCTACTACGTAGTCAGCCGTCCCTAGGGGTACTAGAGGGGCATAAACGTCCCCCATTCTCACGTGAACGTTTACGCCTCCTCCTCTCTGTGCTAGACCGTGAGTCTCCGAAGATATAGCTCTGTAGCAAGGCTTCACAGCTCTAATTAACATTTTTCCCATAGTTATTACTCCTTGTCCTCCTACACCTCCTATAACGATGTTTAACTTAACCATAACTCATCCCACCCTTTTGGTGTTTCACCCTTCAAGGTTATCGCATTATGTGGACAGACTGGGATACACGCCCCACAACCTATGCATAGCGATGTATCTATAACTGCTTTCTTGTTATCGCCTACTGTAATTGCAGGGCAAGTAAAGAAATCGTAACATATACTACAGCCTGTACACTTCTTTTCATCAACTACAGCTATGGGTAAATCCCCGTTAATCTTGTCTAAAACGTCTAATGCACAAGCCCTCTTCGCTACGATCACCGCCGGTTTTCTCTTTTCCTTGACCCACTTTGTAGCCTCACTTATTACGTCGATGCTCTTCTTGAGGTCGAACGGATCGAACCCCTTCACGAACTCTACTCCCAAGCCTTTAGCTACCTCCTCGATCTCAATTTCCCTTGAAGGACTGGGGTTTTGTCCAGTCATTGCAGTGACTCTGTTGTCCAGCACAACTATTAGCACTGGTAAGTTATTATACACTGCGTTTGCCAGTCCTGAAAGACCGTTATGAAAGAAAGTGGAGTCCCCAATAACAGCTACTGGGATTGTGTTAGTAGCTCTGAAGACTCCATTGGCTATCCCTAAACTGCTCCCCATCTCTATGAGGCTATCTTGGACGTTAAACGGGGGTAGAACTCCTAAAGAGTAACATCCTATGTCTCCAGAGAAAAAGGTAACATTTAGCCCCCCTTTCACTATCCCTCTCTTAAGGTCTATAAATGACGATCTATGGGGACAACCTGGACATAAAGCGGGGGGTCTATCAGGTATCTTTATTTCGGGTTCTTTAAATTCCAGTAGCTGTAAACCTAAGAACTTAGCTACAGCCCTACCTACTTTCTCGAAGGTTAGTTCACCAGTCCTAGGGACGTAGTCTTTACCGTGTACCTTTAATCTGACGTCTTCGTCAAAAAGTATGTTCTTCAACTGCGTCTCTACTATCGGCTCTAATTCTTCTACTACTAGTACCTCATCGACTCCGTCAACGGCTTTTAAAATTTGTTCTTTGTTTAACGGTACAGATACTCCTAACCTCAATATTCTGACGTTATCCTCTACTAACTCCTTAATGTACGCGTAGCCTACACCAGCGGTTATTATAAGTTTCTTACCGTCTCCCTCAATCACGTTAAATTCCTTAACCTCTTCCGTGATCAATTCCCACCTCTTAAGCTGCTTTTCCCTATTAGCTCTCGCGACACTGGGGACGAGAGAATAGACCTGAGGCTTTTTGTTTAACTTACCCCATACCGGTGCTTTTTTGACCCCTACGTTAACCCATGTCCTAGAGTGGTTTACTCTGGTATTACTTACGAGTAAGACTGGGTGCTTCACTTTTGCACTGAACTCAAAAGCTTTGACCGTTAAATCGTGGGCTGATTGTGGGTCAAAGGGCTCAAACACTGGGATTAAAGCCATTAAGCCATAATATCTGTTGTCTTGTTCGTTTTGAGAAGACCACATGGAAGGGTCTCCAGCTGAAAAAATAACCATTGCACCTTCGACACCGGTGTATGACGAACTAATTAATGCGTCTGAGGCGACGTTCAGTCCTACGTGTTTCATTGTGACTAAAGAGTAGGCACCAGAAATAGCTGCACCGTACGCCGTTTCGAATGCAACTTTCTCATTCACGCTCCACTCTACGTATCTATCCTTCTCTTTGAGTAACGTCTCGATTACTTCTGTAGAAGGTGTACCGGGGTAACCTGCGGCTACGGCAACCCCTGCTTCTAACGCACCTCTCGCTATACTTTCGTTTCCGAGTAAAAGTAAGCGTTCCATAATTATAATTAATAATTTAAGAATATAAATCGCTTATCCTTAAATTTGAACTTTGAAAAAAGTATTTGAATAAATTAAAATAGGGCTTATTACTATTTTGGATCATATGAGTGGGGCTAACGAATTTAACGAACTCCTTGAGAGGAGTGAACACTTGTTCCGTTTTATGGGGATTAGGTTCGTGGAAGCTAAGGAGGGTAGGGCAGTTACTGTAATGGACTACAAGGAGGAACTGACTAGGATTGGCGGTATCCTTCATGGTGGCATAATATTTACCGCTATGGATTACACCGGGAGTTATGCTGTAAGGAGTTTAGGAATAAAGGAAGCCTTCACTCTACAATTTTCAATAACCTTCATGAGGCAGATGAAGAAATCTCCTTTCAAATATGAGGCTGAGGTAATAAGGAGGACGAAGACTTACGCCTTCGTTGAGGTAAGGGCCTATGACGGTGACAGAACATTATGTGCCTTAGGTAACGGTGTATGGCACATCTTAGAATAATTACGGTATCACACTAGATCATGACCCACGTGGAGGGTAATACTTATAAAAGTCCCCTTCACCATTTCTTCCAATGAAGAAACTTTTCCCCCTACTATTAATGGTGTTCTTCCTCGCCTCTTTCCTACCTGCACACGCTCTCCTTTTAAAGGCAGGATACTTTTTATACATTCCAGTTCACGTTAATAGCCTATCGGCGATAGTTTACGCCGTCGAGAGCAACGCTACAGTGACAGTGGCACTTATGACTCCCAGCGAGTTCTCTCAATTCAACAGTACTGGGTCGCTCCAAGGAATCGTAGTCCAGAACAGTTCGGCGATAGTTAACGGAGTACTGGCAAACCCCGGTATGTATTACCTAGTAATATACTCGCCTACACAATATGCCAATATTTCGTATTACTATAATACTACGCCCATTACACCCGAAAACTCCTCGACTTATGTGGAGGAGTTCGTGACCATACCACCTGGTGGAACCTATTCACTTCCGATTCATTTGTCTACACTGGGCTCTCCTTCGACCTTAGCGCTTTTCGGTGTCTCGAACCAAACTGTTTACTACAATGTTTTCAATAATGAGTCTCAGGTCTTCTTCAATTCCTCTCCCATCACCCTAACGTGGAACTACACGTCTGAAACATGTTTCTACACTGTCGATCTACCAACTGGAATTTATTTCCTCAATATTACTAACCCTCACGATAAGCCTGCGTATCTAGCCTTTGCATATAGAGTTCTTCCTGAATATGTAAACCCGTATTTATACATCGAGATAACACATACAAATGCTTATCCCATGGGAATAGCAAGTTACGGTGTATCAGGGACGAAGACTTACGTAGTTAACACCACCTCAGTCTTGGGTTACTTTAACATAACCTCTCTATTAGCTTACAACGGCTCTCAGAACCTTGTACCTGCATACTCAGCATCACTTCAGCTAAACTCTGTATTGGTCATTAACAACGACGATAACTCCACGTGGATATTGTGGCCGCAAGACGTATTAATTTTCCTGACTAACGAGAGCATAGTACTTTATCACGACAACGTGTTTAACATGACTAATCCCACGGCTACTCTAACGAACCAGAGCATAAAAGGAGACGGATACGTAAAACCTAGTCCTCAAGGAGGGAACTACTACGGCAACTACAACTCCTCACCTTGTTTCACATATTCCCTTCCGTTTTCGGGCTATTTAGTAATGAACGAGAGTGTAGTAAAAGGTAAGGGCGTATTAATCACTTTCAACGTCGTAGTGTTGGAGAACGGGTCTTCCACGGTCTTATCTTCCCAAACGTTTGATAAGGTGCTGGTGGTCGATCCAAATGTAAGCTCCGCGTATTTCCAAGTAAACGGTATGGAATACACACCTGCAGGTCCAACGGGTCTTTACGGTTCGTATTACGATACAGAGTTAATATTTGGAGGAGGAGGGAACGGCGAGGTTACTACGTTTAAGAGTATTTCGGCTACACTAGGTCTTTTCTACCTACAAAACAACGAGTATGTGGAATTCCCTTCTTATTACACCTTCGGAGGAGATACGGCTGAGGCAACGGACAACGTTTACGTGACCTTTACTCCTCAAGGTTACGCAGAATTAAGCGTAGGTAAACCAGATCTCACATATGTAGTTATAAATTCCTCGTTAGCTCTTCAAATAAGGACTACTACCTCAGGTGCTGTCCAAACTACCACGACTCAGAGTAGCACGACTCAAACCAGCGTGACGACAACAACTACCACTATAACAACTACACAGTCCGCTACTTCCTCAACGACCTCTTCGTCAACAACTACTTCCTCAACTACTACTACATCAGCTCAAACCTCAATAACATCAACTACTACCCAAACTACCACACCTCAGACCTCAGTACCTAGCCAAACCAGCCAGTCAACTACCTATGTCATACCGATAGGCGGTCTCATAGTAGCCGGTGTATTACTGGTATACTACGCCCTGAGAAGGAAGAAGTGACGACTACGTACGAATTAAATCATACCTATTTTTTCCGCTTTCTTCTTAATACCGTTTTACAGTAATAAAAACCTAAATCCTCTCACGTCCATCCACATCTGTGAGTAATGCTGATGCAATAGGAATAGTGCTTGAAGGAGGAACTCCTAACGTAGTGAAAGCCTTGATCAGGGCTGATCATGACGTCAAGATAGGGGAGTTTCTGATAGTGCGAGATAGGGAAGGAAGGATGGGCCTCGTACAAGTAGAACACTACGAATACGGGAACGACTTTTACACCGAATCCTTGGGAATAGTGAAGAGCCTGATCGACAGCGAAGTCTTAGCTTCCGTTCTGGACAAGAGCACATACCTTTCAGTGTGGCTAAGAGTAATAAAGGAGAATAACGCCAAGGTTCAAATGCCTGGAAACTTAGTGCTAAAGTTCCCTGAAATAAAAGACATAAATAAACTCGATCAAACACAGAGGAAATTCCTCGAGTTACTTTACGAGGAAAAGCTTGAAGACCCGAGATACGTGAAGTATGGGAGAATAATAAACACTAACATTCCCTTACTCCTCAAAATTAACGCCCTACCGATGCACATGGGCATTTTCGGAGAGACCGGTTCGGGTAAGAGCTATAACATGAGGTATTTAATAGACGTGTTTTCTAACATAGAGTATGATGGTAAGTATTACGCAATCCCTATGATAGTGATAGATGCTAACGGCGACTACATAGACTTAGCTATCCTCTCGATGAAGAGAGAATACGTTAACAGGAACGGTTCGAGGCAGATGATCACCCGCTACACCTTCACCGACATACCTAACTCGCAGAGATTCAGGCTCGATATGAATCTCTTTACCCCTTCCGATATAGCCTACATGGTCATAACGGCGAAATATAGAGATACTGACGTCGCGCAAGCCTCTTTACAGATGAACTTATTAGAATTGGCACTGAACGAGCTAAGGGACGAGGACTACAATACGTTGTTCGTAGAGGACGGGTTCTCTAAACTTCAGCAAAAGGTAAACGAGATCGTAGAGGAGAGGAAGGATGAATTAGGGTTCACTAAAAACACACAAAGGGCACTACAAAGTGCTTTACAGACCTTCAGGAGCAAAGTTAAGGAGTATGACCTGATTTCGAGTGATGGAGAGGCATTTAGCTACGACACGTTGGATGAGATATTCTTCAAGCAGGGGCTTGTGATAATAGACTTTTCAGCCGACGGTGCACCAGGGATGGATTTACTCACTAAACAAATCGTCGTCGGATACATCGCTAGGTTGATGTTAAACTACCTAGTTAAAAAGAAGATGAATAACGAGAGGAGGATCCTCTCACTGGTGATCGAAGAGGCACAGAACTACATACCGAGTGAAAACTACCCAGTCAACGCGAGGTTAACTAAGGACGTTTTAGCTACCTTAGCCACTCAGGGTAGGAAGTTCGGGGCTTCGTTGATACTCATAAGTCAGAGACCTGCTTTCGTCGACAAAGTAGTACTTTCGATGTTAAACTCTTTCATCTTTCACAGGGTATACCACGAAGACGTGAAGTATATACAGTCAGCTACTGGAGGAATATCCGAATACCTAGCTAAAGAACTCATATCATTACCTAGGGGTCAGGCGATAGTGACGGGTCTAATAAACTCCCTCGAGATTCCAGTAAGGGTTCAAATAGATAGGAAGTCCGAGCTCGAGTCCGATATAGGATCTGAAGGTGATATCTTAGAAATTCTCTCCGGGTGATGGGCGTGTGTGAAAGGTTCATATCGGAGACGGGAGCATGGAGTGACCTAACGGAAGTATACAAGTGCGTACTTTCTACGAAGTTCACCGATTCCATAACGTTCTACGAAAAGGAGAGGGAATTACTGGATTTCATAGCTAGGAAGAAGTCTTCCCCTATGTTCGTGGTTCTGATAGGGGACTGGGGTATGGGTAAGACATTCTTGAGCAAGGTAATTAAGGATGAGGCAGAGAAGATAGGCTGTGAAGTGAGGAACGTCAAGATCGATGAGATCGTCGTGGGCAATCTCGGTTCTTTCACCGTAAAGGACAGAGAAGTAATGATCATAGACGAGGTAGAGAACTTAGAGAACCTGCAGTATAAGTACAAAGAGGAAATAATAAACTTCTTCACCCACATGAAGAAGATAAGCGAGCTGAAAGACGTAGACTCCGTCATATTCTTACTTGCTACGCCTTCCGGTTACACAAAAGTGTTTTCTTATGGGGGTCTCTTACACAGCCTATTACCCGAGACGTACACAGCCTTTAAAGATAGGATAAGGGAAAGAGTACTTACAGAACCTACAAAGGTCGAGTATTTCCTGATGTTGTACTGTATGCTAAAGAACGTTAAGAGTGAATCAATATCCCTCATCGAATACCTTAACTTCTTATATTACCTAATCCCCGTCACGAGAAGGAATATAACGAAAATAGTTAATAATTTCATGTGTCAGCTACATGAAAATTCCCCAGAGGCATTATACAAGCTATTAGTCACCCGGAGAGAGGCGATAACGGATCTATACAGAACGGTGGAAGTCAGTGACGCGACCTTGTTTAAGACCGAACCTGAGGACATAGGCAGGATAATGAGGGGTTACGATTACTCGTGCATTAACGCAAAACTGGTGAAATTCGAAGAGTGGAGGAATAAGTTTGCAAACAAATTGGACCCTAACGTGAGGAGGGAGATCGAGGACGTAATTACGACAATGAAGGTAAGAGAAGGTTTAAGTGTTGATGACAACCTTTACGTAATAATCCCCAAGGAGCCGAGAGAATATTATCCGTTATTTCCCGACGAGAACGTGTTAAAAGAGGCTTACAAGGCACTGAAAGGAGAGGAGATATGTGCGGTTAAGTGGGAGGAAGTGGAGAGGTACCTTAATGTCCAGTTGAGGGACTTCTTACTCGAAGGTGATAAGTACGAAGAGGTTCAAAAAGTGATAGAAGAGTATAAGGAAGAGACTGAGAAGCTGCTGAAACAAACTAACGCCGTGTACCCTAAGGTAGTTGAGGGTTTGAAGAACTTTGTTAAAGAAGTAGTGTCGATTGCCCAAAAGGACGGTAAGTTGAATAACGTAAGTTGCTCCCCGTTACCGGAGGGGAAGAGCAGTGAAATCGTCTTTGAGTGCAAGCATAAGGACGGCTTCTATTCATTTGCATATAAGGTGAAAATAACGGACGACCCAATGAACACAACCCAGTCTGATTTCACCGTTTTGTACACGGCGTCGGATAAGGAAGGTGGAAATGTCACAATAAAGTTAACTCACCCCTTACAGAGGTATTTTCTCCAATTATCATACCTCTCTAAAGGTTTGAGGGTGAGAGATCCAGCTTTCAGGCTCGTTTTTGCAAATGAGATAGCAAAGCTCGACCTACTCATTAACGACATAAACGAGGTTAACAAGATCTACGAGAACATTTACCATACTTTCTCTTCAATGGAACAAGTTGAATATAGGTTCCAGAGTATTATGAACTACGTGCTGTATTACAAGGGCTTGACCGGAAAAAGCGGTAAAGTATCCGTTCAGGAGGTTTACGAGACGGTAAGGGATTTAACAGACCAGTTCAGAACTTATGAAAAGAAGAACGTAAGGTTTACAGTGCAAGACATAGAGACTGGTACCAGATTGCTGGAGTTCCTATCGGACTTAGACAAGAAGAAACTGATAAAACTGGATGGGACAGATCTCGACTTAGACGACTTTTTAGGGGACTACGCTAAAAAGGTTGTGGACAAAGTACTGAAAAGACTTGGTAAGGAAGACGTTGAGAAGATAGCCGTCGAGATCGTTGAGGGAACGCACAAGGGTCTGGAAAAGAAAGTAAAGAATATACTCAATGCGGACTTGGTACAACTAGATGAGAGAATAGTAGAAGGGGTTAGCGACTTGATAAGGGTAGCGTTAAGGTCTGGTTATGTAAAAGTCAACACGCTGAAGGACTTAGACAAAAAGTTAGAAGAGGTAAAAGGTAAAGTTCAGGAAGTAAAGTTGATTACCATAAAGGAAAGGGACGTTAAGGTCGTAGACCTTAAGGAACTCTTGAGGATCGCTTTAGAGGTGAGGAAGAGAGCTCAGGACAACGTGGCTTCTCAGGCATTGCTTTTTGATATGTTGGAAGCGATATCGACACTATCCCAGATGAGGATGTCCATCAAGGGAGAGACCGTCAAGGTAGTTGAACAAGAACTAACAACGATTAGGGAAATAAGGGAGAAACTCGTAAAGTTCGTAAAAGAAGCGAAGGCTATCCAACATACTGAGGACACTTTACAAAGGCTGAAAAGGCTCGTCCAGGATGAGCAAAAACTTACCGACTGTGTTCACGAGATAAGAAAAGACCGTAAAAATGTGGAGAAGTTATATAAAGCTTTGAACAAGTCGAGGCTGTTTACTTACGCGGAGTTTATTGATGAGGTCTATAAGAACGACGAGGTGTACTCAACAATGAAAGATGTAGGTGAGGAATGTCGTGAAATCGCCGAAAGCATCGACACGTTGAAGTCCGTAAAGGTAAGGCTGGAAAAGATTAAGGATATGCTTAACACCATGTTAAATACTCCTTACGTCAAGGGATTAGAAGATATTAAAAAGGACATAAGCGGTATAAGGGCTAACATTAACGAGATTTACGAGAGGGCTAAAAAGGAGGGGTTCGTAAATGGGGATAATTGAGGAGTTAGACGAATTGATAAATTCTCTACAAGGGGAGGAAAAGAGGAATGAAGAGATACTCACGCTAATGACGTCTATAAAAGCTAACATAACTACAATATCCAAAGAACTATACCAAAACAAGGTTAAGGACAAGCTATTTTCAGTCCTTTCATCCCTAAACGCGGAGTTAAAAGAACTAGAGGAGGTTCAACAGTGTTGCAAGTCAGTATCGACGGATAAACTCCTAACGAGGAGGAGAGAACTGTCTAAAGCCATTAAGGGACTTTACGAGTTAGGCAAGGAGCTAAACGTCGATAACTTAGGGGATTTGAAGATATTATCATCAACGCTAAACGAAGTAGTCAAGGCGTTGGAGTTCCTCGACGACAAGGTAAAGGAAGTAGAGGATGACATCAAGTCTATAAAGGAGGAATTAGACAAGAAGATGGAAGACCTAAAGAAGGAAATTGAGATAAAGACCGAGAGGTTAAACTCACTCAACGGGTTTTTAAGGGCTTTCGATGAGGAAGTGGAATTTGATGAGTGCGATGCAAAGACTTTATGTGAATTAAAAGAGTGCTTAAACTCTCTTTCTGAGACCCTCAGAGAGGCTGAGGAGGGGAAAAAGGAAATCGTTAGTAGGATAGGCTCGGAACTGGAGGGAGTTGTGACGAAGCTCGTGGACGAAGGGGAAGTCGAGATTAACGACATAACTGAGCTTGCAACACTGCTTAAGAGGTTTGATGAGGACGAAAAGCTCAGGAAACTCAAGGGGAAACTAAAAGTAACACTAAAGCTGAAGGGTGAGTAAATGGAAGCCTTCAGAAAGATAGACGACATAGTAGAAAAGAGCGTCGATAGGTACAACGTTATAAAGACCGTAGTAGATAACGTAGACTTAAATGAGCTAGGCATGTCCGTTTATCACCCTAAATTTTCACGCGTTAAAGGGATATATTGTGCTATAGACGGTTCAAAGAACGTCCAGAACTTAGGTGATGTGTACCTTATCATCGCTAAGGCTGTAAAGGTAATCGGCGAAGTGACGTCTGGAAAGAAAGTGGTAAATAGAGACCCGGTATTCGCTGTGGAAATTGAGGACGATTATATGGGGGAGGACACCGTGAGCAACGACTCAATTAGGTTGATGATTAACTTGGAAAGCCAACTTTTGGGGACGTGTGACGAGTGCGATTATGTATTATTAGACGGTCCTATAGTAGACCCTCCTATAATAGACGAAAGAGGAGGTAAACAGTCGATTCCCTCTCTAAAGGAACTCGCGAAGACGAGGGCTCAACACGTGACAAGAATGCTGGAGAAGGGTAAGGCAATACTAGGGATAGCCAAGAGGTTTTCTGAGCGGTTTATTGTCTCGTTACTTAAGGAGAGAGGTTATCTGAAGGACACGGATTATAGGGAAAAAATGGTGGTGGACAGTCTCCTTTCTCGTTTTGTGGGGGAGGAAATAGTTGGTATCGGGGTAATAGAATGGGATAAAATAAGTAGGGAAGTAAGTGAACTAGATAAGCTTATGTCGGCTTATGAAGCTTATAAGGAGTACAGTGACGGGAAATTGAAAATTGCATCAGTTTACGTTAAGGCGTCGAGGATTGGTGTCCCGAGTAGAGTGGATATAGCTTACATCAGCGGTTATGACGTGGAAAAAGTCCTCTCGCTTATTGCCACATGGGTAGTCAAAGACAGAGCTGAGTTGAACTTACTAACGGTGATGGCTGACGCCCTTTCCGCTATTAATAACCAAGAGGTTAAACAGTTCAGGGAGTATTACACCGTAAAGACCGTTGAGAAATTAAAGGATAAGGACTATATATTGTCTAACTTCGTACTTAGGAAGAAGATTTGAGTCTTATTCCTTGCTGTGACGCATTATTAAGCTCTACCAAACCATCTTTAACGGTGTTCAACAGAATGTACCCCTTTCACTCTCTTTCAAGGTGGATTGGTCTGCATCAGTATATCATTGAACCTTATGGACTTCACTAACGCTAAACCTGGTGGTGCGCTTATTAGTATGTCGGCATAATCCTTTGCCCCTATATCCTCGAGGACATCCTTATTATTCCTCATAATTATCTTTGTATTAGTTAACTGTAATATGAGTTCGTTCAAGTCTTGAGGCATGTGCGTAGCTAGTATTGCTCCTAAGCCCCTAACCCTACCTAACCTAAGGATCCTATTTATCATCCTCTCTATAGTTGACTTGGACACTTCTCCTTTAGCCTGCGGGAAGAACTCATGGGCTTCGTCCATTATCAATAACGTCAGAAAAGTCCTCTTTGAGTTACTTTTGTAAAGCCTATCCTTAAAGCCGTAAACTTCGTTTAATATCTTGTACACGACTATCGAGAGGGGGTCTGTGGACTCCGTCGATTCCAAAAGGAAGGACAAGTCGATTATTAAGAGCTCTGTATTCAGGAGGTCTTCCGGTAGTTCGTGAATTGTAGTTTCAACGTCAAATATGCCGTAATCGTTCAGGGTTCTCAGCAACCTATTAATATTAGCCTCCGTACCTGAATGAATATCGAGGTCTTCCTCCATTGTGTATTTTAATAGCTCGTTTAAGTAGAGGACCACAGAGGAGTCAGAATTCCCTCCTAACTTATCGCTTCCTCCCTCCTTCTTTATGATAGTATACTTAACTTTCTGATTACCGTGCTGGAACTCCCTAAACACCTCCCTAGTAGTCTTCACCATTTCGTTCACTTGTTTTAACAAATCGCCCGTAAGATATATCGGCTCGTCTACGAGGTTACTTAAGGTAATATGATTTAGAACCCAACCCCATATGCGGTTGATAAGTTGTCTCTGTTCATCGGTCACATTCTTAGTGCCCTTCCCGGCTACCAGCTCCTTTAAGAACTCATAAAGGTTTTTCTTGAAGCGATTATATATCGGCTCCCACATCATCGATGCCTGATCGCTCATGTAAGGGGTTATATTGTTAAAGGTCTTGAACACAGTTGAGAACTTTAACGAGAAGGGGTAGAACTTAATTTTCCCGCACTCAACGTATTCCCCTTCACTTATTCCGTCCTGACAATATCTGCTCGTTATCATATTCTCAAAAGTATTGTAATATTCCAACAGATTCCTCGTAATAGGGACTACTACACTCCCCTCCATTCCCTTTTCTATGGCAAACCTTACGAAGTCTCCTTGCCTGTCAAAGACCACTGACTGTTTGGGGATCCCAGCGTCGTAAATTATCGACTTCAGCAATGTAGTCTTACCGGACCCGGTAGTACCTATGACCAGTACGTGGTGTCTTAATGTCTCTTCGTCTAGAACGACCCTAGCCCCTATCTTGGTAAAACCGGAAAAAACGTTGCCAACGGTTACTCCGTCCTTTAGTATGTTGAGGGCTATCTCGATGAGGTCATCTTTAGGCAAGAATACCGGGGACTGTGGGTCTATTGGTGATACTACCGGGGTGGGCTTGGGTTCGCCTTTTTCTAAGTCCTCTATCCTCACCTCAGCCAAGGGATTGATGGTGAGGACGGTATTAGTTATTATTGTCGAGGGGTCTTCCCTTCCCCTTATCTCCTTGATACCCAAGGTCGTCATCATGTCGCCTCTAGTTATTGTGTCCACCGAGCCTATTACAATCACTTTCGGTATTATAGAAGATATAGCTATAATTTCTCCCCTCTTTACCGGGTTTTTGAAGTAGCTCTCAAAGGATATGTCCACTTTTATAAGGGGTTTGCTCCCGACGTTAATGTATTCGAATCGTGTTACCTTACCTATGACGTTCCCGTCTCGGGAATACTTTGTTACGATTTCGTAAGCCTCTTTTACCCTTCCCTTTAGTTGCTCTACTAATTTGTCAGTATAAAGCTCTTCCATAAGGTGTATTGTTTGCGGACATTAAAAAGTATTATTGAATAGAATGGACGAGTGTTTGTCTAGAGGAAGTAGTGACTTTGGGGGATAGACTCTTTGAACAATCCTTTAGCACGGTTGATTTGAGGTTTAACATAGTATTTATCAAAGTTTTAGCTTACAAGAGTGCTTGATTCTCAGAGTCCCTGACTTCCTCCTCACCCTGGAAGGGTCGAGGGTTCGCCTTCAGAGGGCTCATCGTTCCCACCATCGATTCGGGATTACATCTCTCATCTGGTGGGCAGTCGAGTGGCTCAGAGAACCACTCCCATTTGAAAATAGCATTGGGGGCGTGGGGGTATCCCCCACAAAGGGGACTTTCATTGCCGAGCTCTAGTCCCTTGAAAGAAAAGGAAGATGATGGTTGCTTCTCCCACAGTCCTATTAAGCCCTCAATCGAGCTGCGGAGGAGCGTCATCAACGTCACTAAGAAAAATTTTGACAAAGAAGTATTTAAACACGGGGCTATCCATCTGGCGAGGCTTTCCGCCCCTTTAACTACCTTTCTTTGTAATTAGGTTTTTATTTTAGTAAGAAGAGGTATAATTTAGAATGTCATTAGCCGACGAGATTAAGAAAGTATTGACAGAGAATCCCTCAATATTAGCTGATGTACTAGCCTCACATCCTGAAATTATTTATCAGGTCTTGGCAAAACTCACACCATGGCAGAATTTGGCTACGAAACAAGACGTGGAGGAGATAAAGAAAGTTATGGCGACTAAGCAGGATATTGAGGAGATAAAGAAAACAATGGCTACAAAACAAGACGTGGAGGAGATAAAGAAAGTTATGGCGACTAAGCAGGATATTGAGGAGATAAAGAAAACAATGGCTACAAAACAAGAACTCGAAGAAGTAAAGAAGGATATCGAGGGTATTAAGAAAGTTATGGCTACAAAACAAGAACTTGAGGAGATAAAGAAAACAATGGCTACAAAACAAGAACTCGAAGAAGTAAAGAAGGATATCGAGGGTATTAAGAAAGTTATGGCGACCAAGCAGGATATAAAGACCTTAGAAGTGATGATTAGTGCCTTAGGCACCAGGTGGGGTATTCAGGCTGAGGATGTATTTAGAAAAGGCATGATGGAACTTTTATCTAATACAAACTGGAAAGTAGATAGAGAAATTATCTTTGACAAAGATGGAATAGTTTACGGCTATCCATCGGAAGTAGAAATAGACGTGATCATTAGTGACGGCAAAGTAATACTAGTTGAACTAACAGCTTCGCTGAAGAGAAGCGATTTAATTCCCTTCAGTAAGAAAAAAGAATTATATGAAAAAGAGAAAGGACGTAAAGTCTCTGAAGTGGTCGTAATTACTCCCTTCATTGACGATAAGAATGAGGAGAGGATTATAGCTATAGCTAAATCGTTAGGCATCAGAATAATAAAACCGAGCGAAATTAAACCTGACTGAATACGGGTTAAGTCAGACTCCCTTCCTGCTCTGGAAGGATAAGGGTTCTCATTTGGAGTGTCTATCATTCACCTCATTGATTCGGGTTTGCATCTGGTAGACAGTCGAGTTGACTCAGATACCACAATCCATTTGAGGAGAGAGACTTTCATTGCCGAGCTCTACCCCCTTCAATGAAGGAAGGAGATAACGGTTGCTCCTCCCACAGTCCCATTAAGCCCTCAATCGAGCTAAGGAGGAACCTTGTTAGCACTACTAAAAGAATTTCACAAAAAGAAGTATTAAATATGGACGGTAATTCATCCCCTAGAAGAGGCTTTCCACCTCCTTAACCACCTTTTCTTTAAACTTAGACTTGAATATCAAACAACTTTTGAGGTGTTAAATCTATATAGATAAATTAATCCGATGAAAAGTAATAAAGTCAATAAGACAATGAAAAACGTAGGGTGGATAAAGCGGAGAAGGGGGAAAGAAAAGTTATACGAACCAGCTTTGTTTTTATCTTCTGAAAAAGACTACGAATTATGGCTAAGCACTTAAAGAGAAACACATTAGATTTCTTTACCGAGGCGGAATTACCGCCCCTCAGATATAAATACGAGTCGATGACGGGAAACCCTCGCTGGTGGAGAGGAAGTCAGTAACTATTTATCTTTATAAGTTTTTAACCTTGGTCATTAATATCATCTTGTGGTAGACCCTAAAATCGTGATTAAGCTACTTGAGGACAGAGGGAGACCTCGGGGGAGCAAGATTAAGGACGAGGAGTTGAAAAGATTAGCTAAACTGGGTGAAGAGAATATTAGGTTATTAGAAGAACTAGGTTGTTGGAAAATAGAAGGTGGAGTAATATATTACAAGACTGGTTGCTTAGGGAATTACTTTCAAGAGTAGGAGAGTTAAAAGGTAGTGAGACAGACCGCTTTTTGAAGTTCTTAGCTATACTCAACACCTTACTTGAAAGGAAAAGGCTCGGTAGGGTAATCATAGTAGGAGGTTTTGCAGCGGAGATCTATTCAGGAAGGAGCTATAGAACGGGTGACGTAGATATAATTGTAGAAGGTGGTAGTGCTGATATAGTAAGAGAAGTATTGAGGGAGTTCTCAGACTTCGGTCTCAGGATATATTTACCTAAGATAAGAGAGATATCCGAAAAAGGTATAGATATTGTAGGAGAAAACTATAACAGAAGGAAACCCCCTCTGGAGATCCGTGTCGATTCCTACCGAGTGTATATTGTGCCACCAGAAGAAGTAGTGATAACATACTTGGAAGCGTGGAAGTTTTGGGGAAGTATGGAAGATCGGAATAAGGCGGTCTTAGTATACTGTTCACAACTCCCCGTTATAGACAAGGCGTACTTAGAGGCTGAAAGTGAAAGGAGAGATGTTAAGGACTACTTGGAGAAGTTAAGGGATTATTGTTAGCCCTAAAGAAGAATTAAACCAAGTAAGTAATAATAGGAAAAACTCGAACTAATCAGTTAAGTTTGGACATCTTTAGCATCACCAGTACTAAGAAAGAGATATTTAAGTATAAGAGGATAAACCTTGGTATCCTGACTTTCAGCCTGTTTACCCCCAAACTTTCTGTTTTATTCAGATTATAAATAGGACTTCAACGTAGAAATAATGGCATTTTAAATTTAATTTTTAGGGATTAAATCTAAAAAACATTTCGAAATACTTATAGATAAAAAAATTATAACTTAAACGATATCGTGTTCGGTGCTATATAAAACTCCAGTTTTATCTCGGAATTGTTATATAATTGCAACCCTGTGAATAGTAATGTATTACTAAATATTTCAGTAACGGCTGTTGATCCGTTTGGAGCACCGATCTTTACACCATGAATACTGCTATTCAATAAAATGGTCGCACCTCCACTTGCCGTTGTATTCAATGCCATTATATTTACTTTTATTGTGAAAGTAAGATATTCGAGTCCATTCATACTGAATACAGTATTGTTAAGTATTGTCACGTTTAATAATGGATTATTATATAATTGTTCCGGAGCATAACTACCAATATTAATTGATGGATATATTAGAAATGAATCTCCTACTTTCACCTTAGTTAAATTAATATTAACGTATGCGATAATTAGAACATAGTGCGTTAAGTTCCTTACTAATATTCCACTATTAATTATAAATGGATAATTACCAACTAACGGAGTTGACCTATATATCGGCGAAGAAACAGCAACAGCCATAATCTGTTTATTACCAAGAAATTGCTCATTAACTAAATTTATGTGCCTATATTGATTGAATATAATTACACTTTGTACCACTACTATTCCGATTAGAATTATGGATATTAATTTCCATTTAATCATATATTACCACACCTCCTAACTAGAAGTTAACTATCCATCCGGCACCGGGTCCATTCTGTAAATTCCATGGAAAACAATTATCCCAAAAGTTACCTATTGTAAATACTTCTATATCTAACTGATATGCTGGACTTAATCCATTACCATTAGGAGTATATATTAATGTGGCTGTTGGCCATGTCCATTCAGCTTGTGCATAGGAATTTGCACCAGGCTGATTAATAGCCCATTTCCATCCTTTTACATAATTAGGATTAGGATTAGAACCTGGTAAGAAAGTTTCTCCTTGAACACGATAGACATAGAAAGTTTCGGAAACTCCAGCTGTAGCAGTAGAGGACGACGATAACTCAGACACTGGCGTCACTGTAATAGTTAATGAATATGATACTTGTTCTGTTTGAGTAGCGTATTGACAATACTGCCATGCATTATTAGGAGATGTATTGTATATCCATGTGTTGGGAGGATCATTGGTTATATTAATATACTGAATCATCGTAGGACCATTACTATCTCCTAACCCTCCATCATCTTCATACCAACACCCAGAAGCGTCGACTAAACCCTGATTTACTACAAATATAGGCAGTATTGTCTCACCATTTAACGTTACTATACCATCAGCGTAATATATGTTTACTTGATCTGCTACAACTGTATGATTACTATCTGCACCTACATAATCCCAATTAGTAGAAATTACGAGGACGAGATTATTAGTCGTATCTGAAGTAGTATAAGCATCAGTCTTTGTGATTAAAAGCATTGTAGTCAATATTATTAATAACGTGGCTATTCTTAAGATTTTTTTACTTTTCCACATCTTATTTTTCTTTATCTTTGGGAGATATATACTTTACTTTAAAGACATAGATGACAACAGAGCTTCTTTATGTTTGTTATGAAGACTCTCACGTGAATTGAAATGGCATTAAACATTATTAAGTATTGTGGGCTTATTTTCGATCTGGTTTTTCTCGTTGGGGAATTATTGAAAACATTCCAAGCGTACTACATCTTAGTATGCTACACGCTAAGCACGACTCCTCAGTTAACTTATCGGTAATCACACTCCCCTTGATCAGATATTCGTCTGCATACTATTGATTGCTTAACGATGCTATTCACCGTGTATAAACTCCTTAAACTATGTTAAGCCGGAAAGCTAAAATCTTAGAATAAAAAGTAAATAAGTATTAAATATTAAAGTGTATTTTCGGTCATGACTTGTGATATTTTCAAGGTAATGCTTAAGTATGGTACTCTTCAGTTAGCTGTCGCAATGGTTATGGTAGGGATAGCTTTAGGTATGTTACCCCTCACGGTTATAGGTGGAGCGTTGCTCGGGGTAGATTTGTTTTTCTTGTAAGTGATAGACTAAACAAGAGAAAACACGCGCGTTAGGAGCAGGAGATCGAGTATTTTTCTAGTATATATACACTTCTACCCATTATCTTGAGACATTGGAAAAAATTTAGTAAATTAACTTTAAATGCACTAGTAACGTAGGAGTAGTGGTTTTAGCTTAGTCTTCTTCATAAGGAAGGGATAGGTAGTTATTTCTTGCCAAAAACTCTCTGTCTTTAGCACAGTAGTTCAAGTTTGTGATGTTAAAGGCTAGTTTGAGAATATACAAACTAATCGGTTATACACTACCCTCGGTCAATTTAAGTTCGATACAAATAAAAATACAGTTACAAATTAAATTACAACGTTAATGTTTCGAGAGTCGATAACACTCAAAAACTTATATCTTTTGAATATTATCTACCTTTACTAATGAGATTTTTGAGAAGTAGAATATGACACTATAAATCCCACGTAAATTTTAACCGTAGTCTCCCTCACCTTCACTCCACGTCTCCTTCCCTCATTCCTTCAGCTTAAATTTCTGAACAAAAAGGAGTCTCATGAGTATTTTACATAATCTGGTAGATAAAAACTAAAAAGGTGACAAAAAAACAAACCGTAACTAAGAGCTAAAATATTTCCATGATAGAACTATACCGACTCCAGATAGGACTACGGCAAACACGACGAGGTATGTGAAGTCTATTGCTAGGTTTGTTTGTATACCTAGTAGCATTCCCCTTACTACTGCGTTTGAATAAGTTAATGGGTTTACCTCAGCAACTGGTTTTAACCAGAAAGGCATCGACTTTATAGGATAAAACGCATTGCTGGTAAATAGTAACGGCAGATTGAGTAAGTTCATCACCGCCATTTGGGACTGCCATGAACTTGCTCTAATGGCTATTACCAGGAAGAGGGAGGAAAGTCCGAAGGACATCAGGAATAGAGCAGCGTAAGCTCCAAGAAAGTCTAAGACGTTTATTCCCGGATAAAAGGACATCCCTAACAGCACTCCTACGGCTAGGACAATAGTAGCTTGTACCAATGACCTAATCACCGAAGACAACACTTTGCTTATGATTATATTACCCCTCGGTACTGGGGTCGTCAAAAGCCTATCCAATACTCCTAACCTTCTATCCCATACCATTGACATACCGCTCTGCATTGAAGTGAACAATACTATGAAGGACAGCATTCCCGCAGCGAGGTAAGAGAAATAATCTGTTGTGCCGAAAGTTTGTTTCAATATTTCCTGCCCGATCTGGTCAATTATGCTTTTCGGTATGTTCAATCCGGGTATTGAAAGAGCTGTTCCAGAGAATAAACTCTGTAGGTTCATAGCCTTTCCGAAAAGTGCTATCCAGAAGATTGGTTGCACGACGGATAAGAGGAGGACTGTTGGAGCCTTGTACCACTTCTTTAACTCTCTGTTTGTTAAAGTCCAAAGACCGTGGAATGAAGATCTGTCTACCTCTTCTCTTCTTTTCTGTATTTCCTCAACCATGTTTATCCCCTAGCCCTCCTAAGAGTCCTTCTCATTGCAAATGCCTCCCTTGAATCACTCTCTTCATCTCTCATTTTTCTACCCGTATATTCCATATAGACCTCGTCCATTGTAGGCTCTGTTATGGACATTCTCGACACCTTCACTCCGTTCTTTATTAATCTCTCAAGAATTTGAGGGGCCATCTCTTCTCCATGCTTCACTTTTATCCTCAACATACCGTCGACTTTCTTCACATCGAGTACACCATCGATATTCTGTAATAATTTCATAGCCTCCTCATCACTCGTGGTAGTCAGCATAACCACGTCACCGCCTATACTTTCCTTTAGCTCTTTAGGCGATCCTATAGCAAGTATCTTACCGTGGTCAATTATAGCTATTCTATCAGCGTAAAGGTCTGCTTCCTCTAGGTAGTGAGTAGTGACGAAGATAGTCATTCCATACTCCCTCTTAAGCTTCATAATGTAGTTCCAAATTGCGCTTCTGGTCTGGGCATCTAGACCCAAAGTGGGTTCGTCCAAGAATAGGATTTTAGGTCTGTTGATCAAAGACATTGCTATTTCCAACCTCCTCCTCACCCCTCCACTATATGTCTGTACTTTTCTGTTCATTGCTTGTGTTAGCTCGACCATATCGAGTAGTTCCTTAGCCCTTTCTCTAGCTACGTCCTTCCTTATACCGTAGAGCCCAGCCATCATCATTATATTCTCCCAGCCTGTCAAGTCCTCGTCAGCAGTGAACTCTTGAGGCACTACTCCGATGGAGCTCCTTACTTTTGCTGGATCTTTAATTATATCGTAACCATTAACTATAGCAGTTCCCTCCGTAGGCTTCAATACTGTAGTTAGCATTTTTATGGTAGTTGATTTTCCCGCTCCGTTAGGTCCTAGAAAACCGAATATTTCTCCCTCTCTAACCTCGAAATTTATATGGTCGACTGCTACTAACTTACCGAAAACCTTAGTGAGGTTTATTGCCTTTATCGCCTCACCCACCTTTTATCACCTCCTCGATTTTCCTTAACGCCTTTTCAATTCTTTCCTTATATCGAGAGAGTTGAGCCTTATCTACTTCACTGAAGAATGTTGATAACCCTTCCAGTTCCTCTACTGCGTCGTCAATACTACTTCTGTGTTTCAAAGGTAAGATCTCTTCAATCTCCTTAATTCCCTTATCGGTTATGGTATACCTCTCACCGTCGATTTTCCTGATCACTCCATCTTCTTCCATTTTGCTTAGTAGAGGGTATACTGATCCAGGTGATGGTTTCCAGAAACCCCATGTCATCTTATATACATCGTCTATGATATCTATTCCTCTCTTAGGCGATTGGTAAAGTAGCCAAAGTATCATTGACCTGAGTCTTCCTCTTTGTTTTGCTATCAGTTCACTCATAAATATCGAGATCGATAGTAAAATATTTAAAGTTTTCGAAATCGATAGTAATATTTCGCGGGAGTAATAAATAGGTCAGTAATTATCTAACAAAGTATTCGAAGATCTACTAATTTATTTAAGGATCATCCTTTATCGATATTGCAACGTAGTAAGAAGATTAAAAAGAGTGACTGGATAACACCAGATAATATAGCCAGTTATATTGTGAAAGCTTATGAAAGTATAGTCTCTGCTGGTTTCTCAGGTGTAAAGATAATTATTCCGCCCTACGTATATTCGTCACTATATAGAGTTGTAGACAAAGCGGGGACATTGGAAATAGAATTAGTCAGAGAAATTGGTTATGTGTATGTTTCACCTAATGTAGATTCGGTAGTATTAATATCAAAGCAAGTATTCTACGTATACGAAAAGAAAAGTGTAGCACTAGAGAATTTAGGTAGAGATGGAGAGTATGAAGTATATATGCTGTCTTCAGTATTAGCTCCATATATTATTGACCCTGAAGGAGCTGTAATAATATCTCAACACAAGCATTTTTCAATGTTTTCATATTTGTCCCTTTTATATGCTTTTATCCGTTGATAATTATTCCGATATCAAAACCTTTCCTACATTTACTTGGTCATGTTGAATCAAATTTTAAATTATGTATAGCTCTTTTTACTTATGGACGTCAAAATATTGGTCTTATTCTACGGGTACGGGTCCATAGTTGAACTAGCTAAGGAGATAGCAAAAGGAGCTGAAGATGAAGGAGCTGAAACAAAAATAAGAAAAGTCAGAGAAACATTATACCCTGAATTAGTAGAAAAATTTCACATTCCTATTGAGACCACTAGTAATATACCTGAAGTGAGTTTAGAAGACCTTAAATGGGCTGATGGATTAGCTATAGGTTCTCCAACTAGATACGGGAACATGGCTGGAGGAATGAAAACATTCCTCGACAGCACTGCTCCCTTGTGGAGGTCTGGCGAGCTCTACGGTAAACCTGTAACTTTCTTCACAGAAGCATCTACAGTTCACGGAGGACATGAAACTACCATCCTAACTATGTCAACTTACGCCTATCACTTCGGGATGATCATAGTGCCCCTAGGTTACGCAATTCCTGAAATATCTTCTACTACCACCGGAGGGAGCCCTTACGGTGCCACACATCTAGGTTCTAAAAAAGAGTTAGACGAAAATGAGATAAAGATAGCGAGATTTCAAGGGAGAAGATTAGCCCAAGTAGCGAGGAAGCTCAAAAGCTCGTAAAAGGTAACTATCTGAATTAGGGTATTAAGTTACATGAAAGATTTCTCAGATCAAAGTTCTTAAACTTAGACGAGCTTTTTTCAAAGATGGAAGACATAAAAAACTGATTGATGGGATTAAAAAAAAGATATATATCTACTTTTTATCTCTGTTTTTCCATTTTCTCCAGTCCCCGAAAACCTCATCATATTCAGGACACCCCCTTCTGTAATTAAACCCATTTATCCAATCTACATTGACGAATCTATCGAAGAAGAACTTATCCTTAGGTTCAGTCATTGTGTACTTTGAAAGTTCACTAATAGCCTTTTCCATTTCTTCCCTGCTCTCGAAATACAAGATCACAACTCCCTTACTCGCTAAGGATATGGGAAAAGAGAATATGGTATATTTACCAGTATATCTTTCCTCTAATAACCTGATGAACTCCTCTAACCCTACTTTCAGCGCCCTTACGGGTATCCCTAGTTTATAACACCTTAACGAATTTTCATGTTGTATACCTCTTTCATAACTAGCCCAACACTCCTCACACTTTCCCCAAGGTCTACCGAAATATTTCCAATTCAACGTAATGAGTTAATCACCTCCTTTAACATGGAGAGACCGATCTTAGCCTCTTCCTCACTGATCACTAGGGGAGGTATAATCCTTATTGCAGATTTTCCTGCGGGAATGAGTAATAATCCCTTCTTAAAACTCTCTTCTATAACTTTGTCTCTCGTCTTTGTATCAGGATCTTTCCTTTCACCTTTCACGAACTCTATACCCCAAGCAAGCCCTAACCCTCTTACGTCGTCTACTTTCATTTGTGTAAGTTCTTCGCGGAATAGCTTACTTAACTCGTTAACTCTAGGTAAGAGCTCTTTCACAATCTCTAACGTTTTGACTCCTATAGCACATGCTACTGCATTACCGCCGAAAGTGTTACTATGCATCCCTTTTTTCTTGAAGTCTAGGTCTTTCCTGAACACTGTAGCTCCGATAGGGTAAAGTCCTCCACCTAAAGCCTTAGCTAAAGTGATCACATCTGGAGTAGAGTTGAAGTTCTCTATCGTGAACATTTTTCCCGTCCTACCCATACCCATTTGTACTTCATCGTCTATTAGGTATATCCCGTACTTTCTCGCTGTCTTTTCTAGCTGTGAAAAGAAACCCTTAGGCGGGACTATGTATCCTCCTTCACCTTGTATGGGTTCAAAGATTATTCCGGCAACTTCTTCTGGGTCTACCAAGTGGGCGAATACCCAAGACTCTAAGTACTCTAAAACCGCGTTTGTTAGACCATCAGGGTCCTCATACCCATTTATGTGCCACGGATTCCTGAAAGGGTTCGGATAAGGTATGTGGAATATTCCCGGTAAAGTGGGACCGAACAAGTATTTCTGTACCGGCTTACTGGCGGTCAGGGATAGAGAACCGAAAGTTCTGCCGTGGAAGGAACCAATAAACGCGACAAGGTATTTTCTCTTAGGGTCAGATTGTTTAATTAATTTGATGGAAGCCTCTACAGCCTCTGTCCCGCTATTAGAGAAGAACACTTTCTTGGGAAATTCTCCCGGAGCTAGTTGTACTAACTTCTTAGCTAACTCTAATTGAGGGACGTTATAAAAGTCGTTCCCCATAGAGTGGGCTAGTTTCCTCATTTGTGCTTCCGCTACTCTTATGACTTCAGGATGAGATGGCCAGCCCAAGTTATTCACACCCACCCCGGAGGTAAAATCTAGGTATTTATTACCATCAACGTCATATAACCACATACCTTCCCCTCTGTCCAAAACTAATGGTAGGTCTCGTGTAGAGGTAGCTAAGAACTGTTCCGATTCTTCAACTATTTTTCGGCTCTCCATAATATGATCTTTGAACGGTTGCTTAAATCCATTTGCTAATTTTAAAAAAATTATGTAAGTTTCAAGTTAAAGGAGGAAAAGTGGTGACTTTTTGGACCTGAATACCCGGACATATAAAGGTGTTTATCATTAGTATTTATGCACTTTTCAAAAGTTTGTTTAAATTCTTACGTTACACAATAATTCCTATGCCAGAAATTGGAGAGAAAGCCCCGGACTTCGAGGCTGTGGATACTGAGTTGAAAAAAGTGAGGTTGTCAGATTTCAGAGGCAAAGTAGTAGTCCTAGCCTTTTACCCCGCAGTCTTTACGTCGGTCTGTACTAAAGAGATGTGCACCTTTAGGGACTCTATGGCTAAATTCAACGAGATGAACGCTGTAGTTATAGGGATCAGCGTAGACCCTCCTTTCAGTAACAAGGCATTTAAAGAGCAATACAAACTCAATTTCATCGTAGTCAGTGACTACAACAGAGAAATCGTGAAGAAGTATAATGTTTATTGGGAGTTCCCTGCACTACCTGACTATATACTCGCTAAGAGGGCGGTGTTCGTGGTAGATAAAGAAGGGGTGATAAGGTACAAATGGGTATCTGACGATCCTACAAAGGAACCTCCTTATCAAGAGATAGAAAAAGTGGTAAACGAAATAAGATAAGAGTACTCTTTCTTGTTTTTTCTGTTCTGTTGCCCTAGACTCTTATCATCTTAACAATTTTAACAAGAAATTGTGTACCTCTAAGGAAGTAGGTCTCCTGACGGGGTCTGGTGATATCATAGACGCTAACAAGGGCTTTACCTCAGCGGGTACATTGGGATCCCATCCCCTTAATTTACCCTGAGCCTTTCTGACCTCATCCCTCACACAATTAAAGTCCTTTCTCTGGTAACAGTTGTAAGCGTTGTTCATCTCCTGAAGGTCTGGTCTGTCCAGTTTTCTGGTAAGTAGGACATACATGGTCATGCCCAAAGAGAACACGTCGAAGTAGGGCTTAGCATTCTCCAAATATGCTTCTGGACTGGCGTACTCCACGGTCAGTTGTAGCACTTTCCCGTTGACCCTAACAACACTACCCAAATCACCTAACTTGAACTTAACGTTCTGGAGATCATAGGGGTAATTGGGCTTTTCAGTCAGGAATATGTTTTGGGGCTTGACGTCCATATGTACCAAACCTAACTTGTGCATCTGGTACATAGCTGAGGCGACACTTGCGATAGCCCTATACACAGCCTTATTCCACTGGGTAGAATAGAAGAACTTGTCGTCGTGCATTAACTCGGCCATGTTTCCGCCCCTCATGAACTCCATGACGAGCAAAGGAGGTTCTCTTTTGTAAAACGTAAAGTTCCCGGCTAAGACCTCTTCGATGAGGAACTTGTCCACGTGTACTGCGTATACCTTGACTACGTTAGGGTCGCTGGAGAGCTTTGACAAACTGTTAGCTTCACTTATGAGTGTGTCGAAGTGTTCCTCAGGTACACCGGTGTAGATTTTCAGAACTTTGACCGCAACATCATTACCCTTAGGAGTCCTAGCCTTTAACACGTAACCGTTGCCTCCCTCTCCCAAGACGTCAGTTACCTCATATATGGAGAGCTTTTTCCCTACCCACACTTTCGGGTCCCAGTTAATAGGAGCGGAGGTGCTCAGGAGTTTGGAGGGCAAGGACTTAGGCTGGGACGTTGAGAGCTTTTTCTTGATTAGAGGGCTCGAGACTATTGAGTCTATGACCTTGTAGAGTGCCATAGCCTCGTTTGTCTTACCGATCGTCTCGAGTACCTCAGCTTTGAAGAGCATGGCTAGGACGTTGGTAGGTTCCGTCTGTAAAGCGATGTCCAAGGTCACTAACGCTTGGTCGTAAGTTCCCTTGTCCCTGAGTACCAGAGCCCTCTCGATTAATGCGTCTACATTATTGGGTTCGTAAAGTAGGACTCGGTCTATCTCGTATATGGCTTCTGTTAGTAACCCCTTAAGTCTGTAAATGTGTGTGAGGGCGATACTCACCGGGGGGTTGAAATTGTTTCCCCTTCTCACTACTGCTAAGGACTTTTCCGCTTCCCCCAGCTGACCTAATTCCGCAATGATGACTGAACGCAAAGAGGCTATTTCGCTCTTGTTCTTCTTGGAATTAGTATAAGCCCTCTCACTATAATCTAGAGCTACTTTAAGGTTCTTTTTCCTTGAAGAGGAACTCGCTAACAAGAAGGAGTAATAGTAAATCGCTAAAGCTAAAGTGTAAAGGGCTTCCCATGAGTCTTTGTTATAGCCTTCTACGATCTTTCTCAAGGTGTTAATTGCCGTCTTCAATTTCCCCAGTTTTATCTCTGTCTTCCCTTTCCACAGTAACACTTCCTCATGGTCTGGAAACATCTTATAAGCTTTTTCGAAAGTTTTGTATGCGTTGTAGTAATCCCTACTATCGTAAAATTGTCGTCCTTGTGAGATGAGTGACCTTAATGACGACACATGATTTTTACGGTAATACTAAATTATAAACTAAACTAGTTAGGAAGATTGAGATACTTAAACCTAGGTATAGCGATAATACAACTATTAAATGGTTTTGTAGTATAGCTGTGTATATATTATACCTTCCTTTCTGAACTTAACGTTAAGGTATTAAACATCTTCCCTTAATCCGGTCTTTTTCACAAAAGTCCCCTTTCTTAAGTCATCCAAAGCCTCATAGATCTGTTCCCTCGTGTTCATAACGATAGGACCGTACCAAGCCACCGGCTCGTATAACGGTCTACCAGCCAGAATTATTACTCTCCCTTCTCCGCTGAGCTTAATCTCTTCTCCCTCTCTACTGAAGACTATTAAGTTTCCGCTTGGTATTGAAGGGAGGGACTCTTCAGCTGTTACCTTTCCTTCTACGACAAACGCCAGAACAGTGTAACCGTGTTTGAAAGAAGCGTTAAACTCGCCGTGTAATTCCACGTCGTAGTAAGATGGGTCTACTGGGCTCTTAACTCTTACCAGTCCCACTAGTCCTTTGTATTCTCCTGATAGGACTTGGATAGTGCCAAAATCGAACTCCTCTTTGGGTATTTGTTTAACGTCTTTATAAACTGGGTCTGTCATCTTCAAGTTTGCAGGCAAGTTGATCCAGAGCTGGAGACCAGACACCGTGTTCGGATCATAAGGGTAGTTAAACGTTCTATCCATAGGTTTCGGCATCTCTTGATGAAATATTCCGCTGCCTGCCGTCATCCATTGGGCTTGACCGGGGTAAATTACACCTTTATTACCCTCACTATCCTCATGTTCTACTTTGCCTTTGTATAATAGTGTTACCGTCTCTATCCCTCTGTGAGGATGCCAAGGAAAGCCCATGATATACTCTTCAGGCTTATCGGAGCCGAAGAAGTCTAATAGAAGAAAGGGGTCGGTAATGTCTACAGTTTCTAAGCCACCAAAGACGCGGTATAGCTTTACCCCAGCCCCGTCTCTAGTGACCTTGCCTTGTATTAAGCCTTCAACTTTCCTTCTCATAGGTTTTAGTTTGGCTACAGACTATTTAAACGCGATTCAACTTAGCTAAGTTAATAAGAAAGGAAAGTAGAAGCCAAAACTTAGTAATTACAAAAATTGAGGTTAAGGGGGCGGAAAGTCTCGCCAGCTGGATAGCCTTGTATTTAAATACTCCTTAATCTTTCAGTGACGCTAATGATGCTTCTTCCCAGTTCGATTAAGGGCTTAATGAGACTGTAGGAGGAGTAACCGTTATCTCCTTTCCTTCAAAGGACTAGACGTAATTTGGATGAAAGTCCCCCTTTCAAGTGGTTCTCTGACCCACTCGACTGCCCACCATATGTAATCCCGAAAGAAATATACAAAGAATTTTATGGTGAGATTTTGTCACCATTCCCATAACTTCCCTTTTCTTCTAAACTTTTTTCTAATTTCCTTGAATTTTTCTAAAACATCGTTTTCAAATTCCTTATCTCCACACAATATTTTACCGTCTTCTATGGTTTCAAGAATAAACGTAGATCCTTCATTTAACTTCTTTAAAAAAACTTGGGTGTTCATTGCTACAGGCATTACCTTGGGGAATTTCATGGTATAGGTCATTGCGAAACCTTCCCTAGGATCGTGTGGAAAAACGTCGGAAACAACCAAAACATCAATATCGCTCTCGTTAGTATAATCGCCTCTGGCGTAAGATCCAAATAACACTACTAGCTTTGGATTAAACTTAGAATATTCCTTGCAAAGTTCCTCCCACAACGTCCTTCACCCATGATAAAATTTTTCTACCACAATCTAAGCATCTAGTTGCATCGTCTCTATTATAATAATCTGCAAAAGCACCTTGATCGTAAGCGTCAGGATATCGTGAGGGTATGTAATGTTTATCAAGTTCTTGTGCACATCTTAATATTTCACTTGGAATTTGAATAGATAATGACTGTAAAAGGAAGGTGATAGAATGACCTCTCTGTTCTTTTTGAAAATAACTTAACAAAGCTTTGACAGCTTTTTCTGCAGTTTGCTGAGCTTCATAGCAAGTTTCTTCATAAAGTTCGTTTTGATAATTAATTTCAGCAGATCTAAAATTTCTCTCAGCTTGCCTAATCCAATCGTTGACCCTGCTTACCACAAGAATATAGTCGGCTTAAGCATATTTAAGAAAATTTGAAAGCACACCTTTATAGCTATAGGCTTAGCTATGTCGGATAGCTTTTCTGTAGCCCAGTTTTGATTATTAATCGCCTCTTTTACCACGGTTCTGGCAGAAGCTACTCCTATAATGTTCCCTGCAACCGTTACTGGAACTTTCCTTATTCCAGAAGAACGTCAATTCATCGGTTCGGTCTTTATACCTAGAAAGTAATCGAGCGGCTCAGAGATCCAAACTCCATTTGAAATTAGAGGAATCCATTAGTCTAGTCTCGTTAATGAATGATATGCTCACTGTCCTTCCACAGTCCCATTAGGAAGGACGTGATTAATGTCAGTATGGTACGTTGAATAGATACATTCGTCTTTATAGGGATGTTATTATCCCTTGAACTAGACTCTATGCACCTTAATGCACGAGATTCTATCTTCCACTCAATATATATATTAGTTTTATCATTATTCACTAATGATCCTCGCTACACTCGGCTCAAATAAACTTGTCACTACGTTAGACGCAATAATGACAGAAATATTTACCGGGATCAGACCCGACAAAATCCTAATTCTTTCAGAAGAAGCTCGAGATCTAGACTTAACCGGGGTAATGAAATCCTTCGGGATTAATGCCGAGACTAAGGTCTTAGAACTTGGAGTTGGGATAAACAATTGGAGGGATAAGGTTAAGGATATCAGTATAGATGTGGCTGACATAACCCCGGGGAGGAAGTACATGGCTATTGCCGTACTCAACTATTCTCAGGCTAGAGAGGTTCGTTACGCTTACTTAAAGGAAGAGAGCAAGGGATACCATATTTTCGGTTACGTACCGCTTCAAGAAATAACAGTTTTCGATGTGAGGAAAGGCACGAGTGTTTCATACGACCCTCCTAAGACAGTGCCGAACTTACCTGAAAAAGTCGATATCAAAGTGGAGTCTCTAAAGGCTTTGGTAAACCTCTATTTTCTTCTAGGTAAGGTTGACTATGATGAGGACTTTGAAGAACTATGTAAATTGAGGTCTGGAGATATAAGGTTTAAGGAAGAGGAAGAGATCAGGGAATACGTCAAAAAGGGTTACTTCTTCCTAGCTGACGTTAACGCTTACGTACATCTAGGGGAAAGGCTCGCCAAGATCGCCTGGGATAGAGAAAATGGGCCCCGTCTACTCCCCTCGAGGTCTACTTATAACGAACTGTTGAGGCTCACTAAGTCTACACAAAAGGGAGAAGACCCTAAATTTTACCTAGCCATGAGTTCATACAGAAGAATACATAAGCAAGTCCCGGTCTCCGAATCTAGCAGAGGTTCCGATGTCGCTCTAATTAATGAAGCTAAAGCATTGAAGAAGGAGTTACCAGCCCCTCTGGCAGTAATCAGTGGTGATCAAGGTGTTAGAAGGTCAGGAATGAGTCAGGGTGTTGAAGTAATCTTATTGCACGATAAGGTTAAGGGACAACGTGACGTAGGAGAGTTGTTGTTCTGTGAGTCATTTTACAAAAAGATAGAGATAAGTGTTAACGGAGAGCCCTTCGCTAGAATACTCAATAGCAATTTCCCAGATAAGAGAAAGGTGACTGTAGAGACTCTTAAAGCTGAATATAATTACGCGTATGTCTTAAGCAAATTGGAAGAGATAATGAAAAATAATAGTAATGAAAACTAGAAAATTTTTACAAAGATGTGGTTAATAGAGGTCTCGCCTTCTGAGGAGAACTAGTTAACACTAACCACACTACCTCGGTATACGTTAAAAAAGAAGAAGAAAAAAGGGTTAGAAGTTGTAAAATCCTAACTTTGTGAAGTAGTTCAGCAGTTCTAGGACGTCCTTGTCGTTTCTTTCTTGAGCCTTAGTCCTCCACTCGAGGAGCCTCTGCTTAATTAACTCGAGGTCAGCTTGTCTGTCGGTCTTATACCCCAGCTTGTCCAACAAGTACCACAGACCTATCAACCTCCTCTGGTTGGGGAGTGTTACCCATTCTTCTAAGATTACCTTTATCGTGCTGTTTCCCTTCTTAAACACAGCATCCCTCATGTTCTCCGTAAACTGGTCTAAATAGTCCACGATTTTCCTCACTTCGTCATCGTTCATTGCAATTCCGTACTTCTCCGCTACTAGATGGCACAGTTTGAATAGTTTGTCTATGTTCTGTTGTAGGTCTTTTAACTCTTGGTCACTAAGACCGTTTACCTCAAGTTTTACCTCGCCGTAATCAAGTAGTGGCATAATTCTCTTTTTTGAAAGCTAGTTAAAAAAATTTTCTTAATTAATATGAGATTTAAGCAAAATGATAGTTACGAGAGGAAATGACGTTGTAAATGTTTTAAGGGAAGGGTATGAAGAGGTAAAACAGTGATTTCGTATACGTGAAATCTATAACAGTCATACTAATCAGAAAAGAAGCTCTGTAAACTATTACCTAACTGTGTACGTAGAAAATATATATTATCTTTCTATTCTAACTATCTAATTAAGTTTATTAGTGAACTCGGTTAAGAAGGCTAATCTATGAAGGCATGTGTTTCGAAATTAAATTAAATTCTATATTACAATATGAGGAGTTTATGAGGAATAACTGCTAAGGTCAAACTGTTAGTGTTAAACTTACAGAT
The DNA here is from genome assembly GCF_037389975.1 of Stygiolobus sp. CP859M. Taxonomy (NCBI): domain Archaea; kingdom Thermoproteati; phylum Thermoproteota; class Thermoprotei; order Sulfolobales; family Sulfolobaceae; genus Stygiolobus; species Stygiolobus sp. CP859M. The sequence goes on along the minus strand of NZ_JBBHKS010000012.1, from coordinate 80,519 downwards.
GAATAGCACGGTAACTAATCTTAAGATAATAAAAATTAATTTACAAAGATTTTTTCTGAATATGAAAGACTTTCATCTTAGGTTATAATTTTCATATTGATTATCTCATTATTTTGCTGTACGATATTTACATGTTAATTTCTAAAAATAATCTTAATAATTATAATATTGGTATTATAGGACTTAATTAGACTAGTTTTTTATTTTTTAGCTAATATCATATCCTGTGAACAGACATCCTCAAATACTTTCGGTCCATCTTTTTCTTTTGAAGGAAGGTAAAATTCTTTTGCAATTAAGGAAAAATACAGGGTATGTGGATGGTTGGTGGAGTGTTATAGCAGGCCATGTTGAAGCTAGAGAATCTGCAACAAATGCGATGATAAGAGAAGCTATGGAAGAAGCTGGAATTAAACTTAGCCGTGAGGATTTAGTGCTTACCCATGTAATGCACAGATTTGAAAACCAAGAAAGAGTAGACTTTTTCTTTAGTGCAATTAAGTGGATAGGTGAACCCACAATTAAAGAACCTAATAAGGCTGAAGCTTTAAGATGGTTTGAGCTTAGCAAGCTTCCAGAAAATATAGTTCCTTATGTAAGACAAGCAATTGACTTAGGACTATTAAAAGGACAAATATACAGTGAATTTGGTTGGGAAAAGACATAGCATTTGAAAATATAAGAATTATTACAGAGATTAAATCTTTATTTATAAGTAATAGAAAATATTAATGAATACGTTATTCGATTTACATTTAGTAACAGTAATAATGAGTTTTATTTCATTCTTTAAGAAATTTAATCTAATATTGAAAACAGCTTTCCTATTATATCTTATAAAATAATATTTTCAAATTCAATTATTATTGTAACATTGAGAAAGGTTAAGAAGATGATGTGAAAACTGTAGGACTTATAGCATTTATTGCAGTTTTAGCAATTGAACTAATTTTTATGAACGCCTTTTAATTATTATGAATTCATCGATATTACTCGGAAGGATGTCAGAGATATTATCTTTTGATCAAAAAGTGCCATAAAACTACAACTATTCCTTTTAAGTTCAGGTTAAGAAAATCTTTCTATAATTAAATTAGTAAAAAGAAATAAACTTCGTCTAACTGTGTTATCTTTTTACTAATTCCTTTATGTATTCCCACATATAATCAACGGCTTCTTGGAACACTTTAATCTCCTCTTCACTCATCTTTGCAAATCTTCCCTGCAATTTCAAGTATTCCTCTACCGGTTTCCTCTTAGACTTATCAAGTAAGGTCTTACTTACTCCCGTTAACGAAAACTCGCCATTAACAACCTCAAATAACGGCCACACTCCAGTTTCCACAGCAAGTTTAGCCACTTCGATAGTCAAACTACTGTCGAACCTCCATCCTGGGGGACACGGAGAGAGTAAATGTATGTACCTGAACCCCTGCATGTTCTTTGCTCTTCTCAACTTAGCTTGATAATCAAACGGGTAGGCAATTGAAGCAGTAGCCACGTAAGGTATCTTGTGCTCCATCATAATAAAGGGCACTGGTTTCTTAAATTCCCTCTTACCGGCTGGAGTAGTTGTAGTCCAGGCTCCGTAGGGTGTTAATGATGACCTTTGTATGCCGGTATTCATGAAAGCCTCGTTATCATAACATACGTAAAGTATGTCCTCGTTTCTCTCCGCCGCTCCGCTGACAGTAGCAAAGCCTATATCTCCCGTAGCACCGTCTCCAGCCCAAACCACAACTTTGGCGTCTTCTCCCCTTATCCTCAACTGCCTTGATAAACCACTAGCTATGGCTGCAGCTGATGCAAAGGCACTGTGAACTACCGGTACCGGTGAAGGAGATCCGTGGATATCTCCCATGATCACTGTTGAACATGAGGCAGGAACCACTAATACTGTTTTCTTACCCATTACCTCTAACAGTAAGTCGAGTTCCTTCGGTATAGGACACCCTGGACAAGCGGCGTTTCCCCTGAAGAAGTTTTGTTGTCTGATCACTTTCTTTTGTTTAATATAATCGGGAATTAACTCCTCACTCATTTAACCACCTCTCATCAAATTTGTAACCGTTCAACACGTCTTCCATTACCTTTTGGAAGTGAAGTGGTCTTACATCTTTCCCTCCTATACCTGCTATTACACTATGAACATCGATTCCGCTGTTGTAGAGGGTAGCTTTAACCTCCGTAGCTAAAATTCCTCCGATACCGTAGGAATACTCCCTGTCAAATACTACCACACCATGAACTCCTTTCAACACATTCTTGATCCTCTCCCTGGGGAAGGGTCTTACCACTCTTATCTTTAGTAAGCCCACTTTCTTTCCTTGGCTCCTCATCCTCCTCACGGCTTCTCTAGCATCCCCAGTCCATGCACCAACCGTTGTGAACACATATTCCGCATCATCGCACATATAGCACTCAACTAAGCCAAACTGTTTCCTACCGCTTATCTCCTCGTACTCCTTACTTATCTCCTCGATGACTTCCTTACTCCCTTCCATTGCCTTCATAGTCTCGAACTTAATTCTCATGTAATCATCCGGGGCTGCAATGGGGCCTACGTTGACTGGATCGTTAAAATCTATCAGATTGAATTCCCTAGGAGGTAGGAACTTATTAACAGTCTCATCTTCGAGGATTTCCAATCTCTCCATCGTATGGGTTAAGATAAATCCGTCAAAGCCCATCATCACCGGGAGTAATACCCTCTTGTCTTCGCTTATCCTGAAGGCTTGTAACGTCATATCGTAGGCTTCCTGAACGTTTTCCGCCATCATCATGATCCAAGACGCATCTCTCTTGCTGAAGAAATCCTGGTGATCATCCCATATTGACCAAGGTTCAGCTAAAGCCCTAGTAGCTACAGCATTAACAATAGGAACCCTCTCACCTCCAGCCCAGTAAATCATCTCGGTCATGTATAACAGACCTTGAGAAGACGTTGCCGTAAAAACCCTAGCTCCAGCTACAGCTGCACCATAAACAGCTGATAGAGCAGAGTGTTCGCCTTCAACCTTTATTAACTCTGCCTTGAGCTCTCCTTTTTCTATATACTCTGCTAATTTCTCGAGCATCGTAGTCTGAGGGGTTATTGGGAAAACTGCTAAGACTTGCGGTTTAGCTTGTTTTACTGCATAAGCTACTGCGTGGTTACCTACCATTGCAGTTACGTGTTTTGTCACGGTCATCATCTTCATTTCACCTCCGGAACCATCTCGATGGCTTTTTGAGGACATATTTGTGCACATACTCCGCATCCCTTACAATAATCATAGTCTATCCTCACGTCAAATCCCTCCAAAAGGTCTATTGTGTTTTCAGGGCAGTAAATTACACAGAGCCTGCATTTAGTGCATTTGTCGTAGTGGATTACGGGTTTTATTACCCTCCAATGCCCGGTAAGTCCCGCTGCACCTACTTTCGGTCTTCCTAAGGGAATTGGATAGCTGATCATACCTCCCTCACCATCTCATAACCTAGTTTAGCCGCCTCTGCGTTCGTTTCACCTAACTTACCTTCGAACTCTTCTTTTACAGCCTCTTCAATTGCATCCAATGATATCATTCCAGTTATTCTCGCTATTGCCCCTACCATAGGAATGTTAACTAACCTCCATCCCGCAATGATAAGGTTCAGCTTTTCAGCGATTTCCACTGCATCTAGATAGAAGGTCTTTTTCCACAACTTCTGTGGAGTCTTGGTGTTTATGACCAAGATCCCGTCTTCCTTCAAACCCTCGAGAGGATTCATAACCTTAAAGAGTGAGGGGTCGAATACCCCGATAAGATCAGCGTTGTAAACCTCTCTGTGTATATATATCGGCTCATCTGAGAGGCGAACGTAAGAAGTTACCGGAGCTCCTCTTCTTTCTCCGCCATAGGAGGGGATGGACTGGCCATACTTACCTTCAAGGACAGCAGCCTTAACGAGTATTTCACCAGCAGTTACTACCCCCATACCACCTCTTCCTCTAAGAACTATTTCAAGCCCCATAACATACTTTTCTCTTCCGAGGATAATATTTGTCATTATAGATAAGATGAGAGGGGATAAATTAACCCAGTTTAAGATTTAATTATGGTATTTTAATTCAATTACTCCTCTATATTATGTCCTAGATGCCGAAAAAAGATGGTGGAAGTCGGTTATGGGTAATTTCTTTGTACGTATTGTGATTACGAGAATGATAGGGACGTTATTGCAATTATGAACTTAAACTGGAGAGGTCAGAGATGCTCTCGACTGTTCCTCAAATGAGGAATGTAGTCTAAAATCGATAAGGGGACCCTTGCCTTCTCAGGGCTAGGAGACGTAATTATCTTAACGAGAGAAACATAAACGTTTTTCCTACATACTGAAGATTCTTCGTTCTAAACCAATTGTAATATCCATATTTACCCTCGTGTAATCCAGTTATAAATTATATTAAGCTCTCATATCTACCCATAAGGGTTAGAAGCCATGTATATTCTAATTGTTTTCTTCTCCACTCATTTACTAATTCGATACTTCCAATTTCACTAACTATACTATTAACATCTAATAAACTTCGATATATATCGTCTGCTAGAGTGCGAGAAGCAGTAAATTCTATCAATATAGCTTAAGGCAGGATTAGAGCTACATAAACTCCCTTTCTATATACCAGTTTCTGGAATGTATACCCATTAACTCCCTCTTCCTTACCTCTTAAGAGTGATGATGAACAGAAGAAATTTGCTAAAACTCCTTACCAAAGTCCTTGTCTAGCCACTTCCATTTAAAGGTTTACACAATCACCTTGTATTACAAGTGGGACGAGAAGGGTCTTATCTAATAAGAGTTTTCCTAATCCTTAACTATTTATGCAAAATAACAGCTTAACGACAATAATATGAAAGATTCTGATAATCAAGTGTAATTTTTTAAACCTAAATTGTTAAAGATTGTTATGAGCCGTTTCGAACGACTACCTTACTTTGAAAAGTGGTTTATTCTAGGTGTTATAGCAGGTGTTATAGCAGGTATAGCTGCTACAATATTTTATACTTTATTACATATATTTGAATTCATCTTCATACATAAATTTATAGGTGTTTCCTATCCAGAACCTTTAGGGGAAGGAGGGAATCTTTCTTTTGCTTTTCACCCTGGAAATTATTATCTAATTCCAGTCTCAGTGGCTATAGGTGGTCTACTTTCGGGACTCATAGTTTATACATTTGCACCTGAGGCTGAAGGTCATGGGACTGATGCAGCAATAAGAGCTTATCATTATTACCAAGGTAAGATAAGGTGGGTAGTAATACCAGTGAAGATCATAGCATCAGCAATAACTATAGGCTCTGGAGGGAGTGCTGGAAGAGAAGGACCTACAGCTCAATTCTCAGCGGGAATAGGTTCTATTTTGGCTGATTTATTAAAACTCCCTCCCGAGGATAGAAGAAAAATGGTAGCTGTAGGTATTGGAGCAGGGATAGGAACTATTTTTAAGACTCCTATAGGCGGAGCATTATTATCCGCAGAAATATTATATAGGAGAGACCTTGAACCTGAAATACTATATCCTTCTTTAATAGCTTCAGCAGTAGGCTATGTAATATTTGGATCAATTTACGGTTTTACACCAGTTTTCGGTTATTACTCAGAATCATTTAGTCCACTCAGATTACCCTTATATGCTGTATTGGGAATAGTTAATGGACTCGTAGCAATACTTTATGTTAAACTGTTTTACGGTGTACACTCATTTTTCAAAAAGTTAAAGATAAGTAATTACTTTAAACCAGTACTAGGGGCACTAATAACGGGAAGTATAGCGTTAGTAGCGCCTGAAGTAATAAGCACGGGTTATGGTTGGATAAATTTAATTGAGTACGAAAAGACTAACGCTTTTTACTCTCCCTTTTTACCTACTATATTACTTCTTGCTTTACTTCCCTTATTAAAGATATTAGCTACCTCCTTTTCAATAGGTTCAGGAGGTAGTGGAGGAGTATTTGCACCAGGGCTTTTCATAGGAGCTTTCGTAGGGGCTGATTTAGGTCTTATTTTTAATCATATCTTCCCGAACATAGTTCCTACAATAGCACCTTTTGTTATAATAGGAATGGCGTCATTTTTCGGTGCTGCAGGAAAAGTACCTCTATCAGTAATAGTAATGGTCACTGAGATGACAGGTAGTTTACAACTCTTGCCCGGAACTATGATAGCCGTAGCTCTTTCCTACTTAGTTTCAGGAAATTACACCATTTATCAAGCTCAAGTTCCTACTAGAAGAGATTCACCAGCACATAAACTTGAATATGAAATACCATTATTACAAATATTGAAGGTAAGCGATGCTCAACTTTCTGACATTAGAGTAAAGATAAACGATAAAGTAAGCTTAGCTTTATCTAAGATGATGGAAAACAATTTCTTGAGTTTACCCGTTACAGATGATAATGATAGATTCGTAGGGGCAGTATATTTGAAGGACTTAGAGAAAGCTGACAGTAATGATATTGTAGGGAAATATGTAGTTAGAGGAGTACCATATGTTAGACCAGAATCTACCTTTGAAGACTGCTGGGATATAATGGCTAGACTTAGAAGCAGATGGGTCTGTGTAGTAAAGGACGGTAAATATTTAGGAGTATTAACTATGGATAATCTACTTAAATCATATGAAGAAAAAGTGAATAAATTAAAACAGAACGACTCCACAAAAATAGCTTAGGTAGTTTTTATTTTTTATCTCATTAAAATTCTTTTTCTTAATACAATGGATCATAAGAAAATATTCAACATAAAGAAGAGATCTGTAAGCTATCGTAGATATTCACTCATTTAAAAGGAGATCTAACCCAATAATAATGCGTTTATCTATTTTGTCCATGATGATTATTTAATTATTTGGCTTAAAAAAGTGTTTAGAGAACAATATTTTAATCCTCTCTTCTGAGATAATTTACTTATGGAATATGACCCCTACGACATGGCTTTTGTGGGAAAAGTGGTGAAAAAGCAGGGAGAAGAAGGAATTGTGGACTTCGGAGGCGTTAAGAGGAACATTTCGCTCTCTTTAGTAGGCGCTAAAGAAGGTGACTAGGTGTTAGTACATGCTGGCTACGCTATAAAAGTCCTCAGAGAGGATGAGGTCGAGGATGACTTAAAGAGGAAAATAAGTGCAGTTGTTAACGACGGAGATGAAGAGTCTTGAGTTTATTCATAACGTGGTCTACAAATTTCTCCAGTTCCTCCCTCTTAACACCTCTCTCTTCACTTACCTTAAACACTATTTCCTCTACTCTAGCGTAATTCTTGTACTCCTCGTTGAGCCTCTTCCATGGTATACCCTTTAACGCATTTGCATACTTATCGTCAAAAGGGAGGGCACCGTTTAACATAAGGCAGGATATAATAGGGTAACCTATGTATCCCCTAAACCTTGTCCCGTTATCGTCACTGTAGACCACTTGTCCCTTGATCTTCACCTCGTACTGTTTATCCCTCTCGGAAGAGACTACCTTACAACCCTCCTCTGTCTTTTCAACTCTACCATCAGCAATAGCTCCAAGTGCCTCAAGCACTTTAATTCTGGGAGGAAGTTTCAGTTCCATAACCATTATTCGTACATTAAGCATTAAATGTTAACGAGTATCACACAACTCTTAAAAATAGGCAGTAATTCTATGAGGACTGTAGGGAGAAGGATATCGAGACCGACGAGACAAGAGCGGAAGCTATATACACAAGTTTGTCCGATAGGATGAAGAAATCGGTAACAGTCCTTGCGATGAATAGTGACAAAGCGGGAAACGAGGAAATCCATGAGTATTAACCTCCTTCAATTTCTAATCTTAATTACATTCGTGTACGAGCTTTGTTTAACAGTTCGTCATTTTGTTTGGTGATAAACTTTTTACCTATAATCAATATATGGGTTTATGGCTTGGTATAACAAAGACGAAGTAAAAAAGTTCATAACTAGGAAGAACTCCGTTCTAGTAGTATGGGATGTTCAAGAAGCCCTGGTTAACTCGATATTTAACAGAGATGAGTTTCTTGCCAAACTTAAAGAGTTAATCGACTCTGCTAGGCAATATAACGTACCAATAGTTTACACTAAGATAACACCCTTACCTGAGAGGTTTCAGCCCCCGTACTTGAGGAGGAGATTTGATCCGGGCGACATAGTTAAAGAGGTATATCCTAAGGAGAATGACATAGTACTGAACAAGAACACTGCTTCCATATTCGTAGGGACTAACTTCGAACTCATGATGAGAAATGCCGGAATCAACGTCATTGTTTTCACGGGAATCGCTACGGATATCGGCGTAGAAACATCAGCGAGGCACGCCCAAGCCTTAGGATTCTTACCAGTAATAGCTAGAGAAGCAGTATCCTCGGCAGACAAACAAGCCCATGAGAGGTCTTTAGCTAACATGAGTAAGTTAATGTTAGTCCTAGACAACAAAGAAATAATAGAAAGGTGGAGTTCTGAATAACTAAAAGTCTTTTTTTAAAAATCTACTTCACACTTTCCAGAGCACGGTAAGCAGTCCTTAAGTCAACTCCTTATGGACTGTTTAAATGGAGAATAAAGGAGGGATAACGAGGTATAGGTATAAAGTTTAAAATATGTTGCCATAGTTGTCAGTAGAGACATGAAAATAGAAATAGATGGTAAGTTACTACACATAACAGAAGGCTCAAATGAAAGAGTTAACGACTACCTGGATTTCATAAATAGACTCTCCCGAGACCCTGACAATTATACATTAACAAGATATAGTAAGATCGATGAACAACGGATCATTGAATGGTCTAAATCTTGGGGAAAAAGTACCATTATGATCTTAGCATATAATGGCTCTACAGTTGTGGGCTTTTTCCAAGCATCACGTGGTAGATATTTCGGTCCTGATAGACAATTTCATGTTGCGGAAATAGCCTATGCAGTGGACAAAGAGTTCAGGGGTAAGGGGTTAATATATGTTCTCTTTAACGAGGCAATAAAAAGGCTCGAAGGTGTGAAAATACTTACTGCGTGGGTAGATGAAAGGAATTTGAGGTCTGGGAACTTCTTATAAAATTGGGATTTGAGGAAGCTTGTAAAATTAATGACTTCATGTATTCTCAGATAGAGAAAATCTTCTGTAATTTAATAATGTATGTAGGAGATGTAGAGATAGTCAAGACTAAACTGAAAGAAGAGCTGGCTAGGAGAAATTATAACGTATATGAAGAATAATCTTAAATGTATAATAACGTAGTAGTAGCATTTATGTTTGAGGCTATAGATTTTTCTTCGAACGTAGTATTCCGCCATAACCCTTCCTTGTTCAATAAGGCGAGGGAAAACTATTGTAAAGGATAGACACGGTTACGTTAGGGTCTCAGACTTGATGCAACAGCTCTACTTCAGCGGGGAAGTGTACAAGATAGCCCTGAAAGTCCGGACTAAGATCAGAGAGATGGCTACCTTGATGTGGTTGAGATATCCGCAACATGTTTCACTACGGGCAGGAGATCTTGAGATCAGAGACCATAACGCCGGTCAATAAAATAAGGAAGGCATAAAAGGTATAAAAGGGGATATTGAGAAACTACTTTATGTAGCAAAAGAGCTGAGAGAGTTTTTCGCCGGTATGTACAAGGACATAGGTGAGGACTTCGTAACTTACGGTTTATTAGAACCCTACGAATATGACGCTACTTATGAAAACATGAGTTACCGGACTTCAAAGAGGTATTTCCCGCCCGCGGATGACATAGTTAATTATGATATCTTAAATTTATAAGTTATGATAAATACTACGTCACTCTCTCTGACTACTCACAATCTTTAATGTTTACCTCCTTTATTTTGAAATTTTTGATTACAACATTAAAATATTCTTCCACTTTTTGTCTATATTCTTCTTTAAGTTCATCCTTCATTACATGCTCTCTTACTATACCTGAGATATAATCTGCCGAATGAATTAATTTGCATTTATCATGTCCGGTGAAATCGACTCCAAGGACTTTAGCTAGAGTCCATTTAGGAAAATTAATGACAACGTATTGTTTATCGCTTTCTCTTAATATCGGAGTTCTATCATAATGAACAAAGACGCTCTTGCTTGCTACGTATTTCCTTAAATGTAAGCCCAATATCTCTCCGTAAATTTTCGCCGAGCAGTTACTTAATTTTGTTTCATTTACTTTCCTTATAATTAAGGAGATTCCCGTCAGGTTCTTTAATACCTTGTTTACAAAAATTCCTTTAACGTCCTTTCCTAACTTGAATTGTTTAGGTGAATCTTCCGACCATTTAAAATATTTTATATTCTTGCCCGTGAGCCTTTGTACATCCTTTAATGCTTCCCCGTATAAATTTAGGTAACAGTTTATATCGTTAATTAAAACTGCTGAAATTATAAACGGTTTTTCATCATTTGGATTTCCCGCCTCATCAATTGCTATGTAAATCTCATTTTTAATCATTATTTAAAGAATTCAACTACGAGTAAAAAAGAAATCAAACACGTGTAAGCTTAAATATTTCTCCACACAAGTTATTAATCGGGAGTGCACGGGGATACGTGCACGATGATCGAAATTCACGAGTGCACGGGGAAACGTGCACAATGAGTTAACCTCAAAAATCCTTCTTCAAAAATTATCAAATGCTTGAGTCAATTAAACCTATAAGTAATGGCTATGAGGAATTACTTAACGCACTTACTAGCTCCAGATGCTGATATAATAACTGTCGTTGAATTCTCAGAAGAAAAGAAAAAGCTTAATATAACCTCAGAGCACGTCCCAGACGCATTGATAGTAGTAAAGGAAGGCAACGAGGATAGACTAATAGGTAAAAGCGGAGAAAGGATTAACGGAATAGAGAGCGATACTAAGATGAAGGTTAGGGTAGTGGAGTTAAAACTAGACTTTAAGGATATAATAAGTGCGGTGCATCCTTTACCTTGGGTAGTTAAGCACGTTGATAGTGTAGATTTTCAAGGTAACGAGCTCGTAGTGAGATTAAAGGAAGAGTCCGGAGGCTTCATAGGCCAGAAAGGTGTAAATATCAGGCTAGTTGAATACGTAATTAAACAAATGTTTAATGTAGGGGTTAGAGTAATCCAGCGTACCGAAGAAAATCAATCATAAAGGCTTTGCGATATCATGAATTGTCCATCTTAACCGTAACTCTTATTTTTGCAATCCTAGGTTGCCGATCTCCATTATTTATTTTAAGGTAAGTAGGCAAATATACTACTTGATGTTAATTAGAACCTCAGCAGAAATATATTTGGAGGAGGCTGATGAGTTTTTGAATAAGGGAGATTTAGTTGATGCTTGTGAAAAATATTACAAAGCCACAGAGGATTTTCTAAAGTATATAGCTATTGTAGATAATATGAGTGAAATACTAAATCAGGTAAACGCAAAAAATTATTGGGAATCTGAACTTTTGTTTAAAGTCGTTAAAAAGAAAGTTGAGCTAAAAGATATCTGGAAAGCCGCATGGAAATTGCATACTGATTGCTTTCATGAGGAAAGAATGAACCTACGTGAAGTAAAGACTTTGGCTAGTATAATCAAAGTAATTTCAAATAGAATATAAATGTTATTCGTTTTCTCTAAGTTTATTACCTCAATATTGGCTTGTGATTTCTCATATAATAGTAAGAAACCGTTTCTTAGCCTCGTCAACGTTAAAGTCTATAAATTCTTCCATTTTTTCTATTACTTTTATTCCGTTTTTAATCATTTCTTCGCTTAAACCATATCCTACATCGATTTCCTTTGACTTGCAGCCTATTACAATTATTTTTCTATTTTTACCATCAGAATTTAAGATTGTGAGTATATCTCTCATAGACATGGAGTGAGGGCCGCCTAACGACATTGAAATCACTGCTCGAGGAATTTCATCTTCTAATTCAGTTTTTATTTCAAAAACTTCTACGTCACTATCTATATCCGCTGCATCAATAATGATTATTTCATCATAATCCCTTAATATCATCTATGATAGATAAACTTCCCATTCCCAAGTCTTTAACATCTATTGGAATTAACCCGTCTAACGCTTAGGTTATAAAGCTTCCGCAATCATCGTCTTTCATAAAAACATTTTCTCTACTCCTATTACGACTTTCATTTTTCCTCACTGATGTAATAAACTTGTCCCAATGCTATTCCTCCATCTCCAGGTGATACTTTAGATTGTGTAAGTATTTCGACTCCTTCTGAATTTTCCATCATACCTTTCAGTATATATTCATTAACTGACGCTCCACCAGATACTACTATTTTTTCTGGATTAAGTTTCAAAGCAGCTTGAACTAACGCTTTTCCTAATTTGTATTGTAAAGTATACGCGATACTTGGCTTATCTTGAATTCCGTTTTCAATAATCCACTTAAATGCCGCCGTTGTGTCTATTTCGTTATTAGTTATTGGAAATTCGAAATCTAGTAACTTACCATTTCTTGCAAAGGCTTCAAGCTTTATTGCCGGTTCTCCCTCGTAAGTTCTATAATGACAAATATCTAGTAACGCCGAGACTGAGTCTAAAAATCTCCCAGTACTTGAGGTAAATAATCTGTTTTTCCTCGTTTGATACTCTAATACTTTTAGTTCTATATCATTTAATTTGACATAATTTTGAATTTCGTTCCAATCCATAAATGTTGAGAGAAATAGTGCTAGCATTCTATCAGGTTTTAACGAATTTATGTCTCCGCCAGTATAAGGTACGTATTTTAAATGATATTCTCTTGAATATTTTTCTCCGTGATCTTTTATGTTGATTACCTCTCCGCCCCATCCGTTACCGTCGTCTCCGTAACCTATGCCATCAATTATTATTCCTATAGCGTCGTGAAGACCATACTCAGCCATGGCGCTTAGTCCGTGAGCTAAGTGATGTTGCACTTGTACCAGTTCTGCTGAGTATTCTTCTGAAAGTTTTGATGCGAGTCTAGTGCTTTGATATGCTGGATTCTTATCTGCTACTATAACTTCAGGAGTTAGATGGTAGGTATTTAAGAAGAACTTTATATATTTTTCCAGGTCTTCAAGAGTATTTAGCTCGTCGGTGTCACCTATGTATTGAGTAAGAGTAACCTTATCGTCAAAAGCTACAGCACCAACGTTTTGGAGTTCGGCGCCAACTGCTACTGCAACTTTTCTCAATTTTTTCTTAATTCTTATCCATGTAGGGGCATATCCTCTGCTCCTCCTGAGGAACATAATTCTCCCAGCAGATATTCTTATCACGCTGTCGTCAACTCTATTTACAATTTTTCTATTATGATATAAAACATAATCCACAACTCCCTTTAACTTAGTTTTCACGCATTCCTCATCAGTACACATTGGTAAGCCGTGCTTATTTCCGCTCGTCATTATTGATATTTTTTCCTTAAGATTATCGAGTAGTAAATAATGTAATCCAGTATAATATAAGAAGAATCCTTCTCTATCTAGGTAAGGAGAAACGTACTTGGAAATTTCTGAATCCTCCTTTTTCTTGAGCAATACTATAGGTCTCTCTAAGGATTTTAGTAATTCCTCATCCAATTGGCTTACTTCAGCGTATTTTTTAATAACATTTACGGATAAGGCCATTAGCGCAAAAGGTTGTTGAGGTCTGTTTTTCCTTTCTCTTAGTTTTATTACAACGTCATCGTCAAATGGGTTAGCCGCAATGTGAAAACCTCCTATTCCTTTTATTGCTAAAATATACCCTTCCTCAATAAGCTTCGCGGCTGTAGCTATGGGATCTTTGTCTTTTATTATTTCTCCATCAGTTGTAGAAAGGAAAACTTTGGGACCACAAATTGGACAACTTATTCCTTGTGCGTCGAATCGTCTCTCGTTTTCAGGATCTTCGTATTCTGCCTTACATTTATCGCACAAGGGAAAATCTCTCATAGCAGTGCTCTCTCTATCATAAGGAATTTTATAAAGCATTGAATATCTTGGTCCGCAATAGGCACAACTATTGAAGGGATATTTATATCGTCTATCCTTAGGATCTAAAATCTCTCTTAAACAATCGTCACATATTGATAGGTCTGGAGGTATTTGACTAGGTTCATTTACTACGTTGCCACTAGGCAAGATTTTAAACTCGTGAATGTCTTGGATATTATCTTCCTCTATCAATATTTTTTCAATTTTAGCCGGTGGTGGAATTTTAGAGAAAAGCAAGGAAAAGAAGTTGCCTATGTTTTCTTCTCTGCCTATTATCTTAACTTCTACTTCGCTTCCACCCAAATTTTTTACATAACCATAAACATTAGATTTTACCGCTATTCTATATATGAATGGTCTAAAACCTACACCTTGCACGATGCCGGAGATAAGTATTCTATAAGCTTTCATAATAGTAGTCTTTCATTGCCTATTTTAATGATTTTATGAAGTTTTTAAGCTCATTCTTAACGTCTTCTTCATTTATAACCTTTATAGCATAACCTACATGCACTGAGACATAGTCTCCTATTTCGGCGTTTACTAGGCTAATGCTATGGGAATAGATAAAACGCAGTGGGAAAAATAATGCAAAATCTGCTGGATTAAGCGTTGATCAAAAAGACGCTGAAATACTATATGTACCAAGTGCATTAGAAGCTCAAGATATCAATATTTTATCTCAAATAGGAATCGTAGCACAAGGCTTAAGGAGTAAGTTAACTGTAAGCAGTGAAATAAGCGACAAAGGAGTAAACGTATTCATAGATAGGGACGAAAGAAATGAGAACTTCATAAATCTAAAACTTTTTCTTCTCTTAATACTGATAAGTCTCAAATCTTGCACGATAATTATTTGAGATGGCTTTCTCTTAAGGTAAGGCTGGACGAGGTTATATGGCTTATCAAATAAAAGCTGAAATTAGTACTAAAACCAAGGAATTAATAAAGGTACCGTCAACGATTCTATCAATAGGTAACGTTATGCTTACTGGTGTAATAATAGCTAACACTAAGAATTTCAACATGAACCAAAGAAAGTTTTGCATAGTATAAATTGATACTACAATCAAAATAATAAAAAGAGACGAGAAATATCTTAGTATATCAAGTATTATAAATAATTTAAAAGAATTATTTACATTCTAGAAGAGAGTTTCAAACTATAAGTTTTAGTATGTTATTCTTATATTCTAGATGAACTGCACAAGCAGAGCACGGATCAAAACTCCTTATAATTCTTAAAGCATCGAGGCCTGAAATTTCTATTTCAGTAACTTTTTGGCCTATTATTGACCTTTCTACCGGACCGCCATTTGGACTGAAATTTCTGTCGGTAGGAGTTATTATTTGATATCTAAGAATTTTATTTCCATCAGTAACCAACCAATGGGCATTAGCACCTCTTGGAGCATCGTGGGCACCTACCGCTAACTTATACTCTCTTTTGCCCTTTCTTGGATTAAGGTCAGATTTATCTATTTCCACTTGTTGTAAGTACTCCTTCAAATAAGCAACTGTGAACATTCGTGCGAAAGTTCTTTCAATTACGTTATTACCTCGAGGTTCCCACTCATAACCTAAGGCTCTTATTTTGCCTCTCATTAGTCTATAGGCATAAAGTCTTGCTATATCTCCAGTGGTAGGCATGTAATCCCTGCCATTATAATACTGCCTTACTGTAGGAACGAAATTTTTTATTATTATTTTGTCCTTGAGTTTAGTTTCCTTATTCCATGGATGCCTTCTATCAATGTCGTTTCCAAGTTCATCTTTTTCGTATTCTCTATCCCACTCATCATATGGAGTATTGTCTACGTAAACTCTTACTCCTAATAAAATCTTGGAAAGTCTGTTCTCAACTATTTCGCCATTTATTATTAATGCCGGTGGAAACTCTCTTTTTGATGCCCATTCGTCCATTTTCTCATAATCGGCATCATATTCTTCACTCTCTAGAAGTCCGTATGTAACATAAGTGTCTTCTATTTTCTTATATTCAGTAAAGAATTCTCTTAGATCCGCCATTATGTAAAAAAGTTTCTCTATACTTTTATCTTCCTTCATAAATTTCTTAACTTTCTCTACTACGGATGGATCTTTAATAGTTATAGATCCAGGCTTGAGGCTAAGGGGTTGGGGATATCTTAACCATATAACTGTTGCAAGATCCCTAAGTGTAGTCTGAAGGCGAAAAGCTGTTCTGTATATTTCCTTGCCAAAATATAAGTTATCTAGAATTGACGAAATCTTAGGATATCCGTGAATATCTTTAAACTCACAACTTGTATCTTTAGCTTTATCATAAACGCTCGGTGTATATTTACTAACTATTTCGGTCGAATAATCGATAGCTTGGAACAGAAAGGTTACTGTTATATTATTATACATCAGATCAGCTAAGGAATAAGCTATATTTCTGTATTTTATAGCTTGAACAGAAGGATAAATTCCTGAGGTCATTTCTAGCGCTTCGGTAGAAACTAGAGTGTGTGTTGCACCACAAACTCCGCAAATTTTTCCTGCAATATTAGGTGCTAAATGGAGATCTTTACCTTTGAGTAAATTCTCGAACCCTCTGTACATTGACACTCCAACTTTGGCATCAATGTATTCTCCATTTTCAACTTTAACGTGAACTCCTAAATGGCCTTCTATCCTACTGATAGGATCTAGATCAAGATCCATACCTTTCACCTAAGGCGGAATAAACCATTGCGACTATCATTTGAGGTGATGCGGGACAGCCCGGAACTTCTAAAACTTTCTTATCTGTAAGTATTTCTTTAACTCCTTTGCTTCCAGTTTCTCTAAGTATTCCTCCATTTACTGCACAAGAGCCGACTGCAACTACGCTATTTGCCTTCTCAGCTAAAAGTTTTATGACTTGAGTGCAAGGATATCCTCCGAATGTGCAAAGGGAATCGTTAGTAGGTATTGCTCCTTCAATCACTAAGACGAAATCGTTCATATTCAGTATACTTTCCAACATTTCTTTCCCTGATTTTTCCTCGCTAACTAGTGAGACAAACTTTACTGGAGAAGAATGAAAGAAAAGCTCCTCTAAGCCTTCACAACCAGATCTTAATATCATCACTGTCTCTCCTGAACAAGATTGAGCTTCTATCCAAATTATGTTATGTTTTAATACTTCTTTAAGCGCCGTACAATAGTCCATATATTATATTTCCTTAAACAATTAATAAGGATTACTAAGAGGGGTGGAAAGCCTCGCTAGGGTAGCCCGTGTTTAAATACCTCTTTTTTCTAAATTTCTTTTAGTGACGCTTCTCTCCAGCTCGACTGTGAGAGGAGGAACCAGTGATGTCCCAAAAGGACTTGAGCTATGCAATGATCCTCCTTGAGGGCTCCCTGGTTACCTTGACTGACAAATCGATGGTGGGAAAGATGAGAAGGAAACCTTCGCTGGCGGGAGGAGTTAGTAATATTCACAAATAAGATCTTAACATTAAATTATAACAATATACTAATATCTAATGAAATTAATTATCTTTTAAGTTATAAACTTAAAATGAATTCTTTTAGTTTTTCCTTTACTATTCCTTCATAATCTTGTATTCTTCCAATGTAGTCCTCAATGCTAGGATCTATAGGAAGTCCAAAACCATCATATTCACCAAAAGGCTTTACAACCTTTCCGCCGCAGTCTATGTACGCCAAGTTTACCAAGACTTTAGGTTCCTTCCCTCTTTCTCTCAAATACCGTATCAAGTAATCTACAACCTTTTTCGAAACTTTTGAAGGTGTGGTTACAACTATAGGAGTGAAATTCGAGATTCTTTCTAGTACTAAAATCTCGTCTCCTAATCCGGGGGGAAGGTCAAAAATCACAGTTTGGGTGTCAATATGTGAATAAGCTACTAGAGATTCCATGATAGATGATTGATTTCCCCCCGGTAATACCACGTAATTATCTTTTACTATTCCACTTAAACTTACTATTTTTACAGTTTTAACTTCGAACGGTTCAATACCATTCTTAGTGACCTCATGCAACATACCTTCTAGTCCGAAAAGCTTAGATATTGCCATTGTATGAATATCTAAGTCTATTAAAGTAGTCCGTCCCATTGTTAGGGCTAGTAGTGAAGATATTATGCTCTTACCTACTCCTCCCTTAGCGCTCATAACTGCGTATACTTTCTTCCCTGAAAGTTTATCCTTGGCTAACTGTCTTAACGGTTCCATTCTCCTCCACCTGGATTTCGTCAATTGTCATATCTTGTGACTCAAGAGCAATATCGTGAGATCCGCAATAAGGACATTTTATGAAAGAAGGAGCCAATGCGGGCATGAAATGCATTGGATATTCTTCTCCGAATTCAGACCTAACGCTGTCTATTTGATCCTTAACTTCGTTAAGAGAAAATTCCTTACCGCAGTTTTTACATTTAAATTTAGGTTCCTTAAACTTCACTTCTAACTCCGCCTCATCTAGAACTGAGTCTTTTTTCATCATATTGAAAGCCTCTTTTAGAATTTCTACGTCGAGAAAAGAGAATGAAGGGACGCCCAAAACTACTTTCCTAACCTTTATCTTTTTGCCGTCTGCCCAATCTATTACTGTTCTAATGACAGCATCTGCGACAGACCACTCATGCATAAGCTATTTTACGTATTATAGTATAAATTATTATTCCTATTTTTCTTCTCTAGAAGATCTTATGCTACCTTTTTATAGCTAAAGAGCGTATAGCGTCTTATCATTAACGACCATAAATAAGTCTAATAGAAAATATTCATAGTAAAACATAGGATCTTGTTCGGTTTTTATTCTCCTTAATGCCTCTACAACGGTAGTGAATTTATCCACGTTTAATTTATATTCTTGGCACCAACTTCCTTTTTATTTAGAATACCTCCTTACCTTCAGTATTACTTCAAAAGACATGAAGATAGATAATGAAAAGAACTATTAAAAATTTAACAGAAAAAGTAGAAAATTAATAAATTAAACTTTAATGTCGTTGTTATTCTTTAGCTTAACCAAGATCTCATTTTTCAATTCTAGATTAACGGCTGAACTGTCTATCTTAATCAACTCCTCTACCTCTTTGAGGGCGTCTTCCAGTTTATTCATTTTCTCCAAAAGGTATATCTTCGCTTGTCTATACCAAGAGTTATTAGGAGACCATTCTATTGCCCTATTATATTCTTTTAATGCCTCTTCATATTTACCTAATTTTTCATAAATCTCTCCTTTAAAGTAATGGTAAAGGTGTGCGTTCTTAGGATCTTTTCTTATAGCGTTATCGTATACTTGTAGCGCCTCCTGGAACTTAGATAGTTTTAGTAGAACTTCTGCCTTCTTAAAATGAAAATCTGGAAAAGTCGGATCTAGTTCTACGGCTTTTGAGTATTCCTCTATAGCCTCATTTAGTTCGCCCTTCTCTTCTAATGCCTCTCCTAAATGAAAGTGATGCCATGCGTTAGTCGGTTCAATTTTAATTAGCCTTTTGTACTCATTAATCTTAATATCTATGTCGCTCATATGACTAAGTATGAGATAAAAATTAAAAAAAAAAGTTATTAGTGTATCAGAGATATTCTCTATCATAATTAATCACCAAAACAAAAATTATAACAATAATAAAATCAATGTCTTATTATTTCTAGTCTTTAACTTAGTTAATTTTATGTTACAAGGACTTTCGTAGGAAAAAGTAATTAAGTAGAGTCGGTTAATAGAATACTATATGTCATTCAAAATATCCAGAAGAGATTTTCTTAAGCTAGCAGTAACTGCAACAATGCTTACTGCTCCGGAATGGGATAAGGCTGTTGCTAAAGCAGTCAATATGATAAAAAATGGCGATGTGAACATAGTATGGTTCGAAGCTCAAGCTTGTGAAGGAAATACAACTGCAATCATACAAGCTACCGATCCTTCAGTAGCGGAAGTATTATTTGGAGCGAGCCCGTTAGTAGGTCCTGGAAGTGTTAAAATATCTTTCTGGCCATCTATTATGCCACAACAAGGTGAGCAAGCAGTACAAATTTTAAAAGACGTAATAGCTGGGAATTACAATCCATACGTTCTTGTAATAGAGGGTAGTTTTCCAGACGAACATACTGCACAACAATACAACCCAAATAACCCTGGATATTTCGGAATGCTGGGACCAAAGACGTTAAACCAATGGGTAGCAGAATTATTACCTAACGCTGTTGCAGTATTAACAGTAGGTAATTGTGCATCTTATGGGGGATTAATAGCCGATAAGGTTTACCAACCCCCGCCAAAGTTTATAACTCCTTCTTGGTCTCCGTCTCCCACTGGAGCTATTGGCTTTTTCGACGATCCTTTAAGAGGATATAAAGGATTATTAAGTAGATTTTATGAAGATAACTACTTAAACGCACAAGCCGGAGCTGCACCATTCTATACATTTGTAAAGAATCCTAATGCTTATTTGGACATAACTCCTTCACCCTCAGCTTCGGTTAAGCCAGCAATAGCTGTTCCAGGCTGTCCTGCAAACGGTAACGGAATAATGAGAACTTTAGCAAACCTAGTACTATGGGCAGGTGGATTAGCTCCTCTTCCTGAATTAGACCAGTACTGGAGGCCGTTATACTTCTTTAAATATACTGTACATGAGCAGTGTCCTAGAGCCGCTTGGTATGCTGCAGGAGACTTTAGAACACAGCCAGGCCAACCTACTTCAGCCTGCCTATTTGAAGTAGGATGTAAAGGGCCAGTATCGAATTGCCCATGGAATAAATACGGTTGGGTAGGAGGAATAGGTGGGCCTACAAGGACTGGTGCAGTCTGTATAGGCTGTACAATGCCAGGGTTCACTGATTTATATGAACCTTTCTATAAGCCGTTACAAGTCCCAGTACCATCTTCAACGCTTACAACTGCTGGATTAATAGCAGGAGGTATTGTAATAGGTGCAGCTGCAGGCATAGCAGAGAAAAAGATGGTTCAAAAAGGAAAATTAAGGGGAACATAATGCAGATCCCTTACGCCACATACCCAGTAGGTAATTCGTTATATCCATTAGCTTTAGATCTCTTCGTTCCAACAGTGTTCTTTTTCTTCTTAGGGGCTTCGTATAGGGTATTCAGATATTTAGCGACTTATCAAAAACCTTTCATTCCTTATCCAAGTTCTGAACTAAGGCAAGTGAGTAGTGGGCATAAAATAGCAGCTCTGGTAAACACTTTTGCAAATTCCAGCAGGGTTGGAATAAAAAGGAAGCCCGTTACTACTGGTGTAGGTTTATTGTTCCATATCGCCTTAGTCTTGATAATATTCTTACTAGCCCAGCACATGGTATTTTGGGCTTATTATATTCCTCCATACAGTGCGTTATTTCCCTTGGCAATTCCGGAAAGCTCTGAGGATGGACTATTAGCATTAACCACACCAAATCACGCCTCAACTACGCTGTTCGTTAATGATATATGGGGTCCATTAACGGTTATACTAAATGGACAATTCTTAACATTCTTCCTAATAATTTTCTTAGGAGTTCATCTAGGCCATAAGCTACTAGTGGCCGCGGAAAGATTATCTCTAAGGGCAGGTGACTGGTGGTTCTTCGTTTTGCTGTACATCGACGTATTGCTAGGATTTTTCGCCACTGCACACACGCCTAATAACGTCTATTGGTACGATAACTTACTTGGAGCGCATATACTAGTCGCTGAGATAATAATAGCAACATTACCTTTCACAAGAGGATTCCATATGTTCGAATTTTACTTGGGTAAGGTAAGAGAATGGTACTT
Organism: Stygiolobus sp. CP859M; assembly: GCF_037389975.1. NCBI lineage: Archaea > Thermoproteati > Thermoproteota > Thermoprotei > Sulfolobales > Sulfolobaceae > Stygiolobus > Stygiolobus sp. CP859M. Next base: position 58,811 of record NZ_JBBHKS010000012.1, on the reverse strand, counting down.
CATGGTATATAGGAGGGGTGAGAAATAAATGGTAGTAATGGAACAAGAAACAATTAACTTAGAAGCATTAAAGAGAGCTATTGATGACGTATTCTACTCTCAGATGAATTCTACAATTCTATACTATTTACAATCATGCGTGAACTGTAAGGCATGTGAGGCAGCATGCCCATTTACGCCGACCTCTCTAGAATACTCTCCAGTAAACAAGGCAGAAATAGCAAGGCAGTTATATAGGCCTAGATTTACAGTCTGGGGAAAAACTATTGGAAGGATAATTGGAGGAAGCAAGAAGTACCTTAGCTTAGAAGAAGCTGAAACTATGGCAGATTATGTATGGCACTGCACTAATTGCGGAGCTTGTATGTTCGTATGTCCTATGGGTATTGATAGCGGCGCGCTTATAGACCTACTGAGGCAGGTTTCGTTTAAAGCCGGGTTAACTCCGGAGATATACGCTAACCTAGTACAATTGGAGGTTTCAGGCAAATATTGGGACATTCCAGTGTTTAGGGACGCGTGGAGCAATCTGATATCGAAAATGAAGGAGGCAATAGGGAAAGACGTTCCGCTGGACAAGAAGAACTCAGAGGTGCTGTTTTACGCGAGCATCTATGAAGCGATGGTATACCCTAGCGTGTTGATCAAGACCGCGAAGATATTGGACATGTTGGGCAAGGATTGGACCTTCATGTCCAAACCTTTGGGCATAAGACCTCCAGTAGGGTTAGTAATAGGAGATAAGGAAGGAGCGTTGACTGTAATGAAGAGGGTTTATGCTTATTTCATTGAGATGTCTCCAAAGTATGTTGTGCTTACTGCGGGAGGATTCGAGTACCCATCGCTAAGGTATACGATGCATGAGGTCCTTAAAGTGAGACCGAAGTACGAAGTGGTTCACGTTACGGAATTGCTTGCGAAGTGGTATGAGGAGAAGGAGTTCGAGATAGAGCCTGTAGACGAGGTGATAACTTGGCATGACCCATGTCAATTGGGAAGGAGAGGAGGAGTATTTGAACCTCCCAGAGTTTTAATGAGAGCTTTATCGAAGAAGTTCAGGGAGTTACCGAGCCACGGTGTCAATAGCTTCTGTTGTAGCAGAGGCGGAGGAGGTTGCGGATTAGCTCCGATGATTGAGAATATGGCTAAGACTATAGGTATACCAATAAGCGAGAAGGACAAGAAGTTCTTGGACTCGACTCTAGAGCCGTTAATTAAGGCGGGTAAGATCAAGGTTGATGAAATAAATAAGGTAAAAGCTTCGGAGGTGCTAACCGGTTGTCCTGTTTGCATAGAGAGTATAGGATTTTCCATAGACTATTACCACGCTAACGCTAAGATTAATCATATTATAGAGCTATTAGCAGATAGAATAAAGGTGATTAAAAAGTGATTTTACGTTTTTTCTTTCTTATTTCCCGTATCTTATAAATAAGGTGAATACACATGTCTAATCCCTTAAATATGAAAATAGATCCAATTTCAAGGGTTGCTGGTCATTTAGGTTTGACTGCAACTGTAGATCCAAACACACGTCAAGTCATAAATAATCAAGCATATACATACGCTACAATGTTCAGAGGATTCGAGGTATTCCTAAGAGGAAGACAACCACCAGATGCAGTTCATATAACTTCGAGAAGTTGCGGAGTCTGTGGTGCAGCACACGCTAACGCGTCAGTTAGAGCAAACGATATGGCTTTAGGTGCAGTACCGTATCCATTAGGTCAAGCTCTAAGGAACTTAGCTTATGCGATGACAGATATGATTTATGACCATTCTATCATATTGAACGTGCTAGAAGGACCAGACTTTTCTGCTGAGGTAATGCAACAATACTATCCATCTTGCTGGCAGGCGGCACAACAGACACAAGCAGAATACTCAGATATTCACGGATTTTCTACAATAGCGGATATAATGACTGCGCTGAATCCATTCACCGGTTGGTTATGGCAAAAGTCTGTAAAATACCAGATAATAGCTAGAGAAGCGGGAGTTCTAATATACGGAAGACATTCCCATCCGCCAATGTTAATTCCAGGTGGAATTGGAACAGATTTATCAGTGGGAGAATCGTTATTCACACAGTACATGTATAGGCTAACTAAATTAACAGCGTGGACTAAAGTAGTTATAGCAGCGTGGATGGATCTAGCAAACTTCTTAATAAATAATTGTGACTACGAGACGCAAGGATTAACTTATGCAAAGCCCACATATATAAGCAGTTACGGTTACGAAAGTCCAGTACTCTACAGTAATCTAGGAGATAATTACCAAGACATATACAAGAATTATGATAGTTTAGCAAATACCGCCGATGAAGGACCTCAAACTGTATTCAGAGCTACAATAGTTAGGAACGGAGAATTAATGAGCAAGAGCTTTATAGATCTTAATGTAGCCCAGTTGGAGTTCGTTAACTCTTCATTCTATCACGATTGGGCTAAGATAACTTCGCCGTTCACAGAAACAGACCCTATAGGAAATACGTTAGCTTGGGGACTTCAAGACTCTGATGGAGTTAATTTATACATGTATCATCCATGGAATAAGACTACAATACCTAATCCCATGGCTCCGAACTTTATGGATAAGTACAGCTGGGATGCGGAACCAAGACTTGTGTGGAAAGATGGTACTATGTGGGCTTATGAGACAGGGCCTTGGGCAAGATTACACGCTGTAGCACATCACCATCCAAATAGTCCTATTGTAAAGAACGGTCAAATAACCATAGAGTTACCTACAATATCTGAATTACCTTCAGATTTACCAAGTGGTGCAGGACCGGCCTGGACTGTAGAATGGCTACCGCCAGACGAGTCCACTACGTTGTCCAGAATTCTTGGTAGAGCTGTAGATATGGCTGCTGCAATATTTACTGCATGGGACAATCTAGAGTATGCTCTAGAAGTTTATATGAAGAGTCAATCTAACCCTCAAACTTCTAGGCCGTGGAAACAGCCGTCATTCTCTTTAGGCGTTGGTCAATACGAAGTGCCCAGAGGTACGGTGAGGCATTGGATGGTGGTTAAGGATTACACCATAGCCAACTATCAGTATCACGCTCCAACTACGGCTAACGTGAGTCCAAGAGATAATAATTGCAATGGCCCATGGTGCATTAACGGGCAGGCAATAGGAGCTTTCGAAATGTCAGTGATAAACACAAAAATAATGGAAGAAGTTCCACCAGATCAGTGGGTAGGATATGATTTCCTTAGAGCAATAAGAAGTTTCGACCCATGTCTAGTATGTGCTGCTCACTTCGAAATTAAAGGGAAGAATAAGAAGCTAGAACATATAATAACTCCGGTGTGTAATAGTTGATGATTAAAATGCTTACACAACAAAAAATAGTTATAAAAAAAGACGAAATTCCGCCAATGTCTATGGTAGAATTCTACTTTCCTGCTCAAAAACCTTGGGAGAGAAAACCCGTATTAGTCATAAATTATAAGGGATCTTTTTTTGCAATTGAAGCTTTTTGTTCTCATGCGGGCTTGTCCTTAGAAGATGGATTCCTTACCGATGACGGTAAGGTAGTGTGTCCGTGGCACGGTAGTGTTTTCGATATAAAAACTGGGAAAGTAGTGGACGGGCCTGCAAAGAGAGATTTGAAAACTTGTCATGTAGAAGTAAAAGGTGATGAGGTGATAATATATGAGTGAAATAAGCGCTTCAGGATTTACAGGATATTTTACAGTTAGGCTGAATAATGAACCGGATTTATACGCTATGGCAGGAAGGTTAGCCGGACTTGGATATTCAGTCTGCCAGATAAGATTAAGCGGTGCTACTGGATACGTTATAATACCGCTGGAAGACGGCAGTTTTGCTAAGAAGAACTTTGCTGACATATATTATCAACCAAGGACTTTTACTGTCGTATCTCATGAGTTCGGAAACTTTCAGTTGTCTGCAGGAGAGTTAGTTAGAGCCTTAAGAGAGAGTGGAAATATTGGAGTCGATTATGCGGAATTAAACGTAAATTATGAAAAGAATTTAGACTTGAATTTGCCAAAGATCGAAGATTGGGATGTTAGAGGTTTCAATATATCTAGAGGTAGGGTTGAAGATAGGAACTATACTCTGGTCAGCTTTACAAGAATTAATGACGCAAATCCAAGATTTCTAATATCTATTTACTATAGGGGCAGTTATGAGGAGATCTCAAAAACAGTACAGTCATTAAGGGCTGAAATGGAGAGTATAAATGCATTTATAATTAAGATTTTTAAAGATGGAAAATCAATAATTCGGTGGTAAAAATGGAGTTACCTAAACAGATTGATGCTCTATTTAGAGAAAATGGTGAACTTGCAAAATCTATTACAGAACTAATTCATAAATTAGCTCCGATAGTTTCCAAAGAAATTGGCAGAGAAAAAATTAAGATAATGAATTTTTGTGGGTCACACGAATGGGTTACAACTCATTATGGGTTAAGAGCTCTCATGCCGGAAACAGTAGAGTTAATACCAGGACCGGGGTGCCCAGTTTGTGTTACTCCGTCCAGTGACATTGAGAACGTAATAAAATTGGCCATGGAGGGTTACACAGTTTATACTTTTGGGGATGTTTTCAAGTTACCTACAGTGAAACATTATAAGAAAGATGAGGTAGGGAGTTTAGCAGCTGCCAGAGCTTTAGGGGCTGATGTAAGAATAGTTTACAGCTTTGTTGACGCAATAGAAGATGCTAAAAAGTCAGGAAAGCCATCAATATTTTTCGGTATAGGATTCGAAACTACTACTCCTAGCTATGCAGTATTGTTTGAGAAAGAAAAGGTTCCTAAAAACTTGCTCTTTTATTCTTCGTTAAAACTTACAGCACCGGCAGCTGAATTTGCTGTTAGGTCACACAAGAGCAAAGGTCTAGTACCTGTTTCTGGAGTTATTGGTCCAGGTCATGTTTCTAGCATAATTGGTGCCATTAGCTGGGACTTTTTCCCTAGGGAATATAAAATACCAGCAGTAGTCACTGGTTTCGAACCAATAGATGTCTTAGCTGGAGTTCTAAAAATACTCCAAGACTTGCATTCAGGAGATATAACTTACACTAACCTAGAATACAAAAGAGTAGTAAAATATCAAGGAAACGTGTTTGCGCAAGTTGAAATAAATAAGGTCTTCAAACCAGTCGATGCCATATGGAGAGGTATAGGTACCGTACCGAAGAGCGGTTTGGATTTAAGAGAGGAGTATTCCATGTATAACGCAAGGGAACAATTAGGAATAAAAGAAAAGCCGTGGGATTACGATTTGCCTCCTGGATGCAGATGTAATGAGGTAACCTTAGGTATTGCCTACCCTACAGACTGTCCTATGTTTATGAAAGCTTGTACTCCTGCAATGCCTTGGGGGCCGTGTATGGTGTCCATGGAAGGAGCGTGTGCAGTTTGGGCCAGATTCGGCTCTACGGAAAGAATTACTAAAATTGTTTCGGAGGTGAAATAAGATGTGTTGGGCAGTTCCTGCAAAGGTAGTAGCTATTGATTCAGACGTGATAGCTGAAGTAGATTTAGGCGGAGGGACTATAAAGAAGGTTGCAATAGGTGTGGATAACGTTAAACCTGGAGATTACGTAATGGTACATGCTGGAGTTATAATAGAAAAATTATCTAAGGAAGGAGTTATAGAGAATTTAAAATTCATAGCGGAAGAAATTCAGAGAACTGAGGAAATCATGGGCAAATCTGAAGAGGAAGCGAAAAAAGCCGCTGATGAGTTCTTCAAAGAAGCTATGAAAATTTTAGAGAGTTGATGAATTATGTCATATAATAAGATACAGATTTCTCATGGTAATGGAGGTAAAGAAACTCAGCAACTATTGCAGAGGCTCTTCTTTTCTAGACTTCCACTAGAGCTAAAGAGGGTAAAAGGAGGGGTGGGAATTGATTATCCAGACGACGGAGCAGTTCTCCAAAATAACCTAGTAGTTGCCACAGATTCCCATACTGTAAATCCCTATTTCTTTCCAGGTGGAGATATAGGATATCTTGCAGTCTCTGGTACCTTAAATGACGTAATAATGATGGGAGCCAAGCCAATAGCCATGTTGGACTCAATTGTAGTTTCTGAAGGATTTCCGATTGACGACCTTGAAAAGATTACTGGATCTATGATAGAATTATTAAAAAAATATAATATTCCTCTGGTGGGTGGAGACTTTAAGGTAATTGAAGAAACGACTATGAAGAATTCTATCATAATAAATACAGTCGGCTTAGGAGTTGTCGAAACTGGAAGTCCTATAGTAGATGCTATAAAACCTGGAGATAAAATAATAGTTACCGGGCCTGTAGGAGTTCACGGTGCAGTAATTGCCGCAATGCAATACAACATATCTACAAACCTTAAAAGCGACGTAAGACCATTGTTCGAATTACTTGAGGTATTCAGTAAGTTTAAAGGCTATGTTCACGCTGCTAGAGACCCTACAAGAGGTGGATTAGCTGCTACATTAAACGAGTGGGCACAGTTAACCGGTAACGTAATAGTAATTGAAGAAGCAAAAGTCCCAGTATTAGAGGACGTTAAAGCCATAACTGAAGTTACCGGACTGGATCCGTTGAATCTAGCCAGTGAAGGCGTTGGCGTACTGGCAGTAGATAGTAACGTTGAGGACGACGTTCTGGAAACCCTAAAAAGCTTAGGATTTGAGCCTGCAAGCATTGGATATGTAGTTGAACCTAAAAGCGAGAAAGGAATAGTTGTTGCAAAGACTGCTGTAGGGGGAGCAAAAATATTAGAAATGCCCACAGGAGATATCGTACCTAGAATATGCTAGTGATGTAAAATGAGCGAAATAATAAAACTTGTCCTAGAATTGTTAGCTTTTAAGGACGCAATTAAAGAAGAAATGACAAGGCCCATAAAACAAGAATTACTCTCAATAATTTACGACATAAAGACAACCCCTGAGGAGGTTAATTTGGATAAAATGCTTAAGGAATATGAGGCAAAAGACCTCTTAGATTTGATAAGAAAAATACGGGCTGGTAATAAATGAAGTTAGTTGTGGGTTTTATACCTTTTTCTGCGACACCCGATGGGTTAGTTGTAGAGAAAGTTTACGAGATGTGGAAAGGCAAGGATTTTGTCCTAGACCTCGGTACGGATCCTATAGCCGCAGCAGAGGAGGTAAGAAAGTTATCTCCAGAAAAAGTATTATTGGTAGGAAGTAGTAGATATGCCCCAGAAGGTATAAGTGAGAAGGAAATAATTCTTGAGACTACAGATAGGTGGGAAATGTTAGAATTATTAAGACCTGGATTAGATGGCAGGTATTATTTAGAAGACGTAGCTTACGGCCTTCTAATCTTCTCAGTAGTGAACAAAGTATACGCCTTATATTTTAGGGGGGATTATAATGACGAAAGTATTGCAAAGCTTAATGCTAAGGTAGAGGAGAAGGTAAATTGTCTATTAAAATCATAGGTCTAGGAAATAGACTTTACGGAGACGATGCGGTTGGTTCACTAACTGCGGCTTGTATGGAAGAACTTGGCTTGCCTGCATTTGATGCCGGTGCTAACGGCTTTCAAGCTCTCTCGGCAATAGAAAACGGAGACATAGTATTTTTTATAGACATTGTGCAAATGGATGAGGAGGAAGGAATATTTAAAGTCGATTTAGACAAAGCTGATTTCGTAGAGATAACAGATCCGCATAGATTAACTCCGTTGCAAGTATTATCTTTATCTGCAAGATCTAGTAACAGACCTAAAGAGGCGTATATTGTGGGAATAAAACCGGAATACATAGACTGGCCCGGAATAAGCGACGCCGCTATAAAAAGACTAGAAAAAGTGCTACAGAAGTTTAAGAAATTTATTTCTACTTACGGAATTGATGTAGATGTAGATAAAGTTATACAATGCGTAAAAAGCAAAAGCAAAGAACCTTGGTGATAAATGAAAACTTCTCATTGTGATGCTGAAAGCAATTAGCGAACCTATTACCTATAGCTTGGAAAATATTAAGACAATTTCTTTTAGTAGAGTGTTTACCCCGTGGCACAACTTTTCCTTACTTTTAATTCCGCCACGAGGCACCCCTCCAAGAGGACAAACCACACAAGTATTCTGCCAACGCTTGGGCTACTTGCTCTCTGGTGTAAAACCTTGGCTTAACATTAATATACTCAAATACAATTTGGGTGAGCACGGGAACTCTCCACTTGATTCCCATGTGCTCACCAAGATAAAAACCCCGTGCTCACCCTTAAATAGTATTACGCGAAAATTAGTTCTTACAGAACGAGAAAAGATTGTTGAATAAAATTATATTAAATTAACAAAATTATTGTCCACACTCGAACTAACCTTGTATAATGCGTTTAATCCTCCTTGGACTTACTTTGTATGTCCGCTGAAACGATTGTGCCTTCAGATAATACGTAAAAACATCTAACCTTTTTACGTAACTTTTGGGGATTTGTATGAAAATCATGTTTGCTCTATGTTAATTATAGAGCATAGTTAGTGTATAAGCTTTATGCTTTACGTAAACAATAGAGCATAATACAAGCAAGTAAAGTTATAAGCTTCAGAAGTTCATATTTAATCTTGAGAATTATGCCCGAAACCATAAGGATAGTAAGGAAATATTATGCAATAGACGAAAATAGGGATATAGTAGCTGAGGGTAATTCTTGGGAAGAAGTGGAAGAGATTATGAAGAAGAAGGGATACAAAAGAAGTCAATACGACATTTTAACGGTAGTGGAAGCAGAGAAGAGTTAGTATGAGTAACCACATAGAAATCCAACGTTAAAATAGAAAGTCCATCTTTAAATTTGTCTTATTGAAAACTATTACATGTATGAGTAACTACATAGAAATCCCTTTCATCAGTTTAAGAGGCTATGCGGTACCTTTACTAAAAGCAGAGATGGAGTGCCCCAGGATAGGAGGGAACATATTAATTTACGCTTTACCGGACAGCGGTAGTAGGTTCTCTATAATAAATAGGAAAACTTTAAACGAGTGCTTTAACAACCCAGAAGAACGTTATTTGGACACTGTAGTATTAACCAACCTGAACCTGCATACAATGAGGTACAAACTAAAATTTCATTTCGTGGAACTTAATGAGGATTTCGAAATCCCAGTTGCAGAAGCCGATTTCGGAGAAATCGGAGGGATTTATCCCAGCCTAATCTTAGGTAGGGACGACTTCTTTTCTAGAGTAACAATATGCTTTGATAAGAACGTTAAGTTACTCGTTAAGATTAATTCATTGATTTGACTTTATAATTTCCTGTATCTGAAGAAGTAACTGAGCTATTTTTCTCCCTTTCTCACTCAGATAAATTAATTTCCTTCTAGAAAATACCTCTTCTCTCTTCTCTACTAAGAATCCTTCATTTAATAACTTATTGAGAGCTTGGGTAACAGAGTTAGGACTCAGTTTCATCTCCTCATAAATTTCCTTTACCGCCACCCCTTCCTTTATGCTAATTAAATATAGTAAGATATACTGCTCGGTCTCACCGAGAACGCGATATCTCTCTTTCATATGGTTGATGTTATACATATAATGAAAAGAGTAATCTATGGTTTATGCGATATGTAAAGAGAAGATTTAAATATTATTATGCTCTATGATTAACATAGAGCAAACATGGAAAAATATCCACAGATAAATACATCTTCCTAACTCCCGGGGTATATATCGTTATTTACCTCCTAAAGGTAGGTAAGGCAAAAGCAAGCGAAATATCCGAAAGTGCACAAATCCCATACCAGACCGTAATACAGAATATTAGGTTGTTATTAGCAGAGGGATATGTAATAAACAGCAGTTATGGGAATCTTAGGGAGGTAATACTAAGAAGTCGGTATTAGCGAGAAGTTTATAATTTTAGACATCTTCCTGCTGAAAAGATGACAAACGGAAAAGGACAAATCGAGTTAGCTAAGGAGAGGCTGGTCAAGGCGGTCAACCAAGTTCTGGGCGTGATCAGGAGGAACGGGAGGAGCAGGAAGGTCGAGTTAGCACTCGTTTTGATGGTCCTGCTAGGTGGTAGGGCCAGCGTGAAGAATGCTGCTGAGACGTTCGGGTTGGACTACGCAAACCTGCTGGAGGCGTTGGGAGAGCTCCACGACGCGTGGAGGGACTACTTGAAGGTCCTGTCGGGGCTAGTGAAGGGTGAGGTAGCTGTAATCATAGACGACACCGTGGACCACAAGGAGTACTCCAGAGGAAAGGACGTGAGCCCCCACGGAAACTACTGGATCTACTGCCACACCCACGGGAGGTTCGAGAGGGTCAAGCTCCTCACGGTCGCCATAGTGGACCTCTCCACGGGCAGGGCGTTCATGGTTTCCCCTACGCCGTGAGGAAGATGTTGGACTTGGGGATGGTCACCGAGTTCAAGACCAAGATCGACTTGGCCAGGGAGATGTTGGACGTGCTCAAGGGGTACTTCCGCGTGTCCAGAGTAGTCTTCGACTCGTGGTACTGGTCGGAGAAGCTCGTGAAGGACAACGTGGTGTCTGAGCTCAAGTCCAACCAAACTCAGGGTCGAGTCGGCCCGGGGGACCCTCGAGGAGGTGAAGGGATACCTCCGAGTGGGATACCCCCGGAGTCTACTACGCCGACCTGACCCTTGGAGGTCAAGCGATTACGGTAAAATTGTTAGTCCGGGAACGTGACTCCGGGACACACGTTAGGTACCTCTACACGACCGATCTCTCGCTCGGCGAGGAGGAGATGGAGGAGGCATGGAGGATGAGGTGGGAGATTGAGGAGCTCCACAGGGACGTGAAGGCCTTGGGACTGGAGGACTCCTCGTTCTGGAGGAGAGAGGCTTCAGGGGTACCTCACGATCTTCACCATCATGACCAACGTTGTCAGGGAGCTGGTGGGGGCTCTTAACCTGAGGAGCGTGGAGGCGTTCCTCAGGTTTGTTGAACGTTATTTAGGTGGATCGTCGGGGCTAATGAAAATCTTTAAGTTACGTTAAAGTCCCATAACTGCTGTAATTTAGTTATAGCGAGAGAATTTAAAGACGTTAAGGAGAAGAATTTAGTTAACTCAGTAAATTTATTCTTCCACTATATAATATTTATAATAGTACCTTTAATAATAGGCTTATTTATAAATATAAGTATATTTTACGGTATACTAACCTTTATCATATTATCAGTAAGTTCTTCATTACTTTTACTATTTATAAAATTAAATTAATTCTTTAAAAGGTTTAGTTAGCTATCTTCTTTAACTTCCATGGAGAACGAAGATTCTAAAGTTCACTATTTTCATGATAGGCTGTAACTCTTTTACGTAACTACTAGTTATTTTTAATTACTTCTAAATTAGTTTTGATTAAACTACGTTTATATACTATTACTTATACTTTTTTCCTTTGACGATCTTCTGCTTGATGACGGATCTAATCATGAGGATAGGAGTGAAATGTTACATGAGAAGGTAGGGTGTTTCTCTCGACTAGTCTCAATGATCTGAAGGTGACTATGGACGATCCCTTAAGAGGGGTGCCCCGTGGTGGAATTAGAAGTAATTAAAAGTAAGGAAAAGTTATAACAATACTAGACGTGGACGACCCTATAAATAATATTGAATTATGTCAAGGTGAAATTTAATTTAAAATTCTAGAATAGGTGGGGAAGAGAAGGAAAGTAGAAAAACGTATATACTTAGTTTTCTAGTCTTTCATGTGATAAGGTTAATAACGAAGTTCGGCAGTAAAGAACGCGATGAGGACATTTTAGTTGTTGTAGACGATATTAAGGAGGCATTTAAAGCTTTAAGTGAAATTGTTATAATTAATGAAAATCTAGATTTACACGTCATAGATTACCTTACTTTCCTAAGGCTTTTAAAAGAAGACCCCTTTTATGTTAACGTCCTGATTAACGGAGAGCATGTTATCAACGCAATGAAAATTGATAATATGAACAAGATAATTGAAGAGGCTATAAGTAAGGCGAGACAACTTGTAGATAAGCAATGCAGAGAAGGAAAGAACGGGATATCGCTAGCTTATTATTATTTAATCTCTAGGGGGATTTTCCCAAGAAATAGGCACGACGTAAAGAACATTTTAGGTAAGGATAAAGGGGATGACTTTTCATTTATCTGTACAGCTGAAGATTTCAACACTGTCAAACTTCTTACTCCAGCGTAGAACGTGGATTAATGCGCTTTTAACCTCTTTAGGAACAACAATGTAAAAGTGATACGTCATCTGGCCATTGCAATAAATGTCCTTAATTTTCTTATAAATATCTTCTATATGATTTTTTGAGACTGGACTTTGATTTATTTTCTCCTTTATCGTATTTTCTATTTTCTTAGGGTCATTAAAGCTCTTAATGTCCTTTAGTTCGATTAATATTATCTTATTATCCTTAAAGCATAGGAAATCTGCATGCTTATTACTGCTTTTGAATTTTTCACTTTCCATATCTATTAATAGCGAACATTCCGTAGAAAAACAACAGTCGTTTTCACATACTTTAATAGCTCTCAAGGTTACTCACTTAGTTTTGCAATTATTTTTAGAATAGAGTAATAAATATCCGTTATCCCAGGGATGTTTTCCAGAACTTTTTCCGGATCCATTAACTCTATTTTTCCATCTCTCACATGATAAATTTTAACATTAACGTTCATTTCCTGGCCCTCAACTTTCCCTAAGTTAAAAAGTTCAACAACCTCTTTTTCCTTCTTAAAATGGGAGAGAATCGCTAATATAATGAGGATAATTTCACTGTGTGTAGTAATGACAACCTTATGCTTTTTAGATAACTCGTATAAAAATAACCCCATCTTAAGTTGATAATCAGTACTTAATTGGGATTCAGGCTCTTCAATAAGTAATAAGCTTTTCCTCCCATCCGCAATAGCTAAGGAAAAAGCCGTAAGTTCCTGCAGGCTTGAAGAAAGGAAAGGAATTTCGAGGCCGTTAACAGAAAGAGTTTTCTCTACATTCACTTTTAGGTCCCAGAAATTATTAATACTACCTTTACCGCTTCTGATTCTTTCACTACCTTTATTTATCCAGAATATTAGGCTCTTAGTATAAGGCAGAGGTTTTATATTCTCTCTATAAAGTAAAATTAAAGACCTCCCATAGGATAAGAACCTTACAGAAGGAATTTCTACTGCTATGCTAACCTTATTCATTATTGCTGGAACTAAATATGAAGCCATGTAAGAGCTTATATTTGAAATTAAATTACTTGAAAGAACTGTCTTACACAGCTCTTTATCTCCAATTGATGAAACTTCAACCCTTAAAATTAGTTCACCTCTAGAGAATCCAATGTCTATTTTATTCACGCAGTATGACGAGTAAGGTGTGTAAGTAACTGCTGGTATAGATAAAGACGTTAAAGCTTCTTTCGTGATTTCCATTATTCTATTTAATAAATTAGAATCATCACGGGTAATTGCGGTCTCGTTAACTGAAAGGAGAGATCTCGAAATTCTCTCTCTTAGTATCGTAAGAGATTCCAAAAATTTTTCCGAAATATTTAAGGAAGTTGTGTATTTTCTTCCCTTTATCGCATTTTCTGAAATTGAAACAATTGTAGAGTAGAGACTTTCCGCAACTATGGTAGCTAAGTCAACATTATTAGCTTGGTCAAAGAAGGCCAGATTAGAATAAATACTTTTCAGTATGTAAGATTTACCAGAATTAGGTTTACCAAATATAACCGTAAGGTCTCCTAATTCTATTGACGTATCCTTGAGCACGCCAAGGTTCTTTATTATAAGCTTCATTAAAAATAAGTAGAAAAGGCTTGTTTTATATTTTTCAAACTACTCTGTGAGAACGAACTTTACAGTTGAGAATGATATCTAAAAACTACAAGGAAAAACGTTTTTCGTCTAACTGCAAGGGATTTACTCGGGTAAGAGATACAGAACTTCCTTATTTACCCTCATTCCCAAACTCATGATTTGTAGGAATTCAGCAACTCAGAGTTTTACCTTTTTTATAAAATTAAATAACCTACACAAAAAGGTTTATCTCCATTCTTTTCATGAAAGCTTTATCATCACCTCAATTATTTACTCTATGGTAGATTTCAATTATCTACTTATGCGTACAGCCATAAGGCCTAAATTTCTCTCCGCATTAATAAATGTGCCATACGTTATTCACAATTATCTAAAATCTTTAATACCGCATTCCATTCTTATCGCTTTCTTGACTATCTCTTCAAGGTTTTCACTCTACGCGTTTAATTTTTCTCTCGCAATCTTAACTTTAGACAACTCACCGTTAAACGCTTCTTCCATTTCTTTTAAGTCCGGCCTATCCATTTCCCTGGTCAGCAATACGTGAAGAGTCGTGCCTAGGGAGAAAATGTTGAAAGAAGGGCTGGCTTTCTCTATTAATGCCATTGTCAACAGTTTCGGATAAACCGTGAATTTTACGCCATTTGATATCATTCAACATTCCTAATCCTTTTAGTGCTATTAAGTAAGCTGAGGCTGTATGCCTATCAAATCCCTTCTCCTTTTTTATCCCTATCTCATAACTCGATTATGCAGGGACAAATTGAGAAGGTTAGTGAATTTCATTTAATCCATATTCTCCTTAATTCTGCAACTTTATCTAACTCTTTATCTTCACTTAAGATCACGTTTATTGAATTGTTTAACATTACGGCAATATGAAAGGCATCAGATGGCTTAACTGAGTATTTTCTCATAATCTCTTTAGCCCTCTCATATTCCTTTATCGTAATTGGTAAAACTGTTAAGTACTTGAGCACTATTTCATCCAAGAATTCTATGGTATCGCAATACTTAACTCCATACTTCTTCTTAGACACGTATATTACCTCATCTATAACTAAAGGATCTGAAAACAAGCTTTCATATGTGAGGAGTTTTATATAATACTCTTTTACCTCACTTACTCCCGAGTTTAAGTAGATTAAGAAATTAGCATCAAGAAAAATCAATCTTCAAATTCCTCTTCAAGACTTATGTTCTCCAGTTCCCCAAGGCTTGCCCTTTTAGCATAAGATATCTTCCTCTCATGTTCTTCTAATTTTTTGACAACTTCTCGTATGTTAACCCTCCTCTCAGGTTCTAAGATTATCTTATCTCCAACGACTGTCAAAATTAAGATATCCCCCTCTTTTATTCCCACCAAATCCCTTACACTTTTAGGAATTATTACATAACCCTTCTTTCCTACTTCCACTCTTAGAGTCAAACTCACTCTACTACAGTTTAACTGGCTAAACTAATATTTAAAATTTTACGCTAATGAGTAACAACAAGTTTCACGACTTGGGGAGCTTCTGATATAAAAACTTTTTTGTGAAAATTGCGAGTGTGGACAATAATTTTATTTATTTGAAATATTTACATTTATTATCACCCCCTTATCTAACAAGTACGTTGGGGTGTAAAGGATATATCAGGAAGAATGTTGATAACCACCTAGTTATTGTGATTGTCAGTATTCCAAGGGAAGTGGAAGTCCATTGATGCAAGTGTTTTAAGCTTCTGAACCCTTGTTTTGCATAATCCCTCTCGTTGAACTTCTCGTGTTCCACGTTTAACCATGAGAAGGCGTTGTATGCTGTTGCCCCATCGTGCAAGTAAATTACCTTATCAATCCTTCTCCTAAACACCCTCATTGCTATTTCCTCAACCCTACTCATGTTCGCAAGAACTACCAAGACGTGTACCCCACTCCTAACACTAGTAACCATGAAGAAGGGTATTCCCTTGGTTTTTACATCCCTAACGATCCACACGTAATAGTACTGACCATTAATTAGCCTCACCTTAGTCTCGTCAATAGCGTAAACACCACTCAATGGCACAGCGTACTTAACATAACTCAACCTCCTATGATAGTAAAGCAGAGTGGAATGGGGTAACACGACCCTCCATGAGGATAACCCGGAAACGTAGTTAGCCAATGCAGAGGCTACGGTCTCCCTAGAGTAAAACCTAGGGCTAAGGTTAATATACTCAATTAAAATTAGTATAATTTGGGTGAGCACGGGAACCTTCCATCTAGTTTCCATGTGCTCACCTCCAGGTAATACCTCCCGTGCTCACCCTAAAAAAGTATTATCATCAACGTTCTATTAATAAAGCACAAACAATTCAAATAATTCATTTTATATTAACAAAATTGTTGTCCACACTCAAGAAGTATAAAATTAAGCTTATAACGTTAGAAAATCTAATAAGTGTAATGATTTTCTATATGAAGTGGTAATTGTCGTGGATTAAGTTAAGGGTGGGAAAAATTTTTATTTTTTATATTCCCACTTACATCTATGGATGTTAAAATTGCCGACTCAAAAGGGAGGGTTTATTTAGGTAAATGGTATGCTAATAAGAAAATTTATGTTGTGGATTTGGGTGGAGTTATAATTTTAACTCCTTATACTGCTTTTGCTGAGGAGTTAGAAAAGGTGAAGAATGTAGAGGAGTTAATGGAATTCCTTAAGTCGATATCGCCTAAGGAGTTAAAGGAAGCCTTTAGGGAAGCCTTATGGGAAAGGACGAAGTCCTAATAGATACAAGTGCGTTTATATCGAATAAGAGAAGAAAGGGGAAAGTTAGTGTAGTAACGCTAATAGAAATTATGGAATGGGCTTTAAGGAAGTATAACGAACATAGTAAAAAAGGTGATAAATTGAGGGCTTTAGGTTACCTAAATCTTATAACTTCACTTCCGCTAACTGTGAACGAAGTAATCGAGATAAAGGGTGACGAAATAAGAGATCTAGTGTATTATGTAACTGAGAAAAGTTTAGACCCTACCGATGCTTATCTTGCAGTTTTAAGCAAGAGGTTTAAGATGCCTATAATTACGACGGATAAGGATTTCGAAAGGGTTAAGGATGAAATAGAAGTTATAGACCCATGAAATCACAATTAAGCTCAGCTAAAGAATTCCTTAATTGTTAATGAAACTCTCAGCCTTTCTCCATTTAATTTTTCCTCATTCACGTGTTGTGAATAGTTTCAATTTTTATCAGAACCAACGTTAAACTTATTTTTAAATCTACGTTTTATTTTGAAGAGTGTGGTGATAGTGTCGTCGTTAAGCTACAAATTCTGGGATTAACCTTCTTTTCGTTAAGACTAGGGCTATGGAGTACATCATGCTACGAATGCTCCTATTTACTGCCTTTGTTGCTCTCTTGAATCTAATTAGCCTATCCCTTAATGAGGAATGAAAGGATTCGTTCGGGTTAACTGGCGAGACAACCGTGTGGTCTTTCAACCAGTAGTACAAGTTATAATCATCGCTCACCCATCTACCCTCTTCAGACAAATACTTTTTGACCTCAAGGAAAGTACTCTCACCCCTATCCCCCACAGAGTAAATGAGGTAAACTCCCAGCTCCGTGTACACGTAACAAGTGAAAACCCACTTGTAAAAAGCCCTAGTATTCTTGTACAAGTAAGTCCACATCTCATCAACAACCTTAGCAACAACCTTACCCTTGACCAGCTCCTCAGCCCTACCCCACAACTCAACCAACTTCTCATGCTCTTTCCTACCATAACGCTTAATCAAGTGAAAACAGTACCAAGAGGTACGTTAAGCCTAAAAATAGCCCTCATACTCATACCATTAGCATACATTCTCAAAGCCTCCTCCCTCAACTTCCTAGAATGATGATGATAACTAGCATCACCCAAGAAGTACTTACCACAATCCCTACACAAATACTTCTGCCTACCCAAAGGCCTACCACACTTAACAACATGATGACTACCACAAGAGGGACAAGAAACGTCTTGCCTAAATACAAGCTTCCTACCCATAAGTAATACTCGTTATACAAATATAAATAACTTAACGACGACACTATCTCCACACTCTATTTTAGCAGAAAAAAATTTCTACACTAAAAATTGAGTGAGTGGTTTTGGAATAAAGCATCCAGGGTAAATCTTACAGTATGATTAGCTTAAACTAATATTCTTCTAATATTTATGGCTCTAGGTATTACGTTCCAATGCGGCAAAAGGTTTTAAGTCATCAGTAAAAAGACTATCTTATGTATGTGTTATTTAAGGGAACACTTACAAACTTCCTCTTCTCACTTGATGATTACAAAACGAGAAAATCTAAACTTATACAAAAATATCCTCAAGGCTCTTTCATTTGGGGATTTAACCGATCTAGTAAACTTTTAGAAAATCAAGTAAGAGCATTTTTATACCTTAATAAATCTGAGTCACGCTTAAAAGGTGGTATAGTCTTGGAGGGTGAGATAATAGATATTGCGGAATTAAGCGAAAAATACTGGCCAGAAGGAGAATGGAAATATTATGTGACATTGAAGATTATATATATACCTAAATCGGTACTTTCTACGACAGATACAACTAGATGGAAAATAATAGATTTAGACAAACTTAAGGAAATAGGAGTTAAAATTTTACCTGGAATACAAAAAATAGATAATGAACTTGGTAGGAGAATAGAGAAACTTTTAGGTGAGATTGATGCAAACTAGCATTGATGATTTTCTAAATATTAAGTATCGTTCCGTGCTGTTTAGAGATATAGTGAAATTGAGGACAAATTATGTAACACACGATCTCTATCCATATCCTGCAAAATTTATTCCTAACGTGGTAAGGTATTTCATAGAAGCTTACACCAAGCCTAGAGAAACGTTATTTGACCCGTTTGCTGGATCTGGTACCGTGGCAATTGAGGCTGAGATGACAGGCAGGAATTATATTCTATGGGATTTAAATCCAATAATAGAAATCTTGGTTAAAGCAGAAACGTGGAAGGATGAAATTTCGGAAAAGACTTTTGAGATAGACTTTAATTATAACAAAAGTTTTATACCTAAATGGAAAAACTTAGGCTATTGGTATCCTAAAGAATTTATAGCTCAGTTATCAAGGCTTTGGGCATATTATCACGACCATCCGAACCCTTTAGTCGCAATACCGTTGTTCAAAATTACGAAATATTTCTCTTATGCTGAACTGGAGTTCCCAAAATTATATAAATCAAAATTTGCAATAGAAAGGGTCAACGGACTGTTAAATTCTAATTGGAAAGAAATAATGAGAGATATGTATTGGAAAGAAGTTGAAAGAATTATAAGGAAGGTTAAGGAATTTCAATCTTTATGTAAATGTGTTTCCAGCGGGAAAGTTTACGGAGGAGTAGACGTTTTAAGCGAAAGTCCTCCAAATGTAGACGCTGTAATAACTTCACCCCCCTATCTACAAGCCCAAGAATATATAAGGACGTTTAAAATTGAACTATATTGGCTGGGCTATGACGATAATAAAATAAGACAGCTAAGTAAAAAGGAAATTCCCTATAATAAACCCCCTAATGTAGAAATAAGGAGTAAAACCTTCAAGGAATACCTAGAAAAAATAAAGGAATTCGGAAATAAGAAACTGGTCGACATTTATATTACCTACTTTAGGTCACTGGCATACTTCTTTGGTAAGGTTAATGCAAGAACCTTAGGAATATTTGTGGGACCAGTAAAAGTAAGAACGCTTAGAGTACCCATAGACGAAATATTAAAGGAGCATTTAGAATCATTAGGCTGGAAGCATGAAGTAACTTTCATAGACAAAATAGTATCTAGACGAATAAAGGAAGTGAATAAGAACCCTGCTACAAAGTTAGAAGATGAACGCACACCAACAGAGCACTTACTTATTATGAAGAAAAATTAATTTCTTCCTTCTCCCACTTAATTTTAAACGGAATTACAACATCATATGATAGCAATAATATACTCATGTATAGGCCCATTACATATCAAAATTGCAGAAGAAACATGTGAAAATATAGAGGAAATAAAATCTAAATGGAAATACGCATGCTTAATTGAAGTGTTTGATGATAAGAAAGAAAAGATGCTTTATACCTCATGATAAGATTATATCACGTAAATAACGCTTAAGTATTAGTAGACTCATAATGATGTATGAACTTATTAACAGTTAAGAAGTATTTGTTTAAGCAATCACTTACAAAATTCCAAGAGATCCAGCTAAAGTACATTAACTCAATACTACAAGATATATTGGTTCCAATTCTTTGTGATTATAAAAATATTGATATCATTAAGTCTCAGATAACAGATATAGAAAGTTTCTATTTTGGCTTTAAGCTAATCCCTTCATCAATATCAGAAAAACTAGCTCTCCAATTATACATCTCAAATAGATTTTTTATTGCTTCATCTGGCCCTAGATTCGGCTCAATATATGAGGATCTTATTAAATCTTTTCTAGAAAATTTCGGCTACCAAGTAGATGAAAGGGTAAATATATTTAAATATACACTATTTAGTGAATATTACCAAAAAAAGTATTCCAAACAACAAAAAGTAATAGATTTTATTGCGAGAAAAGATAATAAACTTTACTTAATAGAGCAAAGAACAAGTGAGCATTCTGGTGGAAGAACAGGTCAAGAATCACTATTAGATAAGTTTAAAGTCTTTCTGAATTGGATTATAGAAAAGTCTGCTGATCCATTAATAAAGGAAGGTTTAAGAGAAATATATTTAATTATATTTATTTCGTATTCAGAAAAACATGAGATACTGACTGAACAAAACGTGAACAGAGGTAGAATGAATAGTTTAATTGAATATATAGTAGAAAATCTCGGTGATTATTTTACCCGTCTGACAAATAAGGAGTTTAAAACAGAATGCATAGATCTAGCATCGTGTTTAAAAGAATATAGGAGATTAGTATTTTATACAAATGAAATTAAAATTGAGTTTAGAATTATGATAGGAGAAGAATTCTATAAAGAAATATTAGGAGAGAAATATTCTTCGCTGAAGAATAAGATACTTAATGAAGAATTAGGAGACGATTTATGGGTAATATATTCCATTTTACCCTATGAATTAAGATTGTATTACGAGGAAGGATTTATGTGGTCTAATCGCATATATGAAATGTTAATTTCACGATATAATAATATTATTACCAGTGCATCTAACGAAGATGATATTATAAATAAGATAGCTAGTAAAATTATGGAAGATCAAAAAGATCTAAGATTACTGGAAACAAACAACTTATCAAAACAATATGAATACCTAAAAACTCTGTGCGCAGCTTCACTGATCCTTTATGCGTTAAAATGCCCAAGTAGATTAGGTATATAATTTAATATTATATAACTAAAAAAGATTAAAAATTATTTTATCATTTTAGTAATTACAAACAACCATTTTATTCAATAGATACTATTCAAGAAATATATTTAGTACTACATTCCTCCGCTATTTGTCTAGCATTATCTATTAGATATATGATATTAAACAAATCATTATTTTTATTAAGAATATATTCATTTTTCATTATAAATTCCTTGACATAATCTAGGTTAATTTTCTTAGGAGACGCTACCGAAGATCTAATATAGCCAATCTAATTCATATCTATAGTAGCATTTTAGGGAAAATCTAGAGTTAAATAATTTTCAAAATTATGTGGAGATAAATTTCGAAGTTCCATTATATACACATTAGATCTTTATGGTATATCATAAAAAATTAAATATAAATATTATTGGAGTCCTTTATAAGAATATTATAATGCAAGGATTTTCCAATAAATGCTAGACGAACTTGATTAATAGGACTTTGAGGAGTAATATAACGTCCCACTTGGGTTTCTTGGAGTAAAGTGACTCAAGTTCACCCCTAAACGTTTCCTAAGGAAATAATTTATTGACCTTGAGCAAAAGGTCTTTCTTAGTTGAAAGTGACTTCATAATATTACCTCATCCCAATTTCCCATTTTTATCACCCTGGATAACGTCTTGTGTACAACTCCTTGTGAACCTTTCCTAATACTCCCTTCTCTTCTTAGTTCGGAACGTTTTCTTTCAACCAAAAGAGGACGAAGCGGAGTACCTTTACGTAGTTGTTTACGAGGGCTAGGAGGGGTTCAGAGACTGCGATCTTCATTAAAACAGTAGCTCTAATCGTTTTTTACCCCTCCTAGCCATTAAAAAACTAGAAAAAGAAGTATAAGGGGCTGTCCATTGCCTTGGCGAGCCCCCAACTCCCTTTCTTGTAAGGTCCTATCTTCTCTATCTTATTTACATAATAAAAGAACTTAACAAGACCTGAAGATATTAAAGAAAGTTTTTAATCTCTACATGTTAACTAATTCTATTTATTACCTCCATCACAGCCTTGTTTTGTTTTTTGTAGTTTTAATATAGTTTTAATCTTTTTCAATAAATCTTAATCATAATAGGATTAAACGTGGTTAAATACTCTCTTACTTTATTATTATATATGCAAGAGTTACCTAAGCCATGGTTTAACTTGGAGGCTTATAAAAAGATAAGGCTTGAGGAGGCAAGATTCGAGGTCGAAATTGCAGAAAAATTTCTTCAGGAAGGACTTGTAAGAAACGCAGCAGGTAAGGTATTCCAAGCGTGGAAATCTCTATTGGCTGCATTACTTACGGATAAGAGAGATGTTCTAGTTAAGAAATATCCTAAAAAAAAGTCATTAGGGAGGAGAAAGATAGAATTAGCAGATTGGATAATAGCTGTAGTTCCCACTTCCTACATGGAAGAACTTTCATTAATCTTAGGGAAAGAGATAAATTTATTAACAGAAAAAGCTCTCTCCATTCATGAATACCAATATAATGGCCCGGATAAAGAAGCTATATTAAGCCCTTTTAGGAGTGATGAAATTGCTGCGGAAAACATAAAGATACTTATTGATGAAATAAAATCCATACTTCAAAGAGTTCAAAAACAAGATTTAAAATGATGAAATTCCATATTCTCTCATTCTCATTTTTATTCTACGGAGATCTTTCTATATCATTTTATAAAGGAAAATCTCTTAAAATCATGAAATTTGGAAAAAAGTAGTATTTAAACACGGGGCTATGCATCTGGCGAGGATTTCCGCCCCCTTAACCCCTTTCTTTGTAAAACGCTTTAATTGTCCTTCCACTCGTTAGAAAACTTTAAAGTTATATCGATTTAGTTTCGTATGTGAAACCTTTAAGGACTTATATCCTGCTCAGAAACTTTGCACTAAGCTTATCGCAACCTTTTATAGCCTTTCTCTCAGCTCTCTCTGGATTAAACGGAGAAGCGTTAGCTATAATATCCTCAGCAGGGACGGTTTTACCTTCAATAGTACAATTCGTTTTAGGCTTCGTAAGGGCTAGGGGGAAACAGCTTGTGGTAATAGGTTCTGCAATCGTAGGGATACTTTGGGTTATACTTTCACTTATCCCTTTCAGTAGTATAATATTTGTGCCTCTATACGTATTTTTAGAAGCTAGCTTAGGCGTTTCACTTTTCGGATGGTATTTGATAATGGACACAGTAAGCGCATCTTCTAGAGGTAAGGTACTTGCTCAGTACTCATTTTATTCCACCTTGGGTGGACTTATAGCTACTCTGATCACGGGTTTTCTCGTAGGTGATGATACAGCTCTGGTAAGACCTTTCTTCCTGACGACCGGAGTTTTGATTTTGAGTGATTCCTACATAGCTTATAAGTTTGACGTAGACTATGAAAAACCACCAATAAAGGAGTTAAAAGTGACTAAGGAATTTCGAGATTTTCTCTTGATCACCTTTACGTTTAACGTAATATGGTCATCAGCTTGGCCTTTATTCCCCTTGGCCCAGGTTTACGTCTTCAACATGAACTTCGAGAACGTGGCTATTATCAACACAATATCAGGAGTGTCTACACTCTTGATGCAGAACTGGGTAGGTAAACTAGTGGACAAAAACAGAAAACTGGTGATGTTTACCGGTAGACTAGCCTTAGCTACCTTTCCTCTAGCTTATGCCTTATCTACATCCTTATATGAGATTTATCTTGCTAACGTAGTGGCCGGGTTCACTAACTCTGTTAATTCCACAGCCTATCTTTCCTATCTTTACGACAGTTCAAAGGACACGAGGAAAAGCGTGGGTCTTTATAACGCGGTAACCGCCCTTGGAGACCTTACGGGATCAAGTATCGGTGGTATTACGGCACAACTAGTTACGAGTTATTTCGGCGTAGTTCAGGGGATAAGGGATATGATGTTAGCAATTGCTGTATTAAGGATATTAGCTTCATTATTTTACTTAAGGCTTCACGAACCTGTTAAGGCGTAGATTGGTATTACGTCTACAACACCATTTATTCCTACCATTATTACTGAGTTTTGTGTTACTAGTAAGTTACCTGGCCCAGGCATAACCGGAGTTAATACCGACTTTACCATTTGGCCATTTAGCTTTAGCACATATAAAGTACCCCCTCTGGATTGTATAAGTATATAAGAATTGTAGGCTATGTCCACGTTGCTAACTGTTGGACCCGTCAAGAATTCCCAGATAACTTTTCCGTTAGTAACATTTAATGCGTATAGTATTCCTACCGGAGAATCATGATAAACTACCCCGTGATAAATTACTGGTGCTGGAGATTCGAGGTATTTGGGTATTGGAGCATTTCCTTCGTTTAAGTACCATAACATTCTACCGTTAGACGCGTTAAACGCTACAAGGAACTCACTCATGGTTATGTTAGATATATGAACGGTATAAGAAGTTACAACTATCCCGTCATAATAGGCTGGCGATGAGTCGTCAAGTCCACCAAAAGTCAATCCAGTAGTCGAGAAGTTATAATCCCAAATTACCTGGCCGTCATCCGCATCTATAGCCCAGAACACGTAAGGGTTTGCCGTTCCGAAATATATTATGTTTCCTGCTAGAAGAAGTGAAGACATACTGTCGTAAGACCCTAGATACCTTTGCCATATCAGTTTACCATTATCTACGTTTAGTGCAAAGACTTCACGATTCCCGTTTGCTTCAATTACCATCCCTTTGTAAATTACCGGAGTCGGCATATCCTCTCCGAGAGTCGTGTAGTTCCATATTACTTTACCATTTGTTGCGTTAAGGGCTATTACTGCGTTTTCTCCAGTCCCCCTAACGGTGGTGTTGAGGAAACACGCGTTTCCCAGACCTACGATAACCTCGTCCTTATAGACCAACGGCACAGTCATGATCTGATTTGGGAATTTGTCTAGCCACACTAATTGCCCGTCGGATATGTTAATCGCGAAGAGACAACCTAACAGTTCATTCAATTCACCCGTTGTCATGTTCATTACTCCTGAAGTCACTACGTACATTAAGTCCCCGTATATAGTAGGAGGAACTACAATAGCTCCAGTCAAATTCAACATAAAGTAACCGGTCTTTATGGGCACATAGTATATGTGCTGAGGATCACCCTCAAACATGTAATTTGCAGGCTTATAACCTTTAGGCTTGTTCGGAATTGATTGTATAAGGGAGTATGTAGGGGTGGGAGATTTTGTTAGTGAAGGTAAACTTGTTATGTTTACTTTTTGATTTTCTTGAACTGAATAAGTTTTAGCGAAGTAAAACTCAGTCAAAAACAGATATTCTGATGATAATAATAAAAAAATAATTGTAATTATCAGAATAATTGATTTTAACTTTTCCACGTAACACTAAGTATCTAATGGACTATAAAAATCTATTGGTAGGAAAACAAGCAAGGTGTAATTTTAGCAACGAGAGAATTTGAATTGGGTTTAACAGTTCCGTAAATCTAAAACTTAATTAAAATACGTCTAGCTGACATTGTTTAAAACTCATTTAACAGCGAGAGACTCAAGTTATCTAAGTGGGATCCTGATGTACCGGATATAGTGAAGCCTTGTAATGGCTTTAGATGGCGATATAAGTTTCTTACACCGTTCTCTTCGTTTAATTTTTAAACTGATTCCTCTCAATTGTGAAAGGACGAGGTTCTAATTCCCTTAACACCTCGCTTAGAGAGATCCAGCTCACGCACCATGAGTTTGCTTGTACTTTAATACAGTTCGTCCTACCTCCGTTTTCTTATTCACTGTCTTAAGTGCTAATCTTTAAGTACTAGTCCTATAAGACTAGTCCTGTGGGACTATATATTAAAAGGCGAGAAGAGGAGGAGATAAGAAGAATAAAAAACTGGACTTTAATTTACGGCAGGAGGAAGACAGGGAAAAGCACCTTAGTAAAGAGAAACCTTAAGATGGATTATTACGTTTTAATAGCTGATTCAAATAATGCAATCACCTTAGATGATACAGTGGTAAAGATTGATGAGGCTATGAAAGAGGTCAAAGGGATTCTGCGCAGAGGGGGCGTGGCGGTAATAGACGAGTTCCAAAGATTACCTGAGATCTATTGGGCTATGATAAGCAATTGGGATAAGGAAGGTATTCTAGTAATAATAGGCTCTAGCTATGGTATAGTTAATAAAGTATTTGATAGGAATAGTCAATTACTCGGTTTATTCACCCCCCTTGAAATAGACATAATATCTTATGAAGATGTGCTAACTCAAATTAGAGACCCCGTACTTTCAACCTTATACAGAGACCCTTGGATAATTCCTTTCATAAATAGTTATGAGGAATTCGTTAGTAGAATAAGGGAATTCTCGTTAATTTCTAAGGGGCTGTTAGGGGAGGTGTTCAAAGAAGAGGAAAGGCAACTTACAGACACCTATTATAAAATCCTTTTACTTCTAGGGGAAGGAATATGGAAGACGTCTGAAATTGCCGGAATAATACAACCTAAAGGAGGGGAAGGAACGATATCCTCAATGGTCAACAAGTTAGCTAAGATGGGATTAGTACAAAAAATTCCCACGCTGTCTAGGGAAAATTATTACAGAATCAGGTCTCCTGCCCTTTCTCTCACGCTTTACGCTGAATCCAAATATGCTATAAGTGAAACGGATTTGGAAGTCAAGGACTTACCTATTGGTAGGGAGGTTCAGTTCAGTATAGGAGAAATGCTTTCGAAATATTTCGGAGGGGTACAGTATTATTCTCCGAAGGAAGACATAGACGTAATTATTGTAAAAAAGAAGAAACCTATTTGGGCTTTTGAGATCAAAATGGGTGAATTTTCGAGTTCTGAAGCCAGAGAAGTTGTTAAAAGGATGGATAAAATAGCTGAGAAGGTAGGATTAGTGAGTTTGAGGGAAAAACCACCGGATTACGGTGATTTAAGTATAGGACCTGAGGAGTTGATAGAAATAGCAAACCAGCTAGTGAAATCACGAGATCAAGAAAGCGAGACCTAGATAAAAGTGGTATTTTAAGAATAGGTGTTATAACATACTTAACTCTTCATAACATACTTAATAACATACTTATTAACCTCAAACGAGATTTACAACTACTTAGTCCGTGCTTGCTTCCTTTATCCCTTACAAATATTTAAACATTAGTGAGAATTTTTGTGTGTATATTTCTACTCACCGACAAAAACATACTGCTCATTAAAAAGTTTGTATTTACCCGTGACGTAACTTATCCTTACTTTTAATTACTTTTTATTTCGCCACGACACCCCTACTGAGGGATACTAATCGCTCCTCTCACAGTACCATTAAGCCATGGAGGAGTGTCATTAGCGTCACTAAGAGAAATTAGAAAGAGAAGAATTTAAACACGGGACTATCCATCTCCTCAGCGAGGCTTTTCGCCCCCTTAACCCCCTTATTTTTAAGCTTTTCCTCCTCCAATTATTAACTTTTTATCTAAACAAACTATTAACTCTTCCGCTCTGCGAACCTTAGCATAGATTGATAAGGCTATTTATCTCTTTAG
The DNA here is from genome assembly GCF_037389975.1 of Stygiolobus sp. CP859M. Taxonomy (NCBI): domain Archaea; kingdom Thermoproteati; phylum Thermoproteota; class Thermoprotei; order Sulfolobales; family Sulfolobaceae; genus Stygiolobus; species Stygiolobus sp. CP859M. Next base: position 31,128 of record NZ_JBBHKS010000012.1, on the reverse strand, counting down.
AAACCTGAGACTTCTAGACGTAAACTATCTTTCAGTGTGGTTAGATAGAACTAATAACGTTTTTTAATTCGTATAAAGATTTGGGATAATTCTTATATAACCGAAATATTTATAGTTTCGTTGAAAAAAAATGAAAAAAGAATTTTTAGTTGGGATACTACTAGTGATTTTAATTATACTGGCTGGTATAGTAGGTTATCTACTGGGGCAAAAATCAAGTTATACTGAGCCTATGTCAACACAAACGATGAAACAAGAGATAGTAAACGAAACTACAGTGATAAAGACAGTATATTCTCCTTCTGGAGACCCTGCTAGCATAGGAAACGGTGAGGACTACTTAATAAACCCCGTGTTCCCCTATAAAACAATAGCCTCTCAATACGCCTATGTAACCCCTGGAGACGGATTGGTATTTATAGGAAACCCCTTCTCCAGTGGTAACGGGTACTTAGCCGGGGCAAAAGGTGCCGCTGTTGTAGCGTCGATGCTTGGTTATCAACCTTTGACTGCCTATAATTACTATTTATACATAAACGCCCCTAACTACATAAACGTTCCTGGTGCAGTGAAGACGGACTCAGCTACAGTAATGTATTTGGCATCTATGTTAGGGCAACAAGCTATGTTAAATAAGTCACTGTATTTCTTAGGTGATGTAGGACTGGAAGGATATATGTACTCAACCGGTGTTGTCTATCAAAGGATAGTCCAGCTATATCAAGGCGGTATTTATTACTTAGTAGTCCCTCAAATGATGGCCCTAGCTGAGGGGCAAAACTACCAGATGGCTGAGCAATTTGCCAAAGAACACGGCGAGGTTTTGTACACTGTATCATCAATTCCTCAAATGTATCAAATCGTTACTTCATCTTCATTACCTCAATCTAAGGGATATATGGACTTTCCAGTTAACCTCTCTGTAGGATATTACTACTTGTCTACACTTTATAATAAATTATACAACTCAACTACCAATTCTTCGGCGAAACAGACGGCAGCTATGTATTGGTCTATGGCACATAAGCTTGCAAGCGAGGGTAACTATACAGCCTTTTATGTCCTACCTAACCCTGCTGTTGAGGCAATAGAAGTCCTCTACCAGACTAATCACTCGGTGAACTTAGGTTCTGAAGTAATGAAAGCAGTTAATAACGCTGAGACCTTAACTAACTTATGGACCATAGAGACAGCAGCTGAGGCTGATTATTTATATAATCAAGGGAACATATCTGATGAGATTCTAGCTAATTCATGGGCTGCCTTGAGCTTATCGATAAACGCAGGGCCTATAATAACTCCTCAAGGGTTTTATCAAGGATTGTATAATGAATTCTTAACGGATCTTTATGCAGCCGAATATTTAGATTCAGTTACTAACGGGAATTACGGGAACATAACCCTGATACTTCAAGTATATAGAAATCCAAATGTTATATATGATTATGGTTTCTACGCTAACTATTATGCACAGATGGCAATGACATTCAGAGATTACTTCCTAAAACAACTTAACGCAACAGATCTATCTTTAGTGCTCAACTCGATTTATCAATACATGGCTAACGAGACTCAGATACTCGAAAGCGCTGCAGCCTATAACGACGGACCATCCCTAGTGGGTTACATAATGATGGAATATGGCCTAAGTTCACACAACTTAACTTATCTATACTATTCAATGCCGTTCATCCGGTTCACTATGAACGTAGAACAACTAACGTGGTATATTCAGCCATAAAAAAGTCAAAAACTTTTTCTTCTTTTATTTCTCAGTTTCTTTCTTCTTCTATCAACTTTAATATCGCTTTCCTTATGACTTGACTCCTATTTAACCCGTGTTTTCTAGCGTAAGTATCGAGATTTTTTACCAGTTCGTCCTCGACCTTAAAGGTGATAACTTTTTTCATAGGTAATACTGACAGAGAAAGCTTAAAAGGTATTACGCAATAATAGTCTGTTGTAGAATTTTATACATTACGATAACAGAATAGTTAGGGCTGATTTACTCACTAGTTGACAAATATCTATCGTTTGGCACTTTCCCTCCCCTACCATCTGTATTTCTTTCTCTCTCGGTTCAAGTTCTTTTATGAGCTTTTGAACCTTGTTATACTCAGCTTGAGGGACTATGGTAGTAACAGTTCTAGCCTTTCTCTTAATCGCTGAGATTGCAGCAGCTACAGACATAGATTTTCTACCGCCAGTTATGTCCACAAAGTCCCCTTCGTTTATTTTACTCTCGACTTCCCTCTTAAACATCAAAAAGTCTTGCCTACTGTTAATGTCCGATATGCTTAAGGGAATATCATAAACATGGACACCCTTAGCACCACAACAGGCAAATATAGCCTTAACTAACTTCCACGCGAATTCCACAGCCTTATCGGATGTCCTTATGATATAAACCTCATCTATATTAACCTTCTCTACGTTATCTCCTTCATAACTGCCTTCAATTAAGTTCTTATAACTCTCAAATATTCCTCCCGGCGAAGTACCCAACGTAGCAATCAGCCTTGCCATATGGAGAGTATATTAAGCACATTTATATCTTTTACATTTCTTTTTCGTTGAGTCCTCAGAACTACTACATTAGATTCGGTTTATATTCAGCTTTATTTAGTTTAAATTCGTTATTTAATGTATGGAAGAGATTTTGAAAACTACTGAAGACGATAAACTCCAATTGGCGTTCATTTTCGATCCTAATAAGTGTATTATCTGTAATGCTTGCGTCAACGCTTGTAACTCAGCTTACGGAGGTCTAAATTGGAGAACTTTACTCGTCTTTAATGAGGGAGACACGAAGATCGGTGTTTCCATAGCTTGTAACCACTGTGAGAATCCCTTATGTATGAAGGTCTGTCCTTCAAACGCGATAAAGAAAGATAACATGAGCGTTGTTTATATAGACCCTAAAGAGTGTATAGGGTGTGGTTATTGCACTTGGGCTTGTCCTTATGAAGAGCCGAAATTTAATAAAGACGGCGTAATGAGCAAGTGTGACTTCTGTAGGCAAAGGCTTATGAATAAGCAGGGGTTACCGTTGTGCGTAGAAGCGTGTCCTACCGGTGCCCTATCCTTCGGATGGGTTGATAAGAAAGAGTACAACGCTCCGTTCTTAGCACCGTACGAACTTACTAAACCTAACCTCGTGGTGAGACAGAGCAAGGTTAAAGTCGAGGCTTCCCCACTGAAGACAAGGAAAGAAGAAAATTATTGGCAATTATTAATCTTCACTTTATTCTCCGAATTTGCTTTAGGTTCCCTTCTTATTCCAGTTAAAGGCATAGTACCTTTGCTCTTGATGCTTATAGGACTTATTCCCTCAATTTTGCATATAAACAGAAGGGAAAGGTTTTACAAGGTAATCAAGAACTTAAGGACTTCTTGGCTAAGTAGAGAAGTATTCTTTTCGTCACTTTCCGTTCTTTCACTAGTATTTTATTCGCTCTACCCATCTGTGTTCACTTTTGCATCGTCACTTGTCCTTCTTTCGTTAGCGATCATATCTTCAATAATGCTTTATATACTAAAGACTATACCGTCTTGGTATTCCCCCAATACCGCTATATCGTTCTTAGGAACAGCCTTTACCTCAGTATTTCCACTAGGCTATTTCCTCACTCATAACTACTTGTATTTGCTTGTAGCAGTAGCTTTTAGTATCGCTGAGATATCTGTAGCTCGTAAGGATAACAAGCTTAGGTTAACCTTAAATTCATTCTATCTTATTATGGTGCTATTATCTATTCTATTTCCATTGACTAGTCTTATAGCAATTCCCGAAGCAATATTATCGGAGTTTATTGAAAGAAGGAGGTTTTATGAAAATATTTCATATTATGGACTCCCCAAATAATAATCTTTCTTAATACGAAACTTTTTTAATGTTCAAGAGAAATTATATAATCGGAAGTGATGCCTTATTGCTCGAGATCAGATTTCACGGGAGAGGAGGGCAAGGAGTAGTTACAGCCGCTAACTTACTTGCAATTGCGGCAGACCTAGACGGGAACTGGTCCTCCGCATTCCCCTTCTACGGTGCCGAAAGAAGGGGGGCTGAGATAGAGTCTTATTGTAGAATTGACTCCCATCCGATTAGGGTTACTTCCCCCATAGAAAACCCGGATATTGTTGTTATCCTAGATCCTTCTTTGTTAAAGATCTCTAACCCACTCCGAGGGTTGAAAGACGAAGGATATGTCGTCATTAATTCCCCCTCCCCCGTAACCCTCCCCTACCGCACTTTCGTAGTTAACGCTACGAAAATCGCTTTAAATCTTAACTTAGTGAAGTCTGGATGGCCCTTAGTCAACATTGTTATGCTTGGAAGTCTAGCAAGACTGAAGGTAGTTACTCTAGACTCTTTGAAGAAGGCAATAGAGGAGGTGTTTGAGGGAAGGATCGCTGAGGTTAACAAGAAAGCCGTAGAGATAGCTTACGAGGAGTTAATGGAGGTGTCACAAGTTGTCACTTAATTACCAATTATTCCCAATAAGCAAACCTGCTAAAGGGGCAGGAGGAAAGACAGGTAACTGGAGAATAGTGAGACCCTTAGTACATGAGGATAAGTGTGTAGGATGTAAGGCATGTTACATATGGTGTCCCGAAGGAACCATAATCATCAAGGATGGTAAAGTTGCTGTTGATTACGAATACTGTAAAGGATGTGGTATTTGCTCCAACGTATGTCCGGCCAAAGCAATTGAGATGGTGAGTGAGTCATGATGGAAAAGGTCATTTCAGGAAACGATGCTGTGGCTTTGGCTGTAAAACTGTCGAGAGTCAAAGTCACGGGTATTTACCCTATTACTCCGCAGACTTATATTATAGAGTCGCTCAGTGAAATGAAGGATAGAGGAGAACTCGAGACTGAAATAATCAGGGTAGAAAGCGAACATTCAGCAATGGCCGCGACTTTCGGTGCAGCAGCTGCCGGTGTGAGGGCTTACACTGCTACTGCATCACAGGGACTACTATACATGCATGAGATGGTATGGTGGGTCGCCGGGAGCAGGATCCCAGTTGTAATGACTGTTGGGACCAGAGCTGTAGGTCCGCCATGGAACATATGGAATGAACATACTGACTTTATGAGTGAGAGGGACAGCGGATGGATAATGGCTTTCGCCTCTACGCCTCAAGAGGCCATGGACTTGACTATAATGGCTTTCAGAATAACTGAGGACGAGAGAGTGTTCTTACCAATGATGATCGGAATGGACGGTTTCATTCTATCTCACACTAAGACCAGAGTTTACGTACCTTCGCAAGAAGAAGTTGACTCATATCTTCCTCCAAGAAGACAGCCTTACGTGTTAGACCCAGAAGACTCAATAGCTATGGGTAACATGTTCTCGCCAGAGGATTACATGAAGCTTCGAGAGTCGATACATAGAGCTCAGATTGCCTCTAAGGAAGTCATTGTAGAAGCTGGGAAGGAATACATGAAGAGGGTAGTACCTATAGGGTCTTACTCGACGCTAAACGAGAGTTACAAATTAGAAGACGCTGACTACGCTGTAGTAATTATGGGAGCTTGGTCTTTAGACGCGATGCAAGCTGTAGACGAGTTGAGAAAGGAAGGGCTTAAGGTAGGGGTTTACAGAGTAAGGTTTGTAAGACCTTGGGCTGAAGAAGAGGTGGTTAAGGCACTTAGTGATAAGAGCGTGTTAGTCCTTGACAGATCCGTTAGCTTTGGTAGGGGAGGGCAGTTGTACACTGAAGTAAAAGCTTCGTTACCAGATACTGATATAAAGGGTGTAATAACCGGGTTAGGAGGGGTTTCAATAGGAAAGAACGAGATGAAAGTGATAATCCGTAAGTTCGTAGAGAAACCGCAAGGTATAGAGTGGTTCTATCCTGAGGAGGCGAGAAAAATTGAGCTTAGGAGTCCGAGATATATTAAATAGGCACAAACTTATGCCTGGGACATCGGCGTGTCCAGGCTGTCCTGAGAACATAGCGATGAGGATCATAAGCACAGCATTAGGAGAAAACGCCGTGATTGTAGTGGTTGCAGGTTGTTCCTCTGTGATTCAGGGCATGGGACCCAACTCAGCCTATAATTATCCCGTTCTAAACGTTGCCTTTGCTGCAGGTCCCGCAGCAGCTTCAGGTATTGCAGCAGCAATGAGGACTAGGGGAAAGAATGTCAAGGCAGTTGTATGGGCTGGGGATGGCGGTACTGCAGATATAGGGATGGCGTCTCTAAGCGGTGCTGCAGAGAGGAATGAGGACATTCTATATGTATGTGTAGACAATGAGGCTTACATGAATACCGGTGGGCAGAGGAGCGGTTCGACGCCAATAGGAGCTTCGACAACTACCACACCTATGGGTAAACGGCACAATAAAAAGAACATACCGTTTATTATGATGGCACATCGAGTACCTTACGTAGCGACTGCGAGTGTAGGATATCCCCACGACTTAATGGAGAAGATAAGGAAGGCTAAGGAGATCCGCGGTTTTTCCTACGTGCAAGTTTTATGCCCTGATCCTTACGGATGGATGTTTGAACCTTCAAAGACCGCTGAAGTAGCAAAGCTCGCCGTACAAACCTGCTATTGGCCGCTATTCGAATGTGAGAACGGTATATTGAAGATCTCCGACGAAAGCTTACATTGCCTAGATAAGAGGACTAGAAAACCTATAGAGGAGTTCTTGAAAATACAAGGTAGATTTAAACATGTAGACCAACAGAAGATAAGAGAGCTCGAAGAATATGTAAACGAGATGTGGGAAAAGCTCAAGCTGATGTATGAAGGGAACCTGAAGTTATAGCAGCATTATTCCTTACTCTTTTTTAATATGATTATTCCTTACAGCACTCCTGAATTTTTTCCTAAGTTGTTGCCTATTCATTAACCGATTGAAAGCCTCGACCTTTATGGCAAGAGGAATTCAGTTGTTAAAGTTAAGCACTATGAATAAAGTCTGCCTTGGATAAGAGTTTTTCACCAAACTCATAAATCACCGTCAACTTTCATTAAAAACTGATTATCCTTAACAATGGGTCTACTTTTTTCCAACACCTCATCTCTATGCATTATAATCTCTACTTCTCGGCCTTTCGAAGAGATAATAGATCTTGTCCCTTACGAATATCCAGAACTTTATTAGGGAAACCATCACAAGTAATAAGAATGCAATGGGTATGAGACCTATGTTAAGGAGAAATGATGTCGAATCATTAATAAGAGTAAATGGTAAGAATAGTATTGCTAGTTTCTCAAGGCTAAGCAATCTTAGAGATGCGAAAATTAGGAATAGTAAGGCACGTGCAGTAACTTTATTTAATGTTACTTTCAGATCCATAACCTTAAATACTCGTTACAGATAAAAACTTTTCCCTAAATTATTTCGTATTTTTAAGTTTAAATTGATATATTTGAGAATTCGCTTAAGTAAACGTTCGGTTTTGATCAAATAGCTGTTAAGAGCTATCAGTTTTAAATTCCTTATTTGAATATACCGATTTAGATATCTCAATACTAGATAGAATAAGTTCACGGGGTTAAGCCAACTAACATTTAAAAAAGGCTAATTCTCAACTGACCTTCTAATTTTCGACCTAACCGCTGGAGGCAAGAATAATAACTAAAAACTTTGAATTGAACACGTAAAGACATTTCAATAATGACGAGTATCGTAAACTGTTTACATAATGTTTAACCACGCTTAAACTTTTTATCCAAAAGTTATACACATAGAAAATACACAAAATTCTAATGAAAAATTTAATTAAGAGTTTAATTTTACCTTGTGTCTTAAAAAGATCGATTTATCATTTTACGCTATTGAATTAAAAAGTGATAAAGATAGTTCATATTGATTCACATCGATTATTTACTGTAATCATAAGGTACCATCCAATTATGTTTAATTAATTCTTGTAATAAAAAATTATTAATAAAATGTATAATATACAAGATCTTGTTATATCCCCTTCCGAGATGAACAGTCTTCACGTCGTATTTCTTAGCGTAAAACTTTCCGAATCTTTTTATGTCTCTTTTTATTACGATCAGAGCGTAGTCAAGGATTCCGTCCTTATATTCACTACCGGGGTTTACGACTTTCGTGTTCCCTACTTTATCAACACCAAAAGAACACAGAAATTGTTTATTTCACGTACACGGGAAAAACGAGAAACAGATGTTAAAACTATTCGAAGAAGTAATAAGCAAGTTAAAGGAGGAGAAAATTTCTCGTAATAACGAATTACCTTAAAGGCCTTATTTTCACGATATTCAACGACTGGGCAACACTCCCTGAAACAGGGTCTGTGATCTGCTCACTTATCAAACTGTTAACATCGAAGCCGTGACCGTAAGCAATTCTTTCCCCTTTTGAGTGCCTACCGAAACCAAAATAAGTAAACACAGTATCGTCCCTTATGCCATCACTTACTTTCACCTTACACCTAACCCTTTCCCCTGTAGTTAAGGATATCACCTCTACTTCATCTCCATCTCTAATTCCTAGCTGTAGGGCTTTATTCTTACTTATCATTACTGGATTATCGGGAGCTAGTTTAATAAGCGTTGGAATGTCAAAAGTTATACTATCCTGCGTGTGGTATAATGTATGACCAGTAGTTAAGAAGAACTCATCAGTAGCTCTAGGCATAATATTCTTTTCAATATAGGTGGGTATAGGATAATAACCATATTTCCTGAGAGTCTCAGAGAAGATCTCGATTTTACCTGAAGGCGTTCTCAACGGTTTTTTGTAAGGATAAACCTCGTATATCTCTTCTGGAATCCTCACACATCCTTTTTCACTCAACTCCTTCCGATCCACGTTTAACTGTTTTAGAATCATCTCCTCTAGATCCTCAAAAGTTGCATTTGACAAGCCTAATCTGTGTTCTAATTCGAGTAGAATCCACCATAGTGGTTTAGTGTCATATAAAGGATCTACTGTCTTTTGATGGATATCGATCCAATTATCTAAAGTCCAACCTACCGGTAAAGGCAATTCATCCCGCTCAAAATACGTTGACTCCGCCAATACTACATCCGCGTATTCAGTAACGTCAGATGGCATTACATCGACAACGACTAAAAAGTCCACAGCTTTTAACGCTCTCCTTACGAACTCCGAGTTGGGATCTCTACCGTCTAGGTTGGTTCCGACTACCATTAGTGCTTTAATAGGATAAGGACTACCAGTAAGAATTGCCCTATACACTTCCTGAAACGCCGCATAAGTTAGTGGGTACCTGATCCTATCTATTCTAGGAGCTTTAACGTTACTCTTCTCGTAAACCTTGACCTTGGCTTTCTTAGCTATAATTAATCCCCCCTTCTTATCAATATTACCAATCATAGCATTAATTGTAAAAGCCGCCATCCACGTATAAGTCGAGTCATTAGAGAATGAGGTGTGCCAACCGTCGTCTATAGCTGCAGCAGGTCTATTTAACCATAGATTTTCTGCCACATACTTAACGTCGTCGTAACTCACTCCAGTAATCTGCTGAAGCCTCGGATACACTTTCTCACCTTCCCTTTCAAGTAAGGAGAATACTGTAACTGCCTTTTTCCCATTTATCACTTTTTCGTCGAGAAGTCTCTCGGAGTAAACGCCGGTAGAAGTCAGATCGTCTTCATATACTAACAAGGACGCATTAGTGTACTTTAACAAAAAGTCCTTATCATACATATCGTTTTTGACCATGTAATATATTACACTTAGTAAAAAAGCTGTATCAGTTCCGGGTCTGATGGGTATCCACCTCTCAGCATACCTTTCTACTATAGCAGACTTTCTGGGATCTAATACAGCTATTCTTAACCCTTTCTTCCTACCTTCGTCTATTCTTCTAACAATGTCCGGTACTATACCTTCCAACGGATTTCTCCCGATAAAGACTATGAACTTGGCGTTAGGGTAATCGGGGTCAACACTCCTAGGTCCTTCGGTGCCGAGTACTAATTCTGAAGCTACAGTTCTTGGGCCATGGCATACGGACTCATGTCCAATTAAATTAGGAGTCCCATAAAGAGCTGCAAATCTTTCTAAGAGTTCTTTCCCATAATCATGAAAAGTTATAGCAAGATATTCAGGATGATCTTCATCTAATAATTCCTTCAGATAATTAACCACGATATCCAGTGCCTTATCCCATGTTGTTGGGACTAAGGTGTCACCTTGTCTTATCAAAGGTGATTTAAGCCTATCAGGATGCGTTAGAAGGAAAGGTCCAGCGGCACCCCTACCACAAATTCCAGGCTGTGGATGGTTTTTGTTTGGAGCAACTCTCACTGTCTTTCCTTCAATTGATGTTATAATTCCGCAAGCGTTCTTACACATGTAGCATCTTGCAAACGGCATGCAATTATAATTCAATTCTATTTTTTTAAGATTACCGAACTTGAAGGGTTGATCAGGGAAGTGGAGGAAATATCCTTTAGCTCTATAAAAAGACTCATCGATGAGGGAGAAAAATAAACTATCTTCAATTCCATATCGTGGGATAGAGAAGATTATGTGTTTTTAAACACTTACATAGAAGGATCACAAAAGACAAACGATGGTTATCTTGTGAGGGTTAAGGTACCCTCTGTAGGTTATTCGGAGATAAAGATTATTATTGCAAACCCAGTAAAAGTGGATGGACTTACGATGGAAAACGAATACCTTAGAGTGGTCTTAGACGAAAAAGGTAAAGTTGTCTCGCTTTATGACAAAGAGAGGTACTGAAAGCATCTTCTAATAGACTCATGATCTACGAAAATATACCGGGTTGGGCTGACGCATGGGATATTGAACCTTCTTATAAAGATACACAATTCGAACTTAATGCCGAGAAATATAAAGTCAGGGAAAAGGGGCCCTTAAGAGCGTGTATAAGATTTTATTATACTTTCAGAAACTCCACAGTAACGCAAGATACTTGCCTATACGCAAAAAGCAGGAGAGTGGACTTTAAGACTACTGTTCAAATGCTCGATAGGGAGTTAATACTGAAATACTGGTTCTTCTTCGATTTAAACGTAACAGAAGCCACCTTCGAAATACCTTATGGGATACTAAAGAGACCCACAACTAAAAACATCAGCTGAGAGAGAGCAAAGTTCGAAGTACCCTTCATGAAGTGGTTAGACCTATCTGAGGACGGCTTCGGTGTAGCCATTTTAAACAACGGAAAATACGGTACAGCGGTAGAAGGTGCTAATGTGGGAATTTCATTAGCTAAGACTTCTATTTACCATGGCTACGCTACCGACACTGAAATCAACACTTTTATTTACTCTGTCTATCCTCATAAGGGAGATTGGAAAGAAGCTAAGGTATATCAGAGAGCTTACGAACTTAATTATCCATTGAGGGCTGTAAAAGGTAAAGGTGGTGAAAAGAGCTTTATTAAGGTTAGTCCAGATAACCTGATATTAGAGGCAATGAAGAAATCTGAGGACGGTAAAGGTTTAGTGTTGAGGCTTCATAACGTACTAAATAAAAGAGGAAAAGGAGAGGTGAGTTTGTGGTTTAAACCCAGAGAAGCTCAGCTTGTCAATATACTCGAAAATAATATCCTGGAAGACATCAGAGTTGAAGGAGAGAAGCTGAAATTTGATTACCGTAACTATCAAATAATAAGCGTTAAAGTGACGTGAATTTTAAACAGTATTTAATTTCCATTTACAGTTCTTCTACCTTTTTATCGACGTTTACCCACCTTGAAAGGACGAGAGTTTCCTTCCAGATATCGTTCCCACCAGCAATTTGAGACTACATTTGATAGCTGTCGAGAGGTTCAGAGAACCCTCCTATTTTGAGAGAACTTTCACGCATTACGTTCTAGCCCCTTAAGAGGAATGACATATTTTTTAGCCCGTCCTACAGTCCCATTAAGCCCTAGTTTAGTTGGAGGAGAGCGTCGCTAATATTACTGTTAATTTTTAGGAAAAGAAGTATTTAAATGTAAGGTGCTAGCTATTACCGCTGGCAAGGCTTTATATCTCCATTTTCATAATAACGCCTATGTTCATGCCTAGATAATGATATTGATGAATGATTTCTCGATAAAATAACTTAGTTTGCTTACTAGTTATAAAGATTTCTCTTCATTTTACAATATAAATTTTTATTAAAAAATTAATTTTCACTTTTATGAAATCTTATCTATTTAATAGGTCTTAATAAGGTATATAATATGATTATTATAAGTTTAAGTTAAGCTGTAGTATTTATATAAAATAGTTTTTTTAAAAAAAAAGCAGTGTATCTTATGAACTCTGAAAGAACTGAGAAATTTGATTGTGAAAAATTTATTGAGAAATATATGAAAGTGTGGAATGATTATAGTATTGATAACATATTAGCACTTTATTCAGATGATACTATTTATATTCATCCCGGAGAAGAACCGAAGATAATTAAGGGAAAAGATAATTTCAGAAAATATTTGCAGAAACTATTTGATACATATCCTTATCATAAGCTGTTTCTGGTATCATTTGCATTCAACAATAAGACTATAATGGTAGAGTGGAAAGTTACTTCAGTCTTTTCCGGCCAAAGATACAATATAACGAACGATGGTACTAAAGTCGATTCCGAAGGAGTCGATGTGTTAGAACTTGGAGAAGATAATTTAATAAGAATGATACGATATCTGTTCAATAAAACAACAGCTTATTAAAAGAGGTGGATAACACGAAGAAAGAAGTAATGATAACATCAGTTATAGGTTCAGCTGCGTCCTTAGAAGGTGCTATGATAACAGCATCTATCCCGTACATTTCCTCTCAACTGAGCGTAAGTTATCTTGACTCTTCGCTATTCCTTACGCTTTTCGCCGTCATTTCTTCCCTCCTTTTCGTCCCGTTCTACCTTGTCGGGGAAAAGAGGGGAATTAAGAAATTACTTTTTTTGGGTGCACTCATTTTTTCCCTATCCGGTATAGCAATCCTCATAACGAACTCCTTCACCGTGGCCCTTGTTCTAAGGTCTTTACAAGGTCTCGGTGCGTCCATGATGTACCCAGCACAACTTGCATATGCTTCCTCTTACAAAGGAAGTGAAGGTAGGAACATAGGTTTCAATTACTCCATGTTAGCCTTAGCTTACATTATCGGAGTCCCATTAGGCTATGCTCTCGGCAAGATCGACTGGAAGTATTTGTTCCTCCTACCGTCTTTAATGGTATTTACATCACTCTTTTTAACGTCACATCTGTCAGACCTCAAAGGGAATTTCGGAAACCCAAGGTCAGCAGTAGGGCCTATGCTACTATTCAATGGAGTCTTAATATCAATCTATTCTTTTTACATAGGAATAGTAACAGCTTTAGCCGGCTTGTATTCCCTAAGTAAATGGAGCTTAGAAAAGAGGTTTCTCAAACCATTAGTTGCAGGTTTCTTACACTCCCTCTCTAGATATGCTGTTGTGGAATTTCTAGTCTTGAGCTACACTCAGCTTTTCCACGTAGAACCTCTTCTCGCTATAATACTAGTATTACTCTTCCCATTACCAATGGCGCTTATATCAGCACCGCTGGGAAAAGTAATTGGAGAAAGAAGTAGGACTATTGCAATATTAGGTTTCTCGATAATGTTACTAAGTTGGTTATTGCTCTTTAACAAAGTGATTGGAACGGTAATATTAGGTATAGGGACTGGAATAGCTACAGTGTCTAACACTGTCTACACTATGCAAAACTTAGGTCTAAAAGATAGGGTGGTAGGGTCTGCGATTAAGTCTCTTGAAGGTGTTGTGGGGATTTCAGTGGGACCTACAATTGCGATAGCGCTATTTAATTTTAAAATAGGTGTTGAGCTGGCTGTATCCATTCTTAACGCAGTTGCCATACTGTTATTGCTAGTGTAAGATCCTTAGATCTGAGTGTTTGATATCAAGCCGACAATTACCTTTAAGAACCATTATGAGCCTTCGCTTAAGTACGTTTTTATATCCACGTTAACTATCTAGTTTGGGACAATACTGACGTCTCCCCGCCTTAGAAGGGGCGAGCCTTTATGCCCCTTTACTTCCCTTTTCTGTAAATCTCGATGAAAGAGGTTCTCTGAATCCTTAACAGTACTCTAATGGGAGATGTGCAAACATAAATCGATGAGGTGCAACTGTTGCCATTTAAAACGAGAAGAAATTGGTTCTGAGATGAATGAAATAAGTGAGGAAAGAAACGTTATTTCTTTTCAATTTATATTAATTGTGCATTAACTCCTTCTTTCATAGCTATTTCATATTGCTTTCTATCAGACGTTACTAACTCAAGGTTGTTTAACTTAGCTAATGCGATGAATAAGGAGTCATAAATAGTTATTTTATTCCTAATAGATATCTTAAATGCTTCAATCAAGTACTTATCTTGGTTTACAACCAACATAGCCTCATGTTTTACTAAGTCGGAAAGTACTTTAATCGCAACGTCCTCCTTTGTTTCACTTGTAAGGGTCTTTTTCCACAAGGCGTTGGCAACTTCTTTAATCGATAAGTCAAGCGTCATTACTCCTTCAGTTATTATTTCCGCAACCTTTTCCCAACCCTTCTCCTTTGAGAAAAATTTTACCAAGGAAGATGAGTCAATGACTCTCACGGTCTTCCCTCACAGATTCTACAGAGAAGCCTTCTTCACTAGGTTTAACGTCCTTTAGGTCTTCAACCCATTTATTTACATACTCTTTAGCCTTAACCTTTATATAAAGTTCCTCCAAAAATTTTCTTACTTCTTGGTCAATATCTATACCTTGCTTTTCTAATTCCTCCTTTATCTCCTTCCTTATCCTTATACTAATGACCGTTGACATATATGTCTACTTCCCGTAGACATTAATAAAAATTATCATAAAAGTTTTACGCGTCCTTGTTATACTTAAATTAAGATTTCAGCTCCTTCCTTGTTTCAGCCTAATACGTAAGGTGTCTAGAGTATATCCATAGTATCGTCATTATGCTATTTATATTCGTTTAACGAGTTATAATCCCGTATAACTAGCTATGTAACCATTGCAACGCTTTTTTGAAAAATGTTTAAGGTCAAAAGGCTCAGTGTGTAGATACCTCAATTTCTTCGCCGATAGATACTCCACTAGGTCTTGTAAAGGCTGTCGTTAGCTGATATTTTTATTAGAATAAATCAAAAAAACTAAAGCTTGTTTTTATTTTAACCACTTGAAGCTAAATTTAATGCCTTTAATATTCCTAATTCCTTTTGCCAAACCTTATTTATGTAATTAATGTGTTAAAACCTTAAATAATTTTCTCAATTGCTCAACTTTTCCTTAATTAAGTTTTAAATGACAATTGTGAATTTTTATTTATGGTGGAAATTTTATCGATACTATTTTACCTAAACGATTTTTAATTTTCTTAAGTCCTTCATAAATATTTTATATTCTAAGATTATTAATTAATACGTAAAGTATTAAAAAAGAGAATTCCAATATGGCTAGTGATGAAAGTAAATATTACTACTCTAAGGAGGAAATATTTTCTATCTTTTTTAGCTGTAATTTTACTTGTAACGCCACTGTTATCAACTGCAGACAATGGTGGTTCTGTCTATTATATCTATAACAATTCTCCACAATATTCGATACTACCAGGTTCAATATATGTTCAACCAGTACCACAGAATTACACACTCCCTATCGCAATCTTGTTAAACTTCACTAATTATCAGAAATTAACTTCTATTACTAACGAAATCTCTAACCATGAAGCAGGTTACCTATCACCTTCACAGTTTAGAAATGAATTTTATCCTCCTCAGTCGTATAAAGAAGAACTAATAAATTATTTAGAGTCTTACGGAATTAATTTTACCGGCGATTACGGGCTAATTCTCACCTTCCAAGGAACTGTAGGGGAAATAGAGAAAGCGTTTAACACTTACATAAACATATATTACTATCCTCTAAAGAATATCTACTGGTTCGGATTACCGGGAATTGTAAATGTGGGACCCTTCTATTATTTCTCTAATAATGTGACCCCGTCTCTACCTTATAATGTAGGTAAATACATAGTAGGTATTGTAGGCATTGACAGTATAGACCCCAAGGTTTATCCAGTAATTAAAGAGGCTTGGAACTTAGAAATTAATAGTGCAAATTTACAAAACTTATCTCTAGTCTCCAGCGTTTTGGTGACGCCCAAAGCAATAGCGGATTACTTTAATTTCACTGAGGTATATTATAAAGGATACCTTGGACAAGGTACAAAGATAGCAATAGAAGGAGTCCCTGAATCATTTGTCAATGCGGACGACATTTATACCTTCTGGAAAGAATTTTATATAGTACCGAGAACTGGAGGGTTAAACGTAATATACTTAGGGAATGTAGTCACCTCAGGTCCATCCGGAGAAAACGAACTAGATGCAGAGTGGTCTGGTGTGTTTGCCCCGGCATCTAACGTATACGTTGTGTTCAGTAACGGATACGTGGGAGGATCAGCCCTAGTCGGTAATTTACTTAACTACTACTATGAATATTACTATATGGTTAACTATATTGACCCTAACGTGATCTCAATCTCTGTATCAGTACCAGAGTCATTTTTAGCCGCTTATTATCCTGCTATGTTATGGATGATACATAATATTATGATTCAAGCAATTGATGAAGGGATTTCTGTAGTAGCTGCATCAGGAGACTGGGGATTTGAAAGTGATAATCCCCCGCCTAATTTCATTATAGGACTCTACAATACTATATGGTATCCTGAGAGCGATCCGTATGTCACGTCTGTGGGTGGAATTTTCGTTAATGTTACACCTACCGGTCAAGTGCTATCCATTTCTGGCTGGGATTATAGTACTGGAGGAAGTAGTGTAGTATTCCCTGTCCAGAACTTCGAACTAACATCCTTCATACCTTTCACTCCGATTAATCAAAGGACTTATCCCGATATAGCTTTCGTATCAGCGGGCGGATACAATATAGTAGAGTATGGTTTCGGATTACCGTTAATATATCAAGGACAACTGTTAATGTGGTACGGAACTAGTGGAGCAGCACCTATGACTGCTGCCATGATAGCATTGACCGGAGTCAAACTAGGAGATCTAAACACTATACTCTATCACATATCTTACTCAGGAACTATATTAACACCTAAAGGGGAAATTACGGGAATGAATGCATGGATACCTATAACCTCAGGTAATAATCCGTTGCCAGCTCATTACGGATGGAATTTTGTCACTGGTCCAGGGACTTATAATGCATATGGAATGGTATACGACCTTAGATTGTTTTATACAGTAACTTATTTTCAATAAGTAATTAAGACAAGAAAGACAAATTTTTTCTTTATTATATTTCCTCTACCAATAATTTTTCTGATACAGCTATATACATTATGCGCCTAAATTATCCATTATGACTCTATAAGAGTTCTTCCACATAACTTCTTCCTCATGACCTTCGATAGCCCTAACTAAATCCTTAACTTTTAATATATTCTCAAAGCCTCTAGGAACTTCACGAATCCCCAGGGAGTCCGTTCCTATTGTCACGTGTTCCCAACCGTAAGATTCCCCAAGACATTTTATGTTATCTATGATGGAATTTAAATTGCCTTCCCTTAAAGTGGAAACTGTAGCAGTAATTCCTATAACTCCATTAGTTCTAACAATAGCCTCTATTTCCTCATCATCTAAGTTCCTCCTATGATCTTTTAATCTCTTCACATTAGCATGAGATGCTATAACTGGCTTTTTACTCAAATTACATACGTCGATAATTGCTTTCTTACCTGCGTGAGCTAAATCAATTATAATACCCAAAGAATTAGCCAGTTTAACTAATTCCTCACCCTCTGACGTTGAACCATAATCCTTCTTAGACATACAAGAGGAAGCAAATTTATTATCACAATTCAAGTTAAACCTAAATTATAAACATGAAGCTCCTTTAATAAGTAAATATCAGTGTAATCTCTTAAGGCATCAGCACCCTCGAGAGATAGTAAAAGTTGATATCCTTATAGATAAATCGTTCTCACCCCTAATAACTTTAGTGAAGCCTCTTCTGTCCAAATAATAATAAAACTTAACCTGATCAATAAATTAAGTCAAATGAGAAATATGTACTGCGCGTAGGAGTACCGTAAAGTGAAGTCAATAACTCACTTCTCTCATCTAAAGCTTCTACATAAGGAAAAATAGAAGTAAAAACTAAAGAGTCAAATTCCTTGAGCTTCTTAATGCTGAACTGATCATTACCATTGGCTACATCAACTTCCCTCTGATTTGAATAAGCTAAATCCTCATGAAGATCTACTAATTTCACCACTACCACCAAAGAATCTAAACTAAAAATAATATTTAAAAACACACAACCCCTGAAACGAAAACGGCAAATCAATTACAAAGTTGGGGGTTAAGGGGGCGGAAAGCCTCGCCAGATGGATAGCCCCGTGTTTAAATACCTCATTTCTCTAAAATTTCTCTTAGTGATGCTAACGGCGCTTCTCCCCAGTTTAATGGGACTGTAGGAGGAGTAACCGTTATCTCCTTTCCTTCAAGGACTAGACGTAATTTGGATGAAAGTCCCCCTTTTCAAATGGGAGTGGAGATCTCTGAGCCACCCGGCTGTCCACCATATGAGAAATGTAGTCCCGAATCGATGAGAGGAATGATGAGCCCTTCGGGAGGGAACCCTCGACCCTTTCAGGGCAGGGAGGAAGTTAGTTGCAAAGCCGATGTTTGCAGCAACTTTAACGTTCAAAATTTAACTAACAAGTAAAAGTTAATTTTATTTTATAATAAATTATTTACAAGAGGAAAATTTTAAGCCAAACATTTGGATTTCAAACTATTAACTTTATTGCTTAATTTATAACTACGTAAAATCTAAATAATCTAATAATGACCACTATGCTATGCGTGTGAGCTTGGAATGGTTTCCGTTCGTGATAGGAATTTTCGCCTTATCTCTTATCTCATGGATGAACTCAATATTATTTAATAACGTGCTACTTTTCGAAATAGGGAAAGTAATATACTTTCTTGCTATTTTTGCCTTTTTATCGATCCTAATACTATGGGTTAAGGGTTATATCGAGAACAGACAATCTGTACAAGAAGACCTGAAAAACCTTACACGCATAGCACTTTCAGCATTTCTAGGAGTAATCCTTTTCATCTTTGGTGCCTTTTTTACGGTCTATATAGGAGTTAACGCGAACACGGCTTATGTCTTGCTAATCCTATATTTTATAGGTTACTCGGAAGTCTTCGCGGTGAACGTATTCACTGGGTATATATTATTTACTCGGACCTTAAGGCAAGAAGACTTGAACTACACCATTTTAGTTCCTTCTTTAGCTCTCTCTGCTAATGTTTTACTTAGTGCACGTCTTCTCCCACCTCATCTTCCTTACATATCCTTATTCTATACTAAGGTGGTTTATTTCATTATGTTAATAAGTTTTGGAATAGCATTCTTTCAATTTATGTTTTTAGGTTCAATTGCACTAGTTTCTCACTTAACATTTAAAGGACATCCTTCCGTGGTAATGATCCCAGTGGGTGCATCAAGTATCTTAGCAATGAATATTCTTACTTTCCCTTCTTATAATTTCCTAGACTTCTTATATTTCCCTGAAAAAGTATCTATTACACTTGGTATTATTCTGTTCGGATTTGAACTTTGGAATTTAACAGTAGGGTTAATAATAGCTATATCTAGAAGAAATTTGAAACCTAACCTGGCTGTATGGGCTTATATTTTTCCTTTAGCTATCTCCTCATTTTCTGATTTTCTTTTATATCAATTGACCTCTATTACCTTTTTTAAATACTTAGAATTAACACTCTCTATAGTTATAGTTCTATTCTATATATATTCTATGAGAATAACTTTTTTAATAATAAAAGGAAGAGAAAATACACGTTGATCTAATACCGTTATTTATAAACTCCATTTATATTAATACGATTACATCTCCAGTTTACATTGGCTATATCACCTTATATAAACCTTTTAACCTCACTTATTTGGAAATTCCACTATCCATAACATTTCTTATACTATTATTTACAAGATCCAAAATACCTTCTGAGATAGAAAAAACACTTTCAAAGCTTAAGAAAGTAAGAAAATTAGTTGTTGAAGTTAACAAGAAACCCAGTGTAGACAGAGTCGTAGAAGTTAAAAGTATAGATGATAGTATTAGGTTTGCAATAGCCGCTGCAAAGCCTATATTAGTTTATAGAGATAAAGGTTTTTCCTACTTTCTCTGTTTTTATTCTAAAATTATAGTCGTATTTTATGAATAATATTAAACAAAATATTTAAAAACATCTCATTGTTAAAAATTCTCATTAAAAATTATTTAAAACATATACTGCGACATTAGACTAATAAAGATAGGTTCTAAATACTACTAATCAAAAAAATAAATGTAGATTTTGCAAAATTGTTTCTTTATATAGAGAACAAGGTAGATGCTAGGGATGATTCGGTAACACCTACCTCGAATTTTAAGGGATATGAAAACATTTTACATTTATTGAACGGATATATTTCATCAAATGTTTAATTCTTAATGAATAGAATTTACATCAATATCTTATAATTTATGTTATTCTTTGCGTAAACATTTACCAAGTTTAACGGTAGATTAGCTTAATAACTGGTCTATCAAGAAATATAATAGACCCATATGGCTAAGAAAGAGAAGAAGACACAAGGTCAATCAGGCCAATCAGGTCAGTCTGGTAGCCAAAAGAAATAATGAGATCACAGATTTAATTATTATCTCAAGGTAAACTTTTTTTATAACTTCAACTTTCGTAAAATCTTTTAGTTAGAAGATTGAAAATCTTTCAACTAGATAGCAAGAGAACTCTAAAGAGTTTATCATTATTATTATTAAAAAATTTCAAATTATCCACAAACTCACAATTTAAATTGAATTAAGTAAAAAGAAGTTTTAAACTAAAGGTATTAAAATGCTAGTGTATAACTTGAGTCATAAGATAAATTACTTTCGAAAAAATGTTTTAAAAATTAGCTATTTACTTCTTGGAAGACCTTGTGATGAGGCCTACCTTCAATTATACTCTTTCCGTAATTTACAGTCTCTCTATAAGCTTGACTATCTATGAATTTTCTAAAGGCCTCGAGACTATCCCATTCACTGTATATCAGGTATTCGGAAGGATTATCAACACTCTTCTGACTTCCTCTCCTTTCTGGAAGGGTCGAGGGCTCCCTTCCAGAGGGCTCATCGTTCCCACCATCGATTCGGGTTTACATCTCTCATTTGGTGGGCAGTCGAATGGCTCAGAGAACCACTCCCATTTGAAGATGGGACTTTCATTGCCGAGCTCTAGTCCCTTGAAGGAGAAGGAAAATGATGATTGCTCCTCCCACAGTCCCATTAAGCCCTCAATCAAGCTGGGGAAGAGCGTCGTTAGCATCACTAAGAGAAATTTTAACAAAGAAGTATTTAAATATAAGGGGGCTATCCATCCCCGCTGGCGAGGCTTTCCATCCCCTTAACCCCCCTTTCTTTGTAAAGCCTAGTCTTCCCCTATTTCTTAAACGACCTCGCATTCCAATACCCTTTTGATATAGCTTTACCTATTGAAGGTTGTTCTCTTCTTATATCCCTAATTATTACTTCTACTTTGTCAGGTTTCTCAAACCTAACTCCTAATTCCTTG
Organism: Stygiolobus sp. CP859M; assembly: GCF_037389975.1. Lineage (NCBI taxonomy): Archaea > Thermoproteati > Thermoproteota > Thermoprotei > Sulfolobales > Sulfolobaceae > Stygiolobus > Stygiolobus sp. CP859M. The sequence goes on along the minus strand of NZ_JBBHKS010000012.1, from coordinate 9,467 downwards.
TATTTCTCTCTAAGTAAGTAGGCTCTATTTCTGTCTAGACCCTTAAATATATTATCAGTTACGTATACCTCGTTATACTTGACCCATTCGAATACATAGTCTTGATAAGCGTACACGTTGGAGTCGACAAGAATCCTGACTCCTTTATATTGCGTAAACTTCGGTTGCGACTCAGTGGGAATCATGACCAAATCTGCATCCTCTGTAGTAGAAGATAACCTAACCTTGACTCCTAGTCTTTTCAATTCCCTTTCGTAATATTGAAGAATTCTACCGAACTCCATCTTTTTATAAGGGTCTCTATACTCGTTCACCTCCCCACCCAGTTTATCGCTTATTTCATAAAGCTCGACCTCGAAACCTCTCAGGGACAAAACTCTTGAAGCCTCAAGTCCTGCTAACCCCCCGCCTACTACCCTCACAAGTCCTTCTCCTTTCTCCATAGGAGGTAAAATTTCCCAACCTAATTCTGGGTTTACATCACAACGAACCTCTCTTGTAGAAAGTAACCTACACAGTTGATTACATCTTATACAATACCTAATGGGCTTCCCCTCTTTTACCTTTACCACCCAATCTGGGTCTGCGAGGATCTGTCTCCCTAAGACCACAGCGTCGGCTATTTCCAATACCTTGTCTGCTTCTTCAACAGTCGTAACAGATCCTACGAGGAATAAGGGTAAGTCCTTAACGTAATCTCTTATTATCCTAGCTTCCTTTAAGTAGCTTGGCCTCTTATAGTAAAAGCTTGAAGACCCGCCAAGTGGTCCATCCCTCCCAGCCGATATATGAACATAATCTAACTTGTCTTTGACCCTGCTTATAACCTTGCCTACAAGATCTGGAGTCAGTCCTAAAGGGTCGAATTCTGTAGCAGATATTCTTAACCCTACCGGAATGCTGACTACCCTTCTAATCTCGGTAAGAATTTCCTCTAGAAAGAGAACACCGTCCCTATACTCGTCGTCTCTCTTGTTTGTTGCTGGAGAGAGGAATTGTGCTATCAAATAACCGTGAGCACCATGCAGTTCAATACCGTCAAACCCACTTTTCTCGGCCCTCTCTGAAGCTTTAACGAAGTCATCTATAACCCTATTTATATCGTCCTTTGTCATCACCTTAACGGGATCTATCAAAGGAATATCTGAAGGTGCTATAACTTCATTCCCCCATATTAAGTTCCTCCTCGTTTTTCTTCCTACATGAACTAACTGGACGAATATCTTGGATCCTACATTATGCACTGCCTCTGTCAGCCTTGCGAACTTTAGGATAAGTTCGTCATGATATAAACCTAATTGATTAGGAGAACCTCTAGCGTCCATCTTGTTAACGTAAGTGTACTCTGTAATCATTAGACCTACGCTTCTCCTCCTCACAAAATAAGCGATCATTTCTTCACTGGGATAACCTTCTGGTGTAGCCAGATTTGTAATCATAGGAGCCATTACTACTCTGTTGTTTAAGGTGACATCACGCACTCTCAACGGTTCTAATATCTTCATAGAATGATTTTAGGCTCATTACAATTAAAGTTGATTCAACATAATTAAGTAAATCTAGTTGCAAATCAAACGATAAATGTGAGAATAAAAATCGAAGCGTTATAAAACGCAGTAACAAATTAAACAGAAATAATTTCTTACCCTTCATGAATGAATAGTATATGTGAAAATATGTCACTTCTAATCATACTTTTTGTATTTAAGCGATGATTATTACACACTTCATTATATATACTATATATAACTATATAGACATTATATAGTAAAATAGAATATGTAGATAATCTATATTCACTATTTTTCATAAGTAATGCTTAAATTTCATATTTTTAAAATGTTATCCTATGGTCACAATACTGTTCATCACTCCAGATAAGAAATTCCTTTACGACGGTAAGAGAATTAAGGAAGTTAAAAAGGACAAGGATATCCCTGAAAATGCAGAGTTACGTTTTGCAAAACCTATGATAGTTTACGACGTAGAAGGGTTCACCCTATCGGAATTAGTGGATAATTATGGAACGTTGTTACTAGGTACAATGAAGCTAAGGGAGTTAGTCAGCAAATTGGACTGGAGAGATTTCATTCTCTTTGTAGATCACGTAAAGAAGACCATAAGAATTTTCGTTAGGGGAGGAGAGGAGTTTATAATACCTTACGGCTCATTGGAGTTTATGAGGTATTTATTGGCGAAGTTCCACTCCGGGATACTGCTAGAGAGTGCTAGTTTTGACGAGATCCAGATGTTCTCTACCTAGACTATCATTTTTTAACCTTATTTGTATAATGACTAGAATGTGATCTGTCCGCCGATAACCTATCGCGGGAGAGTAGTTAAGGAGGACGGCATCGACCCTTTTAAACACCCTTCTGTCATAGAATGGCATAACTACTTGTTCACAAAGTGGAGGTCGAAAAAGAGAGTAGCTTTACTCCTACCATGTACTGAGAAAAAACCTTACCATAATTCCCCTACGCATATAATAGCTGAGAGTATAGTCAAGGACAAAGTACAGTTGTACAGTGTTTCGGAACCCATGCTTTTAGTACCCAGGGAATTTGAAGACTGTTACCCATTTAGTGATTATGATTACCCTCCTTCGAAGATGACTAGAGAGGAGAGGGAAGAATTCGTTCGACTGTTGACTACTGCATTAAAAGTATTAGAGTCATACCACCAACATATAATAGCAGTTTTGCCCAAACACCACTTTAGCGTTTTAAGCGAAGCGTCTAAATTATCTGGAGTTAAGATCGAACTACTGCCTTACGGAAGACTAGCTTTCAGGAGTATAAAGGAGGCGTCTCTAAAGGCTCTTAAACTATCTGAGGGATTATGACTAGAGGAATAGTTAGGCTACTCAGTTTAGTTTTATTATAATACCAGTGAATTTAACACTCAGTCGTATACTTCTATGGTTGAGACGTCGTCGTACTATATAGAGGTTTTAAAATAATACTAAGTTATTTGGTTTTATAATACCTTCAGTAGTACTTTATAACCTGGTATTACTATTATTTCTCTTAATGAAAGTAATACTGGGCATGCCTGACGATAGAATCCCTATCTGGAAATTAGGCTCACCAATTATGATTAACCAGTTACGGACGATTGAGAGGACTTGGGAGAATGAAACTTGGGTTGACAGCGGTGGATATCAAATAATGAAGAAGGGGATCAAAATTGACGTGAAAGAAGTAATTAACAAGTATAAACAAGTAAAAGGAGACTACTTTATATCTCTTGACATCCCTACACCAGTTTGTTCACCGCCTGCGAAGGAGACCTTCGACTATTACCTTAAACTTTACGAGGCTGAACTTGATGTGATCCCCGTTATTCACGCTTATCCTTTCGATCATATTGACAAAGCCTTAGACTTTTACAGTTCCCATCCCCCGAAGCTAATCGCCTATGGTGGTGTAGTTCCACCCCTCCTCCATAGGGGAATTGGTAGGGCTACAGTAATAGCAATTTACCATTACCTTAGGAATAAGATAAAGAACTTACACGTTATGGGAGCCGGATCACCCTTTATGAGGAGAGTGTTCTACAACGCAGACAGTGTAGATACGTCGACTTATAGGGTAAAAGGGGCCATGGGAATGATACTGATCCCCGGAAAAGGGGAAAAGTACGTGGGAAGTAGGAAAATAAAGTGGCACGTAAGGAGTGCTAACAACGAGGAAATAGAAAGTTTGTTAGTATTTCTAGAGCAAACCCATTTCCCGTTTGATATAAACTTGGACAACTGGATAAACAGAACTCTGATAAACGCGTGGGTTATTCTCAAGTCCGAATATACGGGGAGTAGACCAGAAATAAGAAAGAGCGAAGAAATAGGAAAGCTCAGTGCAAACGACATAAGGGAGATGGACGTTTGCGGAAAGCTTAAATTATCCTCAGCTTCTCAGACCAACATGTCGTAATATTAATTAAAAACCTACTCGAGATAGTAGAAATAATGTCTAAAAGTGAGGCCGACATTCAATTAGAGTTACTGAGGTTGGGAATTGAAGTAAGTAAGTTCAAGGGAAAAATAAAGAACATTATGCCCAATTATACTCCTAAGGAATCACTGGGAGACAGTAAAGAGAGTTTACAGCTTATAGATGACAAGATAAAGAGGGTGGACGTATTCTCTCCTAGTGGTTCAGAATACTCGGTTGCTTCAATTGACACTTCTAGTAAAATTCTTAGGACTACTTTCCTAGATCTGGTCGTTGTAGGAGGTGCCCTTTACTCCACGGAAAGGGACAAGATAGTCTTTCCATTCGACACGGGCGGGAGATATTTGGGTATCGCATCTTACCTTGAGCTTATTAGGACACTGAAGAACTCCCTACATTCTCCAAGTTTAGCTTTTCATAATGTAGTAGGTTACGAGTTTGCACTAGATGAAGTCAACGTGGAGACAAAAGAAGGGGTTAAGAGGGAAAGCTTGTACCACTTGGACGACGTTGCAGATGAATTAAGGCTTGAGGCTGAAAACATACTCATACGGCAAGTCAGTAAAGAGAAATTACTAGTCTTAGATGGTCCCCTTTTCCCGACTCCTATAGAGTTGAGCTATTCATTCCAGTTCGGAGTACCAGAAGAAAAGGACAAGATCAAGCACTGGGGGAGAATAACCCACAGATGGGCATATGCAACACTAATTAAAGAAAGACTGGACTTGACAAAGGGAAAAGACGTAGTAGGAGTAGTCAAGAGGTTGGAGAATTCTAGAAAGTTAAGGAGGATTCCTTGCTTAACAAAATTAATAGGATCTACCGGTGTCCCTGACTTATCTGACGCAGAAATACTAGAACTCATCTCAGAAACGCACTGCGGTTCCGTAATAGGTCTCTGCCTTATAGGACCTTTAGAGATAAAGAGCGAAATTGACGTCAAGAGAGAAGATATCGACCAAGTAGTACTGGCACCAAAAGACCTACCTACAAGGTATGCGTATTATGCTATTCTCAAAATACCTGGTGAAGTGCAGAGCTTTTTCAGGGTTGAGAGCACGAGTCTAACGGTTTTAGATACTTCGATAGGAGTGATATTTAGTAGCATTACAAGCGATATATTACCAACATACATTTCGATAGTAGATAACTACTCAAAAAGAGTGACGAAAGGTCTATTCTACATATCATTTAACGTGTTAAAGGACTTTATAACTGTCCTACACGACTCTAAGCTTGAAGCTATAAGCATAAGTAAAGAACTCTCTAGTGGTCTAGCTTGAGAATAAAGGACGCTATAAACAGAGTACTATGGAGCGAGAAGGAAAAGTCGAAGTTCATCCTAGTAATAAGGGATAGGGCTAAAGGAAGTTCTGAAATACCTTTTGAAAGAATACAGAGGGTTGACAACACATACATTTACCTAAGGGACACTGAGGACGTCATACCATTACACAGGGTTATAGAGATCAGAAAGGAGGGTAAGCTTTACTGGAGTAGATACGCTCACATAAAATAGTTTTTACCCCAACGTCGCGATATGTCCTCTAGATATCTTAACCTTTCATTCAAACTGGGATGAGTGGAAAAGAATTTCTCCCTCTCCTTACTTCCGAGCAGGCTTTGTTTAATAAAGAGTAACTGAAATTCGGGAAAATATTTAAGCATCGACGTCGGTAGAGTATTGGAGAGATACGCGATCTTAATTAAAGCATATGATAAGTACTCCGATATCCACTGGGTTGTACTCGCAGCGGTGATATCAGCTTTTTTCTCCAAATATCTATGAAAATAGAACATACTTATTATACCTAAAGCGAGTGCAAATAGCCCTAAGGGAAGCATATAAAATGATAGTAAAGCGTACACAATGTTAACTGCTAGGATGTAAAACCACTGGATCTCCGTATCTTTGTTCTTTATATGTGCGAACTCATGAGCTAGAACGGCAACAAGTTCTTTATCATTTAAACCCTCAATTAAAGGTTTAGTCAATGCTACGGCGTTGAAGAACACGTTACCAAAAGCCAGAGCGTTCAGATAACTTGACTGAATTTCGTAAACCTTTACGCGTTTAACACCTAAGAGAGCGGCTGAATAGCTTGCTAACCTTAACAAGTTTTCATCCTTTACCTCTTTAATTCTGAGTGCCGATATCATTATATAGGGAGATAGCAGATACCATATTAAAAATGCTAAAACTAGTTCAGCGAGAGTATTAACAACTGTTGAAGGAACTATCAACGATATCAGCGTTTCAGTCAGTAGGATAACCATGAAAGACATAAAGTAATATTTCCACCACCACATACTTACTCAATTCTATTTGACAGTTTTATTCTTATTTCAAAGAGTTAGAAACTTCATAACACTTTTTTATTTTTAATGATTACAACTAGCTTTTATGACATGTCATATATTCTACGGATATAAGGACTTAAGTGATTTAATCGAGAAGTATAAAATACTTGATGATGAAGGCTTAGAGAATATCAAAAAGAAAGTATCGTGGGAGTTGAATTTCAGACTTGAAAGAGCGTATGAAGACTTAATAAGGAAGCTTTACTTTACGATATTTGAGGTAGCATCAGTTTACAGAGAATTAGCGTTCAGAAATGCTAATCCTTCCTACATCTTACCGTCTGTAATACCTTCATTAAACACGACCTTAAAGTTAACTGTTGTAGATGGAGTAATCAGGCTAAAAGAGTCTTTACTGTTTGATATTAGAGTATCGGATGTGATCAGACGGTTCGCTGGTTTCGAATTGGAAAATGTCTCAAGTAACTCGATTTCCATTGATTTATCACGGTATACAAGTGTAAAGAACTTCTTCCTCGACGCAAAAATGGAAGTGAGCAGTGGCAATTTACATACAGAAGTAAACATAAAACTGCCATTGGAAAATAAGGGCTTCAACAGAGAGATAAGTGCGGACGAACTGAATAAAGTACTGGTAGTCACAGCTAGGGAGACAAATCAAAAAGCCATTGGTATTCATCAACAACTCACCGACATATCCCAATCCCTCATTGAAAGTATTCTAGAACCGATCCTATATGACGTCAGAGAGGAGTTCATAAAGAAAGAGGGAGTGAGTGAACTGATTTATGTGCCTTATGCTAGACCTTTTATTCTTTCAGCCTCTTTTTCCGCTCTCAATAACGAGGAAGAAGCTCAACTGTTCTCAGAGAAATGTAGGATGACAATACATAAATTGAAGAAGCTAGGTGATAGAGACCTAGGTGATGGATTAAAGTTAACTAAGGAGGGTAGAGTACTGAAGAACAACACGGAGGTAAAGGAACCTTCTACGTTATCGTTTGCTGTCCTGAAGGCTTTGATTTCCAAGGCTAAGAATGCTATAGTGATCATTGAATACCCGGAGGAGTATCAAACCGAGGAGAAAAAGGCAGAAATTCTCGATGAAATAAAGAAGATATCTGAAACAGGAAATAGAGTGTATATAATTACAGCTGATAAAATGTTCACTAATTATTGATATAGAATTAAAATATTTTTAATAACTCCAGTAAAATAAATAAAATTTAATCTTAATAATCTACTAGAATTAAATATAATTTTCAACAATCTCTATTGATAAAACACTAATTATCAAATATTATCTCCGTGATTAATAATTTAATATTATGAGCTGGAGAGATGACGACACTAAGTTCGTTAGAGAGATAAACGAAAGACTAACACAACTTTTTGTGAGCTATAATAAGACCTTATCCTCTACTGGAATTTTGCTAGGCAGGCTTTACAGTATTATAGTTTTTATGCAGTATCCCGAGTTTTCGGGAAGCATCGAAACTCTGGTTAAACTTTATCACACAATAGAGAATATAAAGGAGGAGATATTAAAGATAAAACAACAATACGAAAAATTAGAGAATGAAATAGAAATGATCGTAAATTCAGTAAAGAACACACTTAAAATAGAGGATATAGGTAATGTTTTCCCTATGTATTCCTCACTAAAGAGTTTAATGAAGATAATCAAACACATGATTGACGAAGCTATTTCAGTAACCGAAACCGTAAATAACATAGATACCTTAAAGAGAAGAGTAATTATAGTGAACCAGCTTACTACTTCTGATGAAATATCTGTCTATAGATTAGGATTAAAACTCTTAAGGGAGATCTCAGACTTCAAAAAGTTTCAGAAGTTAGTAGAAACACTTTATTACTCCCTCATATCTTCTTCAGGTCTTGATGACGAGACTAAGAGACAGATAGCGAGTGATTACATTAAGACTTTAAGGTCAAGCCTTGAATATATTAATAGCACCGAAAAGGAAGTAGAAAAAACAACAAAAATAGTAGGGACTCTTATTCTTGATATAAAGGGAAGTAGATTCGAAGAATTATTATTAAGCCTAGTGAATGAGTACGAAACATCATTTAACTCACTTATAAAGACCGTAAAAGATACTTTAAATGAGGTTAACAGAATGGGATTTGATTTAGGAATAGTGAGAAATTAACGTCAAGTAATTGATGACGTGTTGGACTGACTAATAGCACTGCCTTTGGATTACATAGATGATGGGCTAGGCTCTGGAGTAAAGCTTGAGACCACTGCATTAACTATTTTAGGAGTGCCTTAATCGGGCAGGAGTGGCGTTTTGCCTTTACGTATGTTAGGTTGTACACCACGCGTACACGAACCCGTAATAATGAATGCCAAACCTAGTGGGCTTGGTAAGTCGTTTGAGACGGCGAATCAATAGAGAAATACCTCAACGGATGCATTAATGGAGTGAAAACATGGTAATTTGAATGAGGAAGACGTAATCCACTGCTATTTGGCACTCCTAACCGCGGTAGAAGCCGTAACCGAGTAAAACCCTGAGCACGCTCTAACTGCCTAAACCCACATGCCTTAGTGACAAGAGGGGAGAAAACTTACCAACACTCACGCCAGTAAGACCAGCGTGTAACTCTTCATGTACTTCTTTACAGCAGTTATGGGACTTTAACGTAACTTAAAGATTTTCATCAGCCCCGGCGGTCCACCTAAATAACGTTCAACGAACCTGAGGAACGCCTCCACGCTCCTCAGGTTCAGCTCCCCTATCAGCTCCCTGACGACGTTGACCATGATGGTGAAGATCGTGAGGTAACCCTGAAGCCTCTCTCTCCTCCAGAACGAAGAGTCCTCCAGTCCAAGGGCCTTGGCGTCCCTGTGAAGCTTCTCGATCTCCCACCTCATCCTCCATGCCTCCTCGATCTCCTCCTCGCCGAGCGAGAGATCGGTCGTGTAGAGGTATCTGACGTGTGTCCCGGAGTCACCTTTATATTCTTGGACTAGCAATTTTACAGTAACCACTCGGCCTCCCAGGGTCAGGTCGGCGTAGTAGACTCCGGGGGGTAGGTCTCCCACTCGGAGGTGTCCCTCCACCTCCTCGAGGGTCCCCCGGGCCGACTCGACCCTGAGGAGCCTCCGGTTGGACTTGAGCTCAGACACCACGTTGTCCTTCACGAGCTTCTCTGACCAGT